>DHJN01000137.1:5766-7556 GCA_002404345.1 Actinobacteria bacterium UBA4719 | reverse complement strand
GCGGGCCATCTGAGGCGCTTCACCGAGGCGATCGGCGATTCCTATCCGCGCTGGCTGACAGAGGCGCCGCCCACGTTCCTCGTCGCGCTGGCGCCGGTGAGCGCTCACCTTCCTGAAGCCGAGGAGTACGGCAAGGGGTGGCTCAACGGGGGGAACCGCTTTGAATACCTGGAACCGGTCAAGGTCGGCGACACGATCACCGCCATCGGCAAGGTGGTGGATGTCTACGAGAAGACGGGGGGAAGCGGCAGCCTGCTGTTCATCATCTTCGAGACGGAGTACTTCAACGGCCACGGCCGGCTGGTGGCGCGGCTGCGCGGGACCGCGATCAGACGATGAACCTGCAGCCAGGCGAGGAGCTCCCTGACCTCATCAAGCATCCGACGACGCGCCAGCTGGTGCAGTACGCCGGTGCGCAGGGTGACTTCTACGAGATCCATTACGACCAGGACTTCGCGCGTGGTGTCGGATTGCCGGGCGTGATCCTGCATGGTCTCCTCAAGGCCGCATTCCTTGGACAGCTCGTGACGGACTGGCTCGGGGAGCGAGGCACGCTCAAGAGCTTCGAGGTGAGCTATCGGGGGGTCGACGTGCCGGGCAAGCCCTACCGCTGTCGTGGTCGTGTAAGCAGCGTCAACGGACTGCACGCAGAGCTGGAGATCTGGGGTGAGGATCCCGAGGGCAACCGCACGACTATGGGCACTGCGGTCGTCGAGATGAACAGCTGATGACGGTCGGGCTTCGCCCGACCTTATGAGAGGGAACCAGTCGGTTCCCCTCATCGAGCGTGCGGCTCCGCCGCAGGCTCTGCTCTCCCTCCCGGGATTGGATTTATTACGAATTAGGCTCTCCCCGCCACGCTAGCCGACATCAGAGACAAAGCCATGGCCGGGGGGAACCACGGCCAACCCGACCGCGATGGGGCAAAGTGATCCGATTGACGATCGAGATCGGGTCAGGTCTCCTGGCCGACCGGCACGGGACGAAGGGTCTGGAGCTGGTTGCGGATGGCGAGGACTCCTCGCATCACCAGGAGGACCGAGGCGTCGATCACGCAGTAGCCGCCCGCGATCACCGACGGCGGGTTGCCTGAAGGGATGTGCGTCCACGGCGCGACGGGCAGCCAGTACCAGTTGCGGAAGAACGTGCCGAAGATCTCCAGCTCGCCCGTGGCGATAAAGATGGCAGCGAACAAGGGCCAGCGCGGCGATCGCAGCACGAACCAGGCAAAGATCGGCAGGCACATCGCGCCCTGAAGATCGAAACGACCAGTGATCAACGGGAGGACGGTGAGCCCCAAGAGAGCCCAGGTCGAGGCGCCGGCGAGAATCACGTGCGCGACGCGTCGCCCGTACCGCAGAACAACCGGCGTGCGCGCTGCCAGCAATCCAAACAAATACACAGCGCCATGACCGGGCGGCACATACAGCGGAACGTTGTGGAAGCGGTACTGGTACAGGCCCCAGATGAGCGAGCCGAAGATCTCGAAGCCGGTGGCGACCACGACACAGATCCACACCTGCAGTCTTTGCTCGCGCGGCGCTTTCAGCGCGGCGAGGTAGAGCGCGGCAAAGGTCAGGAGCCCAAGGATCCATTGCTGCCAGAGCGCAGTGGTCTGGCTGTCGGCGAGCAGCAGGGTCGGCGTGTAGACCAGGAGATAAACGTGAAGCCAGTAAGGCTTGAGGCGGGCGACCACTGTCCTCGAATGGTAGCGGGGGCGGTGGGCGTCGCCCCTCAAGGGAAGCCGAGTTGAGCGTTAGATCCGAAAGTCGGGTCCGGCAAGGTAGCTT
>DHJN01000137.1:0-5678 GCA_002404345.1 Actinobacteria bacterium UBA4719 | reverse complement strand
TGCGCTTCGGAGGGTTGCTTGCTCTGGATGATGTATCCCTCGAAGTGCCTGCCGGGGAAATCGTCGGCATCATCGGCCCGAACGGCGCTGGTAAGACCAGCTTGTTCAACGTCGTCTCCGGTTTTCTGAAACCGCAGGCGGGCGAGATCCTGTACGACGGCCGGCGCATCAACGGCGTGCGGCCCCACGAGCTGAACGCCCTCGGTATCGCTAGAACTCTGCAAGGGCTCGGTCTCTGGCGCGGCCTGACAGTGCTCGAAAACGTCATGGTGGGGGCGCGCCGTGCGGCACGTCCGGGGTTCGTGTCCGCACTTACTGGTCTGAGTCGCTCAGATCGATACGAGGCCGAGACCGCGGATCTCGCCCGCGACCAGCTCCGCTTGCTTGGCATCGAGCATTTCGCCGACTGGTATCCAGGCGTCTTGCCATACGGCGTCCAGAAGTGGGTTTCACTGGCCCGTGCACTTGTGTCGCGGCCTTCCCTTCTGTTGCTCGACGAGCCCGCGAGCGGCCTCACATCGACCGAGATCAAGGAACTCGCCGACCTGCTGCGTTCCCTCCGCGCGCAGATGTCGGTGGCTCTGGTCGAGCATCGATTGGACCTCATCATGAGCGTCTGCGAGCGGGTTCACGTCCTTGACTTCGGCCGTCTCATCGCCTCTGGTCCTCCCGAGCGCGTGCAGAAGGACAAGGCGGTGACCGATGCCTACCTCGGCGAGGAGCTCACGCTGAATGTCGCGGAAGAAGGGGCGGATGCTCGAGGTTGATGGGCTCAGCGTTTCGTACGGGGGCGTCGCGGCGCTCGACGGCGTCAGCCTGCGCATACCCGACAACAGCATCACTGCCGTGCTGGGCCCAAATGGGGCGGGTAAGTCGACCTTGATCCGGGCGATCGCAGGTCTGGTCCGCCCGCGCGCCGGAACGGTTTCGTATGGGCGCCGCCTGCTCACCGGGATGTCGCCCGAGGCCATCGTGCGTTTGGGAATCAGCATGGTCCCTGAAGGCGGCGGAATCATTCGCGAGCTCACGGTCGACGAGAACCTGCGACTGGCACACCTCTGGCGTCGCGATCGGGCCGACCTCCGCAAAGCGCTGGACGAGGTGATGGCGCTGTTTCCTCCGCTGGCGGCTCGCCGCCACCTGCCGGCCAACTCGTTATCGGGTGGAGAGCGCCAGATGCTTGCGGTCGGTCGCGCGCTCATGTCGCGAGCGGAGCTCCTGCTGCTCGACGAGCCATCCCTGGGCCTCGCCCCCAGGATTGTGAGCTTGATCATGCGCACGATCCACGAACTTCGCGGCCAGCGCGGGCTCAGCGTGCTGCTTGTCGAGCAGAACGCCCGCAGCGCGCTCGCGATCGCTGATGAGGCGTTGCTTCTTTCATCGGGCCGAACTGTCGCTTCGCGTCGGGCGGGGGAGCTCGCCCACGAGGAGGAGCTCTGGCATGCGTATCTCGGCTACTGACCGTCGGGCCGGCTCATGAACTATTTCCTGGTTCTGACCCTCACCGGCCTCGCGGCAGGGATGATCTATGCAGCTCTGGCGCTTGCCCTCGTGCTGGTATGGCGTGCCACCCGGGTCGTGAACTTTGCCCAGGGCGCAATGGCGATGGCGACCACCTACATCGCGCTGGCCGTCTTCCAGCTAACCGGCAACTACTGGTTCGGATTCGTCGCGGCCCTCGCGGCGGGCTTTGTTATTGGAGCCGTTGCCGAGCGAGGAATCGTCCGCTGGGTGGAGAATGGACCGCCACTCAACGCGGTCATCCTGACGCTCGGCCTCCTGCTCATTCTCGAAGCGGTCGTGCCAATGATCTGGGGTGCTCAGATCCGGTCCTTCCCTGCTCCCTTCTCAATCGCAGCCATGCAGGTGGGCGGGGTCTTCATCCCGGTGTCGCCCTTCAACATCTTCACCATCGGCGTCGTGCTGCTCGTCATGGTGGCCCTGCTCGTGTTGTTCCGATTCACCGGCCTCGGGCTCAGCATGCGCGCGGCCGCTTTCGCGCCTGAGATTGCGCGACTTCTTGGCGTGCGCGTGGGTCGGCTGCTCACCTTCGGATGGGGCCTGGCAACCGTGGCCGGTGCTCTGGCCGGCCTGCTCGTCGCGCCCACTCTGCTGCTCTACCCGAACAACATGGACGCGATTCTCGTTTACGGCTTTACGGCCGCCGTGCTCGGGGGGCTCGACAGTCCAATCGGAGCGCTGGTGGGCGGGTTGGCGATGGGACTCGCACTCTCATTCATCGGCGGTTACCTCGGACCCGACCTCGAGACTGCGGGTGCGCTCGCAATCCTGATCGCGATCCTCATGGTTCGACCGCAGGGCCTGTTCGTGCATGCAGCGGAAAGGCGGGTGTGAGCGCATGAGGCATTTGATGAAGGGTTTGGGATCTGTTCGTCCCGCTCTGCTGCGCCATTCGATGGTGGGGCTGGGCTTCGGACTCGGAGCAGCGCTGGCAGTCTGGGCAATCGATCCATACAATCCATTCCTCGTCTACCAACTCTCCAGCGTCTGCTACTTCGCCATCGCGGCGGCCGGCCTCACCGTCCTCACGGGCCTGAACGGACAGCTCTCGCTCGGCCACGGCGCGTTGATGGGAATCGGTGCGTATACGACGGCTGTGGTGCTCAAGGGGCACACGGACCTGAATCCAGCGCTGGTTATGTCTGCTGCGACTGTCGTCACGTCCGTGGCTTCGATCATCGTTGGTGCTGCGGCAGCCCGACTCCGGGGCCCATACCTCGCCGGCGCGACACTGGGTCTCGCCGTCGGCTTGCCCGGCGTCGCGGTGAGGTTCTCCAACATTTTCGGCGGCGACGCCGGTACTTCAGTCCCTGCGCTGACTCCTCCCGACGCGCTCAGCTCGGTCGCGCCGGAGGTGTGGCTCGCGTGGATCGGCCTCGTACCGACAGTCGTCACGTTCGTGGTGCTCGCTAACCTCGTGCGCACGCGGTACGGAAGGGATTTCCGCGCCATCCGTGAGGACGAGGTCGCGGCGGCTCTCTATGGAATTCGTGTTGCTCGCACACAGGTGGTCGCATTCGTCCTCAGTGGAGCATGTGCCGGATTGGCCGGATCGCTTCTCGCATACACCTCAAACTTGGCCGCGCCCGGCAGCTTTCCTCTGACCCTTTCGTTGCTGCTCTTGGCCGCGATCGTTATCGGCGGACTTGGCACGCTGCCCGGAGCGGTCTGGGGTGCGTTGGTCGTGGTGTTCGTTCCCGATTGGATCGGCTCTGTCAATGACGCCGTGCACCTGCCCAGCGCGGTGCGGGACCAGCTGCCGCTGGCGTTGTTCGGAGGCGTCTTCGTAGTGGCAATGCTGGCGTTCCCGCACGGTATACAGGGTGGCCTCGTCCGTCTGTGGCGGTTGAGGGCCAGTCGTCGCAAGGCCGGCACTTCTGAGCCGGCGATCGGCACGACATGATCACCGGTGATCAAGCGCGCTCGGAGGTTCAGGAATCGCGATCCTGGATTGCCTTGGCGTCCGGTCCGAGAGCTGTCAGCCCCGCCATCCTCTAGCCAGCCGGGTGCCATGTGTGACCAAGACCAGCATGTCCGCGACCTCATTGAGATCGGGATATCGTCCCGAAAGGTAGCCAAGCGCAAGCACTTCGGTGGCGGCGATATGGACATCCGCGATCATCTCGAGTCGCCGCCGCTCCTCCGGGCTATCGTGCGGGTAACCTCGGGCGACGAGCTCCTCGACCACATCACCGCGGGTATTGCCTGACAGGCGGCGGCTGGAGTCGCCGAGTGGCGACGCAGGATAGTGTCGGACCCGAAGGGAGAGTCGAAAGAGGTCCGGATTGGCGGCCAACACATCGAGCGGAGTCTGGAACTCCTGGCGCAACTTCTCTTCGTTGCTGGGAGCCGCCAGGGCTTCCCGCCGGCTCTTTGCCAGCTTTTCCCGCAGCTCGTCGAAAAGGTCGTCTGCAAGCGCTTTCAGAAGGTCGTCCCGACTTCGAAAATGCTCATAGAAAGTTGCGCCCGCGACGCGCGCTCGCTTCGCCACCGCGCTCGCGGCGAGGCGGGTCTCATGGCCTGACAGAATCAAGTCGCGAGCGGCGGTGATCAGACGCTTACGCGTGCGCTCCTTGGCCGCCCGGCGAGTCAGCGCCGGCGCCATTGTTCGAGAGCCAGGCCTAATTCTCTTCTTGCCATGGCCATTCGCCGATAGTACTATCGGCGAAACGGGGGCGCTTGTCAGGCTCATTCCGGGGTCCGCGCACAGGGAGTGGTTCACAACCTGGAGGGAAAAATGGAGACCTTATCGATCCGGCGACTCTCTACATCGCGGGGAGCTTGGCTTGTGGTCGTCGCGCTGGTATTAGCTGCGTGCGGGGGCGGCAGCGGCAGCACAACCAACACTGCATCCGCACCCGGCATTACCGCGACTCAGATCACCATCGGGAGCCACCAACCGCTAACAGGTCCTGCCGCTCCCGGTTATTCCGAGATCTCCAAGGCCTCGGATGCGTACTTCCAGTGGGTCAACGACCACGGCGGCGTCAATGGCCGAACGATCAAGTACATGTACGAGGACGATGGCTACAACCCCGCGAACACGTCCACGGTGGTGCACAAACTGGTGCTCCAGGACAAGGTGTTCGCGGTATTCAACGGGCTTGGTACGCCAACACATACAGCAGTCGTCGACTACCTGAACAGCCAGAAAGTTCCCGACCTGTTCGTCGCGTCCGGTTGTGACTGCTGGAACCAGCCGTCGAAGTGGCCAGACACTTTTGGCTGGCAGCCCGACTACATCATCGAGGGCAAGATCACCGGAAAGTACGTCAACGACACCTACTCCGGCATGAAGGTCGGCTATCTCTACCAGGACGACGACTTCGGACAGGGTGGCGTGACAGGGCTCGACTCGCAGATCGCAGCGGCGAAAGTCGTCGATAAGGAGAAGTACGTTCCGACCAACATCAACCTCGGTCCACAGATCGCGCACCTGCAAGCTGCCGGGGCGCAGGTCGTGGTTCTGTACACCATCCCTGCATTTACCGCCCTCACGCTGCTGACGGCTGCGGCGCTTCATTACAACCCGAAATGGGTAGTCAGCAGCGTCGGTGCTGACCCGACCACCCTTGCCGGCCTTGTCGCAACCTTCTCCAAGGGCGCGGCGGGCGCGAGTCTCCTCAATGGCATCGTGACCTCGGGCTATCTTCCAGCGACGGGCGACACCAGCAGCCCGTGGATCACGCTGTTCAAGCAGATACACGACAAGTACATCAACTCACTTCCCTTCGACGGCAACGTCGTCTACGGCATGGCGGTCGGGTATTCATTCGTCCAGCTGATGAAGAAGGCGGGCCGCAATCCGTCACGTCAAGACGTGATTAACGCGCTCCAGAGCGGGCAGCTTGACCAGGGGCCCGGCATTGTTCCGTTCGGCTATTCGTCCAGCAACCACCTCGGTTATCAAGGTGTGCAGATGGCGACCATCCAGAATGGCGCTGCCCAATTCATGGGTTCGATCTATACGGCCACCGTTGACGGCTCGGTCACGGCCTGCAGCGACTGCGCGTCCAAGCCGATGCCGGCCAACGGCATTCCCTAGTCGAGACCGGCATCGAGAGCGGGCTCCGGTTCGCCGGGGCCCGCTAGTCCGACGGTTGAGGTAGGTCGGGGGGCTCGTCGGGTGCGGCCGGCGGGTTCTGCGGAGCCGGCCA
>DHJN01000003.1:25146-27797 GCA_002404345.1 Actinobacteria bacterium UBA4719 | reverse complement strand
GTGATGGCCTCGACGTCCTGGGTGGTCATCCGCTCGCGGACGACGCGTTCCATCCGGGACAGGCCGGTGCGCACCTGGTTCTGGATCAGCTCGCCCACGTTGCGCAGACGACGGTTGCCGAAGTGGTCGATGTCATCGACCTCGACGCGCACGTCGACAGCCTTGCCGTCGCGGTTGCCCGGCATGGTGCTGTCGCCGGCGTGCAGGGCGACGATGTGACGAATCGCGGCGACGATGTCAACGATCGACAGGACCGAGGCGGCCAGAGGTGCCTCGACGCCCAGCTTCTTGTTGATCTTGTAGCGACCGACCTTGGCCAGGTCGTAGCGCTTGGGGTTGAAGTAGAGGTTGTCCAGCAGGGTCTGGGCAGCCTCGCGGGTGGGCGGCTCGCCCGGGCGCAGCTTGCGGTAGATGTCCAGAAGCGCTTCGTCCTGGCCGGCCGTGTGGTCCTTCTCCAGGGTCTGACGCATTGACTCGTACTCGCCGAACTCCTCGAGGATCTGAGCCTCGGACCAGCCCAGCGCCTTCAGCAGCACCGTGACCGACTGCTTGCGCTTCCGGTCGACGCGGACGCCGACCATGTCGCGCTTGTCGATCTCGAACTCCAGCCAGGCACCACGACTCGGGATCACCTTGGCCGTGTAGACGTCCTTGTCGGACGTCTTGTCCGGGGTCCGCTCGAAGTAGACGCCCGGGCTGCGGACGAGCTGGGAGACGACCACTCGCTCGGTGCCGTTGATCACGAACGTGCCACGCTCGGTCATGAGCGGGAAGTCGCCCATGAACACGGTCTGGCTCTTGATCTCGCCGGTGGTGGTGTTCATGAACTCCGCCGTGACGAACAGCGGAGCGGAGTACGTCATGTCCCGCTCTTTGCACTCCTCGATGGAGTACTTCTTCTCTTCGAACCGGTGGTCGCGAAATGACAGCAACATCGATCCCGAGAAGTCCTCGATCGGGGAGATCTCCTCGAAGATCTCCTCAAGGCCGGACTTGTCCGGCACATCCCCACGACCGGCCGCCTTGGCTTCGGTGACGCGTGCTTGCCACCGCTCGTTGCCGAGGAGCCAGTCGAAGCTCTCCGTCTGAAGAGCCAGGAGGTCGGGCACCTCCAGGGGTTCGCGGATCTTCGCGAAAGAGAGACGGCCTGACGCCGTTATAGCAGTGGACACAGTCTGGGTCGCGATACGCGAGGCAGCCAAGGATGGTCCTTCCACGGGCCTTCTGAAACTGAAAGAATCGGCGTTGCCGGGCGAACACGATCTCAGCGGGACGACATAGATCGGGCAAGGCTGTTGACCTTACCTGATGGGTCTACGGACACGACGAGGCGGAACATGAAGCAGCGCAAAGCGACAGCCTACCCATAAATGGGCGCGTTCGTCCAACTGCGCCCCCGGGGCCACCATATGCCCACCGCACGACATGCCCTGAGGATGACCCTCCAAACGCCCCACGTCAAGGTTCACAGTGACTCACCTGAGGGACCGGATGTCAGGGATCCTGTCAGGGATCGCTGACCCACAGGGAAACGCCAGCGTATGAATGGCGCCGGACGCGGAGACGACCGGCACACGTCCGACACAAGAACAGGGGAACAGTGACAGAACATGGGGACAAACAGAACAGCGGGACAGACCAGATGGTCTGTCCCGCTGTCTCGCACTACGTCCCCGCGTCCTACCGAAGCAGGCGCGGGGATCGGGTCACTTGAGGGTGACCTTGGCGCCAGCGCCCTCGAGGGCAGCCTTGGCCTTCTCCGCAACGTCCTTGGCAACCTTCTCCAGGACCGCCTTCGGTGCGCCGTCAACGAGGTCCTTGGCCTCCTTCAGGCCGAGGCTCGTGAGTGCGCGCACCTCCTTGATGACCTGGATCTTCTTGTCGCCGGCCGCCTCGAGGACGACGTCGAACTCGTCCTGCTCCTCGACCTCGACCACAGCGGCCGCGCCGCCGGCAGCAGCAGCCGCGACCGGGGCGGCAGCGGTGACATCGAAGGTGTCCTCAAACAGCTTTACGAACTCGGAGAGCTCGATGAGGGTCATTGCCTTGAAAGACTCGATGAGCTCGTCAGTGCTGAGCTTTGCCATGGTGGCAGTTCCTTTCTGGTGGTTCGTACATGTGCCGTGAGTGGCGTTGGTGGTGGATCAGGCTGACGCGACCGGGTCGCGTCAGCTCTCGTCGCCACCCGTGGCGACGTCTTCGGTGTTCTCGACGACGGCTTCTGCAGGCGCCTGCGCGGCGTCCTGCGCAACCGGCGCGTCCTGCGCTGCCGCGTCGACGGGCTCCGTCGGAGCCTCCGCAGTGACTGATGTGACCGCAGGACCCTCTGCCTCGCGCTTGACGCGGAGGGCGTCGATTACTCGCGCCGTCTGCGACAAAGGAGCGGCGAAGAGGTTGACAGCGTTGGTCAGCGACGCCTGCATGGCGCCGGCCAGCTTGGCCAGGAGAACCTCGCGGGACTCGAGGTCCGCGAGCTTGGTGATCTCCTCGGTAGTCAGGGCCTTGCCATCCAGGACGCCGGCCTTGATCACGAGGAGAGGGTTTGCCTTGGCGAAGTCACGCAGGCCCTTGGCTGCCCCCACCGGGTCACCGGTGATGAAGGCGATCGCGGACGGGCCCGAGAACATTCCATCGAAAGCCGTGACTCCGGC
>DHJN01000003.1:24315-24999 GCA_002404345.1 Actinobacteria bacterium UBA4719 | reverse complement strand
GAAATGAGATGCCGGAGAAGGCGGCCACACGCAAGAAGAGCCCCTGCGCAGGCGCGGGGCTCACGGCATACACAGAAGGTATGCCGGTCACGTACGATCCTGCGCTGGTTGCCCGCGTGCTGCGGAACCTTCGATCACCCAGCAAGGAGCAGGATGACAACCGGCGGTCTTTGGTCGAGGCCTAGCGTACGGGCCAGGCGACCACAGTCAAAATCGACGGGTCCATGGGTCGAGGGCACGGGTTGACGGCACGGGTTGAGGGCACGCGCTGAGGGCACGGGTCGAGGCGAGGGGCCCGGGCGCGAACGCAGCGAGGCCGCACCGGTGATCCGATGCGGCCTCGCAACACGTGCGGGGTGGTTCAGACCTTCGGTGGTCTGGACCATCAATCGACTACTGCGCGGCCTCTTCCTCGACGAGCAGGTAGCGAGTGCGGTTCTGGTCCAGCGCGATGCCGGGGCCCATGGTCGTGGACATCGTGGCCTTCTCGATGTACCGGCCCTTGGACGCGGACGGCTTGAGACGCAAGATCTCGTCCAGCGCGGCGCCGTAGTTCTCCACCAGCTGAGTCTCGTCGAAGGAGGCCTTGCCTATGATGAAGTGGAGGTTGGCGTGCTTGTCGGCGCGGAACTCGATCTTGCCGCCCTTGATCTCGATGACGGCCTTGGCCACGTCCATCGTCAC
>DHJN01000003.1:22981-24265 GCA_002404345.1 Actinobacteria bacterium UBA4719 | reverse complement strand
GCCTTGCGCGGGTCAATGCCCAGTCGCATGGCAACCTCGACGGTCGAGTCGTACTTGGTGCCGGTGGTGAGCTTGGCCAGCCGGACGGCCTCGAGGGGTGCGTAGAGCTTGTCGGCGTCGATCTTCTCGACGGCGTTGCGGTATGCCTTGCTGCGCTTCACTTCTGCTCCTGGTGCTTCAGTACGGTTGCGCGGAGTTCGTGGTCGAACGGACCAGCGCTGGCCCTGCCACTAGATCGGTATGCCGCCCGGTCCCCACAGGGGGAGGTCCCAGCCGCCATACCGGAAAAAAATCGAGCTTCGCTCGAACGGAGTCAGTCTGCCTCAACCAGTGGTGACGCCCATCGAGCGAGCCGTGCCGGCGATGATCTTGGCCGCCTGCTCGATGTCGTTGGCGTTGAGGTCTTCCATCTTCAGCTTGGCGATCTCGCGGACCTGTTCGGCCGTGAGGTGGGCCACCTTCGTCTTGTGCGGCTCGCCGGAGCCCTTGGGCACGCCGGCAGCCTTCTTGATCAGCTCGGCAGCCGGGGGGGTCTTGGTGATGAAGGTGAACGAGCGGTCCTCGTACACCGTGATCTCCACGGGGATGACGTTGCCACGCTGGGACTCCGTCGCGGCGTTGTACGCCTTGACGAACTCCATGATGTTGACACCGTGCTGACCGAGGGCGGGGCCCACGGGCGGGGCCGGCGTCGCTGCACCGGCCTGGATCTGCAGCTTGATGAAGCCGGAGACCTTCTTCTTCTTCTTGGGAGGCATTATCTGGGTCCTTGTTTGCTGGGTATGGTGCGGGTAAAGCCGCTCACTCAGATCTTGGCGACCTGGCTGAACGAGAGCTCGACCGGTGTTTCGCGGCCGAAGATCGACACCAGCACCTTGAGCTTCTGGCTCTCGGGGTTGATCTCGGAGATGGTGGCAGGCAGGGTCTCGAAGGGCCCTTCCATGACGGTGACGGACTCGCCCACCTCGAAGTCGATGATGTGGGTCTCGCTGGCCTTTGCTCCCCCGGCCTCACCCGCGGCATCGCCAGGGGTCTCAAAGGTCGGGTTGAGCATCGTGTAGATCTCATCGTGCGAGAGTGGGACCGGCTGGTGGGTGTGACCCACGAAGCCCGTGACACCAGGGGTGTGGCGAACAGCCCCCCAGCTCTCGTCGGTCAGATCCATCCGGACCAGGACGTATCCGGGCATCCGGACGCGGGCGACCTGCTTGCGCTGGCCGTTCTTGATCTCGGTGACCGTCTCCATCGGGACCTGCACGTCGAAGATGTACGGCTCCATGTTCA
>DHJN01000003.1:0-22900 GCA_002404345.1 Actinobacteria bacterium UBA4719 | reverse complement strand
AACCAGTCACCCTCCTGGACGCGCAGCTTGGTGCGGAACGCAGCCTCATCCTCGACCGCGACGTCAATGTCTGCGTCCTCAGCGCCAACCATGTCAGCGTCCTCAGCGCCAACCGCGCCCTCAACGTCAACCGCGTCGTCAACGTCAACCGCGTCGTCAGACTGCTCGACGGGGTTGTCAGCCTGCTCACTCTCGGCGGTCTCGTCGGCGGAGACTTCGGTGGTCGACTGCTCGGACACGCTGATGACCTGCTTCCTGGCTGTTGAACTGACGGAGTGCTACTTGCCGAAGACGAGAGCGACCAGCTTGACGACTAGCTGGTCGAGGCCCCACACGAAGGCCATGATGACTGAGACGAAGACGATGACGACGCTGGTGTACGTCACTAGCTCGTGGCGCGTTGGACGAACGACCTTGCGGAGCTCGTCCAGGATCTGGCTGACGAAGAGCCCGATGGCCCCGAAGAACCGGCCCACCGGGTTGCCCTGACGGGGGGCCTCACGGCGGGAGCGACCAGAGCCAGCAGCGTCTGCCGTACTCGTCTCGGTCACAGTTCCTCATCTCGTTGAATCGATGCTGCTTGTTGCCGGGGACACTCTCGAGCCAAGGCACTCGATCCGCCACACCGACATCTACGTCGGATCAAACGCTCTGTCTAACTAACTACGCAGGGCAGGAGGGACTCGAACCCCCAACCGCCGGTTTTGGAGACCGATGCTCTACCAATTGAGCCACTGCCCTTTGTGCTGTTATGCCGGTTGGCGCACAGGTCCTGCTTGCACATGTGTACCGGGAGGCCTCGGGGCATGCCTGAGCATGGTCGTCGTCAACCACCCAGTGGGTGAGCATACGCGAGGTCAGCAGCCCAATGCGAACTTGCTCTCGGAGAAGCAGGCGGCCCTGTCCTGTTGACTCCATGCTGTTGAGTCCATGGACGAGGTGCCGCACGCCATACCAACGTCTGCCAACATGGTCCCATGAATCAGCCCGCACCACGCACCCGTGTCTCCCGCCGTATCGGCTCCATCGCCGAGTCAGCGACGCTTGCCGTCGACGCCAAGGCCAAAGCGCTCAAGGCCGAGGGCCGTCCGGTCATCGGCTTCGGCGCCGGTGAGCCTGACTTCGCGACCCCGGACTACATCGTCGCCGCCGCAGTCGCCGCCGCCCAGGATCCGGCAAACCACCGCTACACGCCGGCGGGCGGGCTGCCCGTACTGAAGAAGGCGATCGTCGACAAGACGTTCCGCGACAGCCGCTACCAGGTGACGCCCGAGCAGGTGCTGGTCACCAACGGTGGAAAGCACGCGGTCTACAACGCCTTTGCCGCACTGCTCGACCCGAACGACGAGGTTCTGCTCCCTGCGCCGTACTGGACGACCTACCCCGAGGCGATCAAGCTCGCGGGCGGCACTGCGGTCGAGGTGTTCGCAGGCGAGGACCAGGGCTATCTGGTGACCGTCGAGCAGCTCGAGGCCGCGCGAACACCCCGGACCAAGGCCCTGCTCTTCTGCTCGCCGTCCAACCCCACCGGCGCCGTCTACTCCCCCGAGCAGATCCGGGAGATCGGCCTCTGGGCCGTGGCCAACGGGATCTGGGTCATCACCGACGAGATCTACGAGCACCTGACGTATGACGGCGTCCGCTCGGTCTCGATGCCGGTCGAGGTGCCAGAGCTCGCCGACACCTGCGTCGTGCTCAACGGTGTCGCCAAGACGTACGCGATGACGGGATGGCGCGTCGGCTGGATGATCGGTCCGCGCGACGTCGTCAAGGCGGCCACCAACCTGCAGTCGCACTCAACCTCCAACGTCTCCAACGTCTCCCAGCGGGCTGCCGTCGCGGCGCTCACGGGATCGCTGGAAGCGGTCAACGAGATGAAGGTGGCTTTCGACCGTCGCCGCCGCACGATGGTCCGCATGCTCAACGACATCGAGGGTGTCAACTGCCCGGTCCCCACCGGGGCGTTCTACGTCTATCCGGCCGTCCGGGGTCTTCTCGGCAAGACCATCCGCGGCCGGGTCTGCACCACCTCGGCGGAGCTGGCGGCGCTGATCCTGGACGAGGTCGAGGTGGCCGTCGTGCCTGGTGAGGCGTTCGGACCCAGCGGCTACCTGCGTCTGTCCTACGCCTTGGGCGATGCCGACCTGACCGAGGGCGTTGCCCGGCTCCAGAAGCTGCTCGGCGAGGCCCGGTAACGGCCGGGCACTATTCGTCTCCGGTGAGGTTGAACGACTGGAGACGTCGGCCGGCGAGGAAGGTGAGGCCCACGATCACGACGAAGGTCGCAGCGATGGCGTACGCGACCCCGAGGTGGGGCGAGGCGGTGAATTCGCCACCACTGGTCGCCTACACGATCGCCGAGGCCCATCGGGTGATGACGCGAGCACCAGCCCGGCGATGAGCATCGACGACGGCGAACGCGACGGCACAGCCGAGAGGCAGTCGTGCTCGGGCATGTAGCCGACCAGGGCCCGGATCTGGGCCCCCTGGTGAACCACGTCGTATCCGAGCATGGTGGCCGTGCCGCTGGTCGCGGGGAGCAGCCCGAGCAGGATCTTGATCAGCGTCGACTTGCCGGCGCCGTTGGCTCCCACGAGGCCGGTGACCCCTCACCGATACTGAGGTCGAGTCCGTCGAGGGCGACCACACGTGGATAGCGCTTGGTCAGCAGCGCCGCCTCGATGACCCCCATGCGGTCAACCTATCTGCCGACAGGTCGCCTGTAGTCAGGGCGGGTGCAGGCACCGATGACACACTGGCGCCATGGCCCGATCGGTGCAGTCACTGCCCAAGGCCCACCTACATTTACATTTCACCGGTTCCATGCGGCCAGCGACACTGGTCGAGCTCGCGGACAAGCACCGCATTCGGCTTCCGGACGCGCTGACCAGGTCCTGGCCGCCCACGCTGAGCGCCGCAGATGAGCGTGGTTGGTTCCGCTTCCAACGCCTCTATGACATGGCCCGTGCCTGCGTCCGCGACGAGGCGGACATGCGGCGCATAGTTCGCGAGGCAGCCCTTGACGATGCCGCCGAGGGTTCACGCTGGCTGGAGATCCAGGTCGACCCCACCTCGTATGCACCGTTCCTCGGAGGCATCACTCCGGCCATGGAGATCGTCCTGGACGAGGCGCGGTCAGTCTCCGAAGGGTCCGGTATCGGTGTCGGCGTCGTCGTCGCGGCAAACCGGATCCGGCACCCGCTGGATGCGCGGATCCTGGCTCGGCTTGCCGCGCGCTTCGCCGGTGACGGCCCGGGACAGGTGGTCGGGTTCGGGTTAAGCAACGACGAACGTCGTGGGACCACGGCGGAGTTCGCCGCTGCGTTCGACATCGCCCGTCGCGCTGGACTGGCCTGCGTGCCCCACGGCGGTGAGCTGCTCGGGGCCGCCGCGGTGTGGGAGACCTTGACCGCCCTACGTCCTGACAGGTTGGGACACGGCATACGCAGCGCCGAAGACCCCCGGGTGCTGGAAGAGGTCGTGCGCCGCGGCGTCACGCTCGAAGTGTGCCCCGGCAGCAACGTCGCACTCGGCGTATACGGGGCGGCTGTGGACGTGCCGCTGCGCCAGCTGATCGAAGCCGGCGCCCAGGTCGCGCTGGGGGCGGACGACCCCCTGTTGTTCGGTTCGCGGCTGAACGCGCAGTACGACACCGCACGCACGACACACGATCTCTCGGACGTCGAGCTGGCCGAGCTGGCAAGGGGTTCGGTGCGGGGCTCGCGGGCACCGAAGCCCACCCGCACGCAGATGCTGGCTGATATCGACAGGTGGCTCGCCAGCTGACCTCGGGCGCCGAGGTGCCCGTCAGAGCGAGGTGCCGACCAGGACCGGCTCGTTGACCAAGCTCACCCCAAAAGCATCGTGCACACCGTCGCGGATCTCGCGGGCCAACGCGACAACATCGGCAGCGGTCGCAGAACCCCTGTTGGTCACCGCAAGAGGGTGCTTGGTCGACACTGCAGCCGGCCCCGGCATGCGATAGCCCTTGCCGAAGCCGGCCTTGTCGATCAGCCAGGCCGCGCTGGTCTTCACCCGGCCGTCCGGTTCGTCGAACCGTGGAACCCGGACAGGCCCGTCGATTCCGTCGGGTCCGCCCCCATCACCCAGCCGGGCCTGTACGCGATCCTGCAGCGCGGCATACGAGCCGGCGGCCATGATCGGGTTGGTGAAGAAGGACCCGCAGCTCCACGTGTCGTGGTCTTCGGCGTCAAGGACCATGCCCCGTTGGCGACGTTGCGCCAACACGGCCTCGCGCGCGTCCCGCAGCGGCACCCGCTCCCCCGTCTCGACGCCCAGAGCGCGCGCCAGATCCGCATAGGCGACGGGCCCGGACAGTGGAGTCAAGCTGAGCTGGAACATGACGTCGAGGACGACGTAGCGCGGCTCGGCCTTGAACAACGAGTGGCGATAGGTGAACCGGCAGTCAGCGTTGGCGAAGGTGCGGACCCGCTGCTCACGACGGTCCCACACGCGGACCGAGGCAATCATCTGCGCGACCTCCTGGCCGTAGGCGCCGACGTTCTGGATGGGGGTCGCACCGGCGCAGCCCGGGATGCCGGAGAGCGCCTCGATGCCGGACCATCCCTGCTCGACTGCCCGGACGACCACGTCGTCCCAGACCTCACCGGCGGCGACACGGACCGTCGCGCTGTCGGAGTCGGCGGACTCGACCGTGATGCCGGTCGTCGCGATGCGGACCACTGAACCCGCGAAGCCCTCATCGGAGATGACCAGGTTCGAACCCCCCGAGACCACGAGCAACGGCTCATCGGCGTCGTCGACCTCACGAATGGCGTCAACCAGCTCATCTGTGGTCTCGACGGTGACCAGGCGCCCAGCCGGGCCGCCCACCCGCATGGTGGTCAACCCTGACAAGGCGACGCCATGCTCCTCACGCATGGGGTGGGTCAGCTGAGAGCGACGACGGCGAGGGCACGGCCGAGCACCTTGTCGGTGCCGCACATGACCGTGAGCTCGACCGTGGCCCGACCGGTCTGGGCGTCAACCGCTGTGACCACCCCCGTCACCTCGACGTCGGCACCGCCCTCGTATGGCACCACCACGGGCTTGGTGAAGCGGGTGCTGTACTCCACGACCCGACCGGCGTCGCCGACCCAGTCGCTGACGATGTTGATCGCCGATCCCATGGTGAACATGCCGTGGGCGATGACATCGGGAAGGCCCACAGACCTGGCGAAGCGTTCGTCCCAGTGGATGGGGTTACGGTCCAGGCTGGCCCCGGTGTACTGCACCAGGCTCGCGCGGCTGATGTGGATGGTGGCGGGAGGCAGCTCCTGGCCGACCTCGACGTCCTTGACGGACAGCACGGCGTTGCTCATCAGCTCACTCACCTCCGCGGATTACCAGGGTCGAGGTGGCCGTGCAGACCGGCTCGCCCTCGATGGTGGACAGCGCGCTGCTGGTCGTGACCATGGCGTGGCCACCCGCCTGTTTGACCGAGTCAATCGTCAGCACCCCGACGATCTCGTCACCGGCAGTGATCGGACGGTGATGGACAAACCGCTGCGCGCCGTGGACGACCCGGCTGAAGTCGATCCCCGCCTCCGGGTCCGCGATGAACTGCCTGTCGCACTGCTGGGCGATCAGGACGGCAAAGGTGGGAGGAGCGATCACGTCGCGGTAACCGCGAGCGCGGGCCTGAACCTGGTCGGTGTGCACGACGTCATCGGCGCCCACCGCCTTGGCGAACTCGCGGATCTTCTCCCGGCCCACGGCATACGGCGCGGTGGGCGGATATGTGCGCCCTGTGAAACCTGCATTGACGGCCATGGCGACCACCCTAAGTGTTGGAAAGGACTGCAGTTGACGGGCACAGCAACGACCGCCCCACCAGTGGCGGAGGCGGTCGCATCAAAGCGGGATGACGCAGGTCAGCGCGTCTCGCGGTGCGTGGTCTGCTTGGTGCAACGCGGGCAGAACTTGGCGAGCTCCAACCGGTCAGGGTTGTTGCGGCGGTTCTTCTTGGTGATGTAGTTGCGGTCCTTGCAGTCCACGCACGCCATCGTGATCTTGGGACGGACGTCGGAGCTCTTGCTAGCCACGGGGGAAACCTGCTCTCGGAACTCAAGGAAGTACTGAACTGAACCTGAACTGAATCTCAACGATCTGGGTTGGACGCCCGCTCCCGCGCGGCGACGCTCCAGAATACGCGACGCCAGGGGCAAACCCGAAATCGTGTCTGTAGCGGGAGCGGGACTTGAACCCGCGACACCACGATTATGAGTCGTGTGCTCTAACCACCTGAGCTACCCCGCCAGGGCCATCCGGAAAACATGACGGCCGCAGGCAGCTGATGCCGGGCGGCCACCCATACTCCGAACGGAGCCCCCAAACGGAATCGAACCGTTGACCTTCTCCTTACCATGGAGACGCTCTACCGTCTGAGCTATAGGGGCATCCGGGCGGCCAGAACCGCCCGGTGACGCGTCCAGAAAGATACACGGTCACGGGCTCAGATCTGAAATCAGGGTCGTATTCGGCGGTCGCCGCTGATCCGACGGAACCTCACCCGTGCTCGAAGCGATCGCGGACATGCCGGAGGCGATCAGGGACATGCGATCAGGGCCATGCGATCAGGGACGTGCTCGAAGCGATCGGGGACGGCGGTGCGGGCCCGCCCGAACGTACCGCGCGAGCCCGCACCATCAATACCCTCCCTGCTAGTGGGCCACCACGCCATGACCACGGTGCTCCGCGCGGGTCATCTGCACATCCGCGGCGCCCGCCAGCAGCGCCACGACTCCCACGATCCACGCGGTCCGCGCCAACGCGGTGAAATCGGTGAATCCCATGACCCAGGGCGAGAGGACGAAGAGCACGCCCAGCAAGGCGATGAGTCCCTCGGAGGCAATCCTGTCCGGTCTGGCCAGGGAGAACAGCGCCACGGCCGCAGTAACGACGCCTAGGGCGATCATCGTGTACTGAGCCTTGTTGTCTGTCGGCGTCGTAGTCCAGATCGGGGACAGCGCCGCATAGATCCCCGCAACGAGTGCGGCAAGACCCTGTGGGTGCGTCCACTTTCTCATGCGAACCAACCACCTCTCGTGATGATGGTCCGTCGCTCCTGAGGCGGACCGAGCAAATTAATTGTGATCCCGGCTGACAAGCCCGGTCAATAGGTCGACGACCCTCGCGGAATGTGCTCCTGCACGGTGACCTGAGTCACTGAGTCACCAGGGCGGAGCATGCTGCCGCCCCCATAGGGTCCGGGCATATGGCCCTCGATGCCCACGTAGGCTCGCAGCGGGTACTCGACCAAGAACGAGGAGCCTCATGCGCTCTGATCAAGAACAGGAGGTCGAATGACCCAGGACGGCGTGACCCAGGACGACGTGACCCAGGACGACGTGACGACGCCCCAACCTCTCGAACCCAGCGAGATCTCGTACGCCGAGGTGTTCTATCCCGCGCGACCAAGGCAACTGCGGCCCAAGGCTCGTTTACGTGGCGCGCAGACTCCTACCGCAGAACAGCTCGGCGAGCCGATCGGTTCGAACCCGTCATACGTCGCGTGGCTACGGCAGGAGTCCATGCTCAACGACGCGAACGTCATCGCGAGGCAGTTCTCCGGCCAGGGCAGCATGTTCCAGAACCCCTTCGCCAGACCCGACCCGCGCGCGGCAATCGAGACAGCGTCCGTCTGGTTCACCGCCTACCCCATCTCGGTCATCGGCAGGCCTGGCTCCTCCTTCCTGGCCACGCTCGGCGACCCGCAGCTGTGGGATGCCTTTCAGCGCATCGGGATCCAGGGGCTGCACACCGGCCCGGTCAAACGAGCAGGCGGTATCCGCGGCTGGTCACCTACACCGAGTGTCGACGGACATTTCGACCGCATCAGCACCCAGATCGACCCGGCGTTCGGCACGGAGGCCGAGTTCCGGACCATGTGCGAGATCGCCGGCGAACACGGCGGGATCATCATCGACGACATCGTTCCTGGACACACGGGCAAGGGCGCGGACTTCCGGCTGGCCGAGATGAAGGTGACCAACTACCCGGGCATCTATCACATGGTCGAGATCGACCCAGCCGACTGGCACCTGCTGCCAGAGGTCCCGGAGGGCCGGGACTCGACCAACATCGACGTCGAGACCGAGGATCACCTCGTGAAGGCCGGCCACATCATCGGCAAGCTGCAACGGGTGATCTTCCATCAGCCGGGGGTCAAGGATACGAACTGGAGCACCACTGCGCAGGTCCTCGGTCCGGATGGCATCGAACGCAGATGGGTTTATCTGCACTACTTCAAGCAAGGGCAGCCGTCGATCAACTGGCTCGATCCGACCTTTGCCGGTGTCCGCATGGTCATCGGAGACGCGTTGCACTCGCTCACCGACCTTGGGTCGGGCGCCCTGCGCCTCGATGCCAATGGCTTCCTGGGCGTGGAGAAGAGCGCCGAGGGACTGCCCGCCTGGTCGGAGGGCCACCCCCTCTCAGATGCGGCGAACCAGCTCATTGCCAGCATGGTCCGCAAGGTCGGCGGCTTCACCTTCCAGGAGCTGAACCTGACGATCGACGACATCAAGATCACCTCGGAGGCCGGCGCCGATCTGTCGTACGACTTCATCAACCGTCCCGCCTATCAGCATGCGCTGGCAATGGCCGACACCGAGTTCCTCCGGCTGACGCTGAACACATCGCTGACTCTTGGAGTCAACCCCGTCCAGCTGGTCCACGCCCTGCAGAACCATGACGAGCTGACTTACGAGCTCGTCCACTTCACCACGCTGCACAAGGATGACCTCTTCAGCTACCACGGTGAGGAGATCACCGGCGGAGATCTCGCCGTGACCATCCGCGGCGATCTCTGCGATCGCCTGACCGGTGAGGCGGCGCCGTACAACCAGATCTTCTCGACGAACGGGATCGCCTCAACCACGGGCACAGTGATCGCCGCCGCTCTGGGTTACGCAACGATCGACGACCTCAGTGATCAGCAGATCCGCAAGATCAGGCAGGCTCACCTTCTGCTGGCCATGTTCAACGCCCTGCAACCGGGCGTCTTCTCCGTGTCGGGCTGGGATCTGCTCGGCATGCTGACCCTCGACCCCGAGAAGATCGCACCGCTTCTGGCGACAGGTGACACCCGTTGGATCCACCGATCCGCCTACGACCTCATGGGACTTCAGGCCGAGTCCGAGCAGCCACGGTCGGGGATGCCAAAGGCGCTGAGCATGTACGGGCCGCTGCCCCAGCAGCTCAAGGACCAGGCCTCGTTCGTCTCCCAGCTTCAACGCATCCTTGCGCTGCGCAGCCGCTACGGCATCGCCACGAGCACTCAGGTCGACGTGCCGGAGGTGTCGAACAAGGCGATGCTCGTCATGGTGCACCGGCTCAGCAACCCCCTCGAGCATCAGGTGACCGTGCTGAACTTCGGCTCGGAGCCCATCGTGGGGACGATCAACTCGACGCATCTGGACCCCAGATCGGCCGTGCTCGACATGTACACCGACGAAGTCATCGGCGAGGTGGACGACCTCCACAGCTTCAGCATCGCCCTTGACGGCCACCAAGGCAGGTCTCTGTTCGTATCGCGCGCAGAAGGCACCGAACCAGGTCAGGGCGAGGGTTGAGGGCACCCCGAACGTCAACTCGAGGCGACCGAACGTCAGTTCGCGGAAATCAGCGCCCGGAAATCAGCGCCCGGACGTCAGTTCGCGGACGGGCCCAAGCCGGTCAGCTGTTGAGCCAACGCCAGGAGCCGCATTGCCTCAGTCTTGAGCAAGAACGCGTCAATCGCAGGCTCGGCTTCAGCTCGGGCCTGCAGCTCGGCGTGGGCTGTGAACAGAATGATCTTCGCCTGTGGAGCCAGCTCTTTGAGCCGTGGCGCTGCATCGAGGCCAAGCAGCGCTCCGGTCAAACCGTGATCGAGCACGATGACCTCCGGCGGTATCGTTTGCGCACGCTCAAGGGCTTGTTCTGCGGAATGCGCCACGTCAGCGAGGACGAACCGGGAATCGGGGTAGAAAACGGCCTGCACAAGTAACTGATCGTCTGTGTCGTCCTCGACGACGAGGGCGTTCACTGGTGTGCCCCGTCGACACGGTCGTGCTGCGAAACCATCGAACTTTCGTACGTCACCGGACTCACCTCCATCAGGCTCTCGAAGAAACGCAAAACACTGACGCATACAAACACTGACGCATACAAAAACACCGACACTGAACGGTACTCCAAAACCTGTCCCGAAAGGACTCTTGACCTTGTCTGCGACCACCATCTCATCGAGCGGTGTTGGGGCCACCCCGCGTCGCGCCTGGCGGGCCCTCGGTGTGCTGCTGATCGGGATGTTCATGTCACTACTCGACGCGACGATCGTCAACGTTGCCCTGCCGACGATCCGCACCAGCCTCGACGCGTCGGAGGCGACCCTGTCGTGGATCATTTCCGGTTACGCGCTCGCATTCGGTCTCGCCCTCATCCCGGCGGGGCGGCTAGGTGACCGCTTGGGACACAAGTGGGTCTTCTTCAGCGGGCTCGCTCTTTTCACTGTTGCGAGTCTGGCCTGTGGGCTCGCCCAGGACGGCACCCAGCTCGTCGTCGCCAGGGTCATCCAGGGACTCGCCGGAGGCATCTACGTTCCTGCAGTGACCGCGTACATCCAGCTCCTCTTTACTGGCCGCACTCGCGGAAAGGCCTTCGCCATCATGGGCGCCGTCATTGGCGTCTCCTCAGCCCTGGGCCCCCTCATCGGCGGGCTACTCATTCAGGCGTTCGGCAACACCAACGGCTGGCGCCTCGTGTTCGTCGTCAACCTGCCAATCGGCATTGTCGCCTTGATCGCAGCAGCCTTCCTGCTGCCATCGGGCTCCGAAAGTCCGGGAATGTCGGAGGGCGTCGACTTCCTCGGTCTCTTGCTCCTTTCGGGCGGCCTCGTCGCGATCCTCGTTCCACTCATCGAGGGACAGGACCAGGGCTGGCCCGTGTGGACATACCTGTCCCTCGTCGGAGGCGTGGCGCTGATCGCGCTCTTCGGCGCCTGGGAGATCGTCGTGGCCAAGCGCGGTAAGAGCCCCCTGGTTCCGCCCCACCTGTTCTCGCACCCAGCCTTCACCGGTGGCACGATCCTTGCTCTCGTCTACTTCGCCGCATTCGTGAGCATCTTCTTCACGATCTCGATCCTGTGGCAGGCCGGCCTTGGGCACACCGCCCTCGAATCCGGACTCGTCTCTATCCCCTTCGCGCTCGGGAACATCGCCGGCGCCTCGCAGAGCAGCACGCTCGCCGCCAGGTTTGGCCGCACCGTGCTCGTCATCGGTACCGGGATGGTCGCGGTCGGCCTCATCGCGCTCTGGCTCGTGCTCCAGCTCGTATCGGCGGGTGACCTTACGAACTGGGATCTGCTTGGACCCCTCCTCGTTGCCGGAACCGGCAGCGGGCTATTCATCGCCCCCAACGCCCAATTCATCATCGCTACCGTCGATCGTGCCGAGGCTGGGGCGGCGAGCGGCGTCATTGCCACCATGCAGCGTCTCGGCGCTGCGATTGGTATCGCCATCATCGGCAGCGTGTTCTTCGGCACCCTTTCGATTCCCGCTAAGGGACGCCCGACCGCGGCGGATCTCGCCGTCGGATTCACCCACAGCGCCACGTCTGCCCTCGCCGTGAGTGCGGCGTTCGCCGTGGTCGCCTTCCTCCTCGTATTCGCCCTGCCAAAACGGGTGGGGTAGCGGCCCGCGCGCCTCGCGCTCCGCATCGCCGCCTGCCTCTATCACCACGCAGGTTGAGACTGCCCACTCACGCTAACGCCCTCCGTCATCCATGAGTCCAGCCGCGGCGTCCCTGCCCGCGTCCGTCAATCCGAACGCGCGACGGACACTGCCTCCGTTGAACCCTCTCGCGTCGAGCAACTTCCGTTTCTCAAGCGACCGGATCGTGGCGCGGGCCTGACCCTCAGTGAAGCCAAGCCCTTCGTCCTCCACGTCGAGGGCCGACCTGAACAGGCCATCGGCCATAAGGACCAACAACGCCTGCTGACGGACTCCAAAGCCCTTGGACTTATCGCGTGGTGGTGTAGTCGTCATGCTCCTAAGGGTGACGGAGTGCCGTCACTGTCGGCAAGCGGAAGGACAGCGCAACCGCGACGGTGAAGCGGCCGGTATCGACAGGAACGGCTCCTTGTTGTGGTCGGCGCTGAAGGCACGGTCCGCACTGGCCGGCGGACTCCAGGGCCAGGTGCTGCACGACCATGGCGGATGGGCGTGCCAATGGCGTTCCAGTCGGTCCAAGGAAGATGCACTGAGGTCACCTGCTGGAGTGCCGTGGTGGCGCCCATCACGACCCGCCACAGGTGGCCACCGGCGGGCGGTCCGTTGATCCGCCGTCGACCTTGCCAGCGTGACCGCGATCGCGGCCCGGCCCATGACCCTGGCTATTCCGACACCGAGAGTGGTAGCTGACATACTGGCTCGACTTCACGCGATCATCGCCGGAGGCCTCGTCATGGAACAGCACCTGCCAGCCACCTCTCGAGGCCGCGGGCTGACCGTCGTCGATCGGACAGCCAGCGAGCGAGTGATTCGCGTTCAAGGCGTCGCGTCCCGACGTCGACTCCAAGGCCGCGGACCGGCCATGAGGGCTGGGATCGCGCGCCAATGCAGGTCGCCCAGCGACTGTCACTCGTGCGAGCGGAGCCGAGCCCGATCTCGCCGCCGACCGGTCGAGCGGGTTCGTTAGGGGCGTGGGTCGGCAGTTTCGGCTGCGCTGGGCGGGGGTGCCTCCCCGCGTGGGTTGGGCGTGACTCCCCATCCGTCCTTGCCCTGCTTTGACCGCAGTTGGTAGGGCACACTGATCATCATCACACCGGGTTGGAACAGCAGCCTGCTCTTGAGTCGTAGCGCGCTTTGGTTATGAAGGAGCTGCTGCCACCATCTGCCGACGACGTACTCGGGGATGAACACAGTGACGACGTCGCGCGGGTTGTCGCGCCTGAGCTTGCGCACATACTCCAGGATGGGCTGAGTCATCTCCCGGTAAGGCGAGTCGATGATGGTGAGGGGCACCTCGATGTCCCGTCGAAACCACTCCTCCTGCAGCTCCTTCGCATCGTCGGCGTCAACCGAGACCGTCAACGCGGTCAGATCGCTCGGTCGAGTCGCTTGAGCGTAAGCAAGAGCCCGCATCGTAGGGAGATGGATTCGCGACACGAGAACGACGGCGTGGATCCGACTGGGACGCAACAACGAAGCGCCCTCATCGACCACGAGCTCGTCGGAAACCCGGCGATAGTGACGGTTGATCCCCTTCATCACGAAAAACAACGCGGCCATCGCCAACATTGCGATGTAGGCGCCGCCGGTGAACTTGTACCGCACCACGATGATGAGGACCAAACCGGTGACAGCGGCGCCAGTGGCGTTGATGATCTGAGAGCGGCGGTAAGAGCGCTGCGTAGCGGCATTCCGTTCGACGCTGATGAGCCGGTTCCAGTGGCGGACCATCCCTGCTTGGCTCAGCGTGAACGACGTGAAGACGCCCACGATGTAGAGCTGAATGAGTTTGTCGATGTTGGCGTCGAATCCGACGATCAATGCGATGGCGAACCCTGCCAGCAACAGGACGCCGTTGCTGAAGACCAGGCGGTCCCCGCGATTGTGCAGCTGACGAGGCAGGTACCGGTGTTGAGCAAGGATCGAGGCCAAGACCGGAAAGCCATTGAAGGCTGTGTTGGCCGCCAGGATCAGGATCGAGGCGGTCGCCAGCTGGAACAGCAGGTAGATCCAGGAGTTCGAGCCCCACACCCCGGCGCCGAGCTGACTGATGACTGAGGGGAACCCGTCGGGGTAGGCCCGTGCCTTCATGCGCAAAGCCAGCACCGTGACGCCCGAGAACATCCCGATCGCCAGCGCACCCATCATCACAAGTGTCGCCGCGGCGTTCTTGGCCTTGGGAGGACGGAATGCGGGGACGCCGTTGCTGATTGCCTCGACACCTGTGAGCGCGGTACAGCCGGAGGCGAACGCACGAAGGGCGAGGAGAACGGTGAGAAAGCCGCCAGTCTTCTCAGTGGCAACGAGATGCTCGGCCGCCCCGGATGCGAGCGGCAGTCCCGTCCCGAGGGTCGCCTGATACAGGGCGGTTCCGAGGAGAAGAAATGTCAACAGGATGAACGCATAGGTGGGGATGGCGAACGCCTTGCCGCTCTCCGTCAGACCTCGCAGATTCACGAAAGCCAGCAAGGCCACGAAGCCGACGGACATCAGCACTGCGTGGGTTTGAAGGTTCGGGAATCTGGAAGTGATCGCAAGCACGCCCGCGACGACGGACACCGCGACCGTCATCACGTAGTCGACCAGAAGCGCGGCTCCGGCGATCAGGGCCGGCCTCTCCCCAAAGTTGTCCAAGCTGACCACGAACGCTCCGCCGCCGCTGGGGTAGGCGTAACACGTCTGTCTGTATGACAGCACCACAATGGCGAGAAGGACGACGACCGCCGCAGCGATTGGTGAGGCCAGAGAAAGATATGCGGCACCACCCAACCCGGCCACCAGCAGGATCTGTTCGGTCGCGTAGGCGACCGAGGAGATCGGGTCCGAACAGAAGACGGGCAGCGCAAGCCGCTTAGGCAAAAGCTGTTCGTCATGACGGTCGCTGGCCAACGCGCGACCGATCAGCAAACGCTTGACTATCTCGGCGGTTCCTGACACGCCGCGAGACTACTACTGTGCCGCGCCGTGGACTGGGGTCGCGGTCGGCAAGCCGCAACCCCATGGCAGCAGTAGATGGCGGCCGAGGCGTCCGGCCTGTCAGCGCCCGAGGCCGCAACTGGCAAGTTGTTAGGAACGCGTCAGGGTTCGCCGTGCTTGCGTTAAGGAGTCGTTAGTAACCACCCGGCAGCCACCCTTCAGCGTCAAGACTTCCAGGGTGGTCGCCCATCGAGCCACCCGATGACTGGAGGTGCAATGCCCGATCTCGTGTTCGTGGTCCTCACCGGAGCGTTCTTCGCGCTCACGGCGCTGATCGTCAAGGGGGTCGAGCGGCTATGAGTGTTGAGAACGCCGCCGGGCTCACCCTGTCCGTCCTGCTCGTCGGCTACCTCGTAGTGGCCCTGCTGTTCCCGGAGCGTTTCTGAGATGTCTGAGACTGCCTCCGGGCTGCTGCAGGTGGGCCTTTTGATTGCTGCTCTCGCCGCCTGCTACCTGCCTCTCGGTGCCTACATGGCGCGGGTCTACACCAGCGAGCACGACAACGGGGTCGAGCGGGTGCTCTACCGGCTGATGGGGGTGGACTCCAAGGCCGACCAGCGTTGGCCCGTATACGCCCGCTCGCTGCTCGCCTTCTCCGCCGTCTCCGTCCTCGGGCTGTACGCGATGCTTCGCTTCCAGCCGCACCTGCCGTTGAGCCTGGGCTTTCCCGGAGTCGCACCCGACCAGGCGTTCAACACCGCGGCCTCCTTCGTGACCAACACCAACTGGCAGTCCTACTCCGGTGAGTCGACGATGGGGCACCTGGTCCAGATGTCCGGGCTCGCGGTGCAGAACTTCGCTTCGGCTGCGGTCGGCATGGCCGTCGCGATCGCCCTGGTTCGCGGCTTCATGCGCTCCCGCACCGACCGGGTCGGTAACTTCTGGGTCGACCTGGTCCGCGGCATCCTGCGCATCCTGTTGCCGATGGCCGTCGTGGGCACGATCGTCCTGCTCGCGCTCGGCGCGGTGCAGAACCTCTCCGCCGGCACCGATGCCACCACCCTGGCCGGCGTCCACCAGACCATCACCGGCGGGCCGGTCGCCTCCCAGGAGGCCATCAAGGAGCTGGGGACCAACGGGGGTGGGTTCTATAACGCCAACTCGGCCCACCCCTTCGAGAACCCCAACCCGCTGTCCAACATCTTGGAAATCTTCATGCTGCTGCTCATCCCGGTGGCGCTGACCCGCACCTTCGGGCTGATGGTCAAGGACAAGCGGCAGGGTTACGCGATCCTGGCCGCGATGGGCGCACTGTGGGCGACGATCCTGGTCGGCATCTCCACCTTGGAGGCAGGCCACGCCGGCACTGCGCTGAAGCTGGCCGGCGCGTCGATGGAGGGCAAGGAGACTCGGTTCGGGGTCGCTGCATCTTCGCTGTTCGCGACCTCGACGACAGGGACGTCGACTGGCGCGGTGAACTCGTTCCACGACTCCTTCTCGGCACTGGGGGGAGGCTTGACGATCTTCCATATGGGTCTGGGTGAGGTGTCGCCCGGCGGCGTCGGTTCCGGGTTGTACGGGATGCTGATCCTGGCGGTCGTGACCGTCTTCGTCGCCGGGCTAATGGTGGGGCGCACCCCTGAGTACCTGCGCAAGAAGATCACCCCACGCGAGATCAAGCTGGTCTCGCTGTACATCCTCACGATGCCGGTGGTGGTGCTGGCCGGGACGGGGCTGGCCATGAGCCTGAGCGGCCCGAAGGAGTCCATCCTGAATCCAGGGCCCCACGGCCTGTCCGAGGTGCTGTACGCGTTCATGTCCTCCGCCAACAACAACGGCTCTGCTTTCGCCGGCATCTCGGTGAACACCGGCTTCTACAACACGGCCCTTGCCCTGGCCATGCTGGCCGGCCGTTTTGTGCCGATCGTTCTCGCGCTCGCGTTGGCCGGGTCCCTGGCCCGCCAGCAGGCGGTCCCGGGCAACGCCGGCACGTTGCCCACGCACCGCCCACTCTTTGTGGGAATGCTTGTCGGGGTCGTCATCATCGTGGCCGGCTTGACGTTTTTCCCCGCGCTCGCTCTGGGGCCCCTGGCGGAGGGCCTGTGATGTCGACGACCACTAGCCCCCTCGACCCGCGCACCTCACCCGAAGGGCCACCCCGGATGTCCACTCTCACGCCCACGCCCACCGCCCCATCGCGGGTCCAAGCGGGCTCCCTCGACCCGAAGATGCTGCTCACGTCGCTGCCGGACGCGGTTCGCAAGCTTGACCCGCGGGTCATGGTCCGCAGCCCGGTCATGTTCGTGGTCGAGGTCGGCGCCGCTCTGTCCACCGCACTTGCCGTCACCGACCCCAGCCTGTTCGCCTGGTCGGTGGTGGTTTGGCTATGGATCACCGTCATCTTCGCCAACCTGGCCGAGGCCGTGGCCGAGGGCCGCGGCAAGGCACAGGCCGCCAGCCTGCGCCGGGCCAAGACGGAGACCATCGCGCGCCTGCTGCGGGACGACGGGTCCGAGCAGGACGTCCCCGCGTCCGAGCCTCGGCTTGGGGACCACGTGGTCGTTGAGGCCGGAGAGGTCATCCCAGGGGACGGCGACGTCATCGAGGGCGTTGCCAGCGTGGACGAGTCGGCCATCACCGGCGAGTCTGCTCCCGTCATCCGGGAGTCCGGCGGCGACCGTAGTTCGGTCACCGGCGGCACCAAGGTGCTGTCGGACCGCATCGTGGTCGTTATCACCGCCAAACCCGGTGAGAGCTTCATCGACCGGATGATCGCCCTGGTCGAGGGCGCTTCCCGGCAGAAGACGCCGAACGAGATCGCACTCAACATCCTGCTTGCCAGCCTGACGATCGTGTTCCTGATGGCAACCGTGACCCTGCAGCCTTTCGCCATCTACTCCGGGGCCGGGCAGTCCCTCATCGTGCTGGTGGCGCTGCTGGTCTGTCTCATCCCGACGACCATCGGGGCGCTGCTCTCGGCGATCGGCATCGCCGGCATGGACCGTCTCGTGCAGCACAATGTGCTCGCGATGTCTGGCCGGGCCGTCGAGGCCGCGGGGGACGTGAACACCCTGCTGCTGGACAAGACCGGCACCATCACGCTCGGCAACCGGCAGGCGGCCGAGTTCATACCGGTGCGCGGGGTCGCGGGTGAGGAGCTCGCGGACGCCGCGCAGCTGTCAAGCCTCGCCGACGAGACCCCGGAGGGGCGGTCCATCGTGGTTCTCGCCAAGACGGCATACGGCCTGCGGGAACGGCAGCCAGGGGAGCTGAAGACCGCGAGCTTCGTGGTGTTCACCGCGCAGACGCGGATGAGTGGTGTCGACCTCGAAGGTGGACGGCAGATCCGCAAGGGCGCCGCCACGGCGGTCATGAAATGGGTTCGCGACCAAGGAGGGCATCCCAGCGATGAAGTCGGCGCCATCGTGGACGGCATCTCCACCGGCGGCGGCACCCCGCTGGTGGTGGCGGAGCGCACCAATGGTCAGCCCGCACGCTGCCTAGGGGTGATCAACCTCAAGGACGTCGTCAAGGAAGGCATGCGGGAGCGCTTCGAGGAGATGCGCCGGATGGGCATCCGCACGGTCATGATCACCGGTGACAACCCGCTGACCGCGAAGGCCATAGCCGACGAGGCGGGCGTCGACGACTTCCTCGCCGAGGCCACCCCCGAGGAGAAGATGGCGCTCATCAAGGCCGAACAGCAAGGCGGACGCCTGGTCGCGATGACCGGCGACGGCACCAACGACGCTCCGGCACTGGCCCAGGCTGACGTGGGTGTTGCCATGAACACCGGCACGTCGGCCGCCAAAGAGGCTGGCAACATGGTCGACCTCGACTCCAACCCGACCAAGCTCATCGAGATCGTCAAGATCGGCAAGCAGCTGCTCATTACCCGCGGCTCGCTCACGACGTTCTCGATCGCCAACGACATCGCCAAGTACTTCGCGATCATCCCGGCGATGTTCGCCGGCGTCTACCCGGGTCTGGACACCCTGAACATCATGCGCCTGGCCACGCCGGAGTCCGCGATCCTGTCGGCGGTCATCTTTAACGCGCTGATCATTATCGGGCTCATTCCACTGGCACTGCGAGGAGTCCAGTACACGCCGTCCTCCGCCGCGTCGATGCTGCGCCGCAACCTCGCCATCTACGGCGTCGGCGGCATCCTCAGCCCATTCATCGGCATCAAGCTCATAGATCTGCTGGTGTCCCAGATCCCCGGCATCGGCCGCTAGAGAAGGAAAGAGACAAGAGACATGGCACTTCGATTCTCCCCGGCCCTGCGGCAGTATGGCGCCGGGGTGCGGACCATGCTCGTACTCACCGTCATCGTGGGCCTGGCCTACCCGCTGGCCATGACCGGCCTGGCCCAGGTCGCTTTCGGCAGCAACGCCAACGGCTCCCTGGTGACCCGCGCCGGCAAGACGGTCGGCTCCGACCTCATCGGGCAGGCCTTCATTCGTCCCGTCATGGAAAAAGGGAAACCGAAGAAGGACGCCAGTGGCAAGCCGGTCTTCGAAGCGGACCCGAAGTACTTCCAGAGCCGGCCATCGGCGGCCGGTGACGGATACGACCCGTTATCCACCTCCGCCTCCAACCTGGGCCCCGAGAACAAGGTCCTCATAGCTGCAGTCAAGGAGCGGCGGGCGACTGCCGCCAAGCTCGACGGTGTCGACCCGCAGCAGGTCGCTCCGGATGCGCTTCTCGCCAGCGGCTCCGGCCTCGACCCGAACATCAGCCCGGCGTACGCCGCGCAGCAGGTCGCCCGGGTCGCGCGCGTGCGTGGCCTGGATGTGGCCAAGGTCGCGGAGTTGGTCACCGAGCACACTCAAGGACGCACACTCGGATTTCTCGGGGAAGCGCGCGTCAACGTCCTCGAGGTCAACCTGGCGCTGGATGCCGTCGGCCGCTGAGGCGGCGCTCAGACTGGTTGAATAGCGGGTAGAGGAGGAGCCATGGGGCGTGGCAAGCTGCGGGTCTACCTGGGCGCGGCGCCCGGGGTCGGGAAGACCTACGCGATGCTCGACGAGGGCCGCCGTCGTGCCGAGCGCGGCACCGACGTGGTCGTCGGGTACGTCGAGACCCACGGCCGCCAGCACACCGCAGACCTGCTCGAGGGGGTCGAGACGGTGCCTCGCCGCGAGATCTCCTACCGTGGCGCCACGTTCACCGAGATGGACCTCCATGCCGTCCTGGCCCGCTTGCCCGCGGTGGCCCTCGTCGACGAGCTCGCCCACACCAACGTGCCCGGATCTGGCAACGAGAAGCGCTGGCAGGACATCCAGGTGCTCCTGGCTGCCGGTATCGACGTGATCTCCACCGTAAATATTCAGCATCTGGAGTCACTCAACGACGTGGTCGAGAAGATCACCGGGGTGCCGCAGCGGGAACGGGTTCCGGACGCGGTTGTCCGTGCCGCTGAACAGGTCGAGCTGGTCGACATGGCCCCGGAGGCGTTGCGTCGCCGTATGGCGCACGGAAACGTCTACGCCGCGGAGAAAGTGGACGCGGCGCTGGGGAACTACTTCCGGGTCGGCAACCTCACCGCGTTGCGCGAGCTGGCGTTGCTGTGGACCGCCGACAAGGTCGACGAGGCCCTGCATCTGTACCGCGAGCAACACGGCATACAGGAGACCTGGGAGACCCGCGAACGGGTCGTCGTGGCGCTGACCGGCGGCCCCGAAGGCGAGACTCTCATCCGGCGGGCGGCTCGCGTCGCGGCCCGTTCGGCAGGTGGGGATCTGCTAGCGGTGCACGTCACCCGCTCTGACGGGCTCACCGGCGCCAACCCCGCCAACTTGACCGCGCAGCGGACACTGGTCGAGACCTTGGGCGGCACCTACCACCAGATCGTCGGCGACGACGTCTCTGACGCCTTACTGGAGTTCGCCCGGGCCGAGAGCGCCACCCAGCTGGTGTTGGGCGACAGCGGCCGATCCCGGCTGGCTGCGCTCGTGACAGGACCGGGTATCGGCGCCGGCATCATCCGCGACTCCGGCGACATCGACGTCCACCTGGTCACCCATGCGCAGAGAGGAAAGGGGCGTGGGCTGCCGCGCCCCCACGGCAGCCTCACCCTTCAGCGCCGGCTGCAGGGATTCGTGCTCGCGCTGCTGCTGCCCACCCTGCTCACCGTGTTGCTCGCGCATGAGCGGCAGCATCTGAACCTGGTCAGCGACGTCCTGCTCTTCCTGCTGGCGGTCGTGCTCGTGGCCCTGGCCGGCGGGTTCGTGCCGGCCGTGGTGGCCGCGATCGGCGGATCGCTGCTGCTGAACTACTACTTCACGCCTCCGCTGTACACGTTCACCATCGCAGAGACGAACAACGCACTGGCGTTGGGTGTCTTCGTCGTGGTCGCCGCGCTGGTGAGCTCTGTGGTGGACCTGGCCGCGCGGCGTACCCGGCAGGCGGCGCGTGCCACGGCGGAAGCGGAGACGCTTGGCACCCTGGCCGGCAGCGTTCTGCGCGGCGAGACGGCGCTCCCGGCCTTGCTGGAACGGGTGCGGGAGGCCTTTGGGCTGACTTCCGTCACGTTGCTGGAGCGGACCCCCCGCTCGACGCTGAGCCGCGGGGCCTGGGCCCACGGACCGACCGACGAGTGGACTGTGGTGGCCAGCGCCGGTACTGACCGGTGTGAGCGGCCGCAGGACGCCGACGCTGAGGTTGCGGCCGGAGACACCCTGGTGCTCGGACTGCGGGGGCGGCCGCTGCGGGCGGAAGACCAGCGGGTCATCGGTGCCTTTGCCGCGCAAGCCGCCGTGACCCTGGAACGGCACCGGCTCAGCGAGGCGGCGGCCGCCGCCGTTCCCATCGCCGAGGGCGATCGGAGCGGACCGCTCTGCTGGCGGCGGTGGGGCACGACCTGCGCACCCCGCTCGCGTCCGCGAAGGCCGCCGTGACCAGTCTGCGCAGCAACGACATCGAGTGGTCCGCACAGGACCACGCTGAGCTGCTGCTCACCGCCGACGAGTCCCTGGACCGACTCGCCCATCTGGTCGACAACCTGCTGGACATGAGCCGGCTGCAGGCCGGGGCCCTGTCGGCGGTGCGCCGTCCGATAGCGCTGGACGAGGTGGTGCCGTTGGCGCTGGACGACCTCGGCCCGGCTGGGAGCCACGTCGTGATCGACGTGCCGGATGACCTTCCCGTTGTGCTGGCCGACCCCGGCCTGCTCGAGCGGGTCATCGCCAACCTGCTCGGGAACGCCATTCGGTACTCCCCGCCCGATTCTCCGCCGCGAGTGACAGGAAGCAGCCTCGGCGACCGGGTGGAGCTGCGCGTCATCGACCGCGGCCCCGGCATCCCGACGGCCTACCTCGAGCGGGTCTTCGCCCCGTTCCAGCGCCTCGGCGACACCGACAACACCACCGGCGTGGGCCTCGGACTGGCGCTTTCGCGCGGGCTCACCGTGGCGATGGGCGGCACGCTCAACCCGGAGGAGACCCCCGGTGGCGGACTCACCATGGTGGTGTCACTCAATGCCGCCCCGCAAGGAGCAGCCGCCACGCGGGGAGAGCCCGGCCGACGTGAACGCGAGGGGGCGAACCAGGAACGCCCAACGACCAGCGGAAACGAAACCACATGACCCGTGTTCTGGTGGTCGACGACGAGCCTCAGATCCTGCGGGCATTACAGATCAACCTGCGCGCCCGCCATTATGAGGTGCTTACCGCCGCGACCGGGGCCGAGGCGCTGGCCACAGCCGCTGCCCACAACCCGGACCTGGTCATCCTCGACCTCGGGCTGCCGGACCTGGACGGGGTCGAGGTCATCCGCGGGCTGCGTGGCTGGAGCACCGCACCCATCGTGATCCTGTCCGGGCGCACCGACAGCGCCGACAAAGTCGACGCGCTCGACGCCGGCGCCGACGACTACCTCACGAAACCTTTTGGGGTCGATGAGCTGCTAGCCCGGCTGCGCGCCGTTTCACGCCGCGCCACGCCGGCCGACGACAACCCGATCGTGACGTTCGGCCCAACCACAGTTGACCTGTTCGCCAGACGCGTCACGGTCGCCCATGGGGCCGCCGACATCGAGGTGCGACTGACCCCAACCGAATGGCACCTCATCGAAGTCATGCTGCGGCACCCTGGCAAGCTACTCAGCTAGAGGCAGCTGCTCACCGAGGTCTGGGGACCCGGCTATGAGAACGCTGGCGGAAACCTGAGGGTGTACATGGCCCAGTTACGGCGCAAGCTCGAACCGGACCCGGGCCGCCCCCGCCACCTGCTCACCGAACCCGGCATGGG
>DHJN01000199.1 GCA_002404345.1 Actinobacteria bacterium UBA4719 | reverse complement strand
CCACCGCCTCAAACTACACCATTGTAACTCTAAGTTGAAGGCTATTGGGGGCGGGCTGGCTTGCCCCGGTCCGGTCCGGCCTGACCGACGTGGGGGTGATGGAATATCAGGGTTCTCAACCCATTGCAAAGGCCGTTCTGCTGATGCAAGGATACGCGGGGTTCGTGGGATCGATGGGGGCAACGCTCTCGCTGATCGTCGCGACATCAACTTCGCATACCTTCCGGTTGAACATCCAGAAAGGTAATTCCGAATGATAAGTATCCGTGATCGTCGGCGAACGGGCGTTGCCGTCGTCGCTGCTCTCATGTTGACGTTCTTGACGCTTCTGCACATGCCAAGCGCTTATGCGGCGCAGCCCAAGGCGTTGATCAACAGCGACACAGTAACTGGCGGAGCCTCGAGCGCAGAGGCCAACCTAGCGACCTCGCTGGGGTTCAGTGTCGACGTGGTCGACGGGCCGACGTGGGACGCGATGACGCAGCCACAGTTCGCGAGTTACCAGGTGCTCATCGCCGGCGACCCGACCTGCAGCACGATCGCCAGCTCATTCATCACAAACGAGGCGACGTGGGCCCCGGTGGTGATGGGGACCGCCGTCAACACGAAGGAGGGGAACCGGGTGCTGGTCGGCACCGACCCGGTCCTCCACAGCGGAGGCACCGGCCCGCGCACCACGGTGATCTCCGACGGAATCGACTTCGCGGGGGCCCAGCCCGGGCGTACCGGCCTTTACTTCGACACCAGCTGCGGCGGCAATTACTACTCTCAGGCGGGCGTCGCCGCGTCGATGATGGGCCAGCTCAGCAGCGGCAGCGGAACCTGGACAGAGGATGACACCCCTCCCTGTGGCGGTAACGTCGCGAAGATCGCGTCGACGCCGAAGTTCGACTCGTTGAGTACAGCCGACCTGGAGGGCTGGGGCTGTTCGGTGCACGAGTCGTTCCCGACGTTCGCCAGTGACTGGAGTGCATTGGCGGTCGCTACCGATACGACCAGTCATCCAACGTGCGGGACTGACAACACCGTAACGCCGCCGGTCACGGCGTGCGGCGAGGCGTACGTACTGATCGCAGGCTCAGGCATCGTGGTCGTGTCGCCGAACATCACGCTGACGCCAGCCACGTCCACCAACCCGGCGGGGACGAGCCACACCGTGACCGCCAACGTCACGCAGAGCGGCTCGCCGGTGGTAGGGCAGTTGGTCACCTTCACGGTGACCGGGCAGAACAACGGCGCGAGCGGCACCTGCGTGCCAGCGGACTGCAAGACCGACAGCAGCGGCAACGTCACCTTCACCTACCTCGACGCGAACGGCCCGGGTGACGACACGATCCTGGCCTCCTTCACCGACACCAGCGGCACCACCCAACAGGCGAGCGCCGCCAAGCATTGGGCGGCGGCAGCAGATTCTCCGATCACACCGTCGGGCTTGACCTTCTCGCCGACTGAGGGCAACGCCTACTCCGGCCAGGTGGCCAGCTTCACCGACCCTGACCCTGCGTCCACGGCTGGCGAATACTCCGCGACGATCGACTGGGGCGACGGTTCGCCCACCTCGACCGGGAACGTGTCAGGTCCCACGGGCGGTCCGTTCACGGTCAACGGGTCCCACACCTACGCCGATGAGGGCACCAACAAGGTGTCGGTAACGATCAACGACACTGACAACACCGCCAATACCGCCACCGCTTCATCGACGGCCAACGTCGGTGACGCAGCGTTGTCGGCAGCGGGGGTGACCCCCACGAGCCCCCAGGGCTTCAACGGGGTGGTGGCTAACTTCACCGACGCTAACATCGCAACCTCGAGCCCGGCTGATTTCACGGCCACGATCGACTGGGGTGACGGTTCGTCCACCTCGACGGGAACGGTGAGTGGCAGCGGCGGCTCGTACACCGTCAACGGCACCCACACCTACGCAGGCACCGGCTACTTCCCCGTTAAGGTGCACATCGTCGATGACGGCGGCAGCAGCGCCGACGCCAGCAGCAAGGTCCTGATCTTTGGGACCGCAAGCGGCGGCAACTTCGTCATCGGCGACAAGAACGCCGCTGTCGGAACCTCCGTCACCTTCTGGGGCGCCCAATGGTCAAAGCACAACACCCTCAGCGGCGGGTCTGCTCCGGCCAGCTTCAAGGGCTTCGCGGACAGCCCGGCCGCACCCGGGTGCGCGGTGAGCTGGACGACCGACCCAGGCAACAGCACACCGCCGCCGGCGGGACCACTGCCCGCCTACATGGCCGTCATCGTGTCGAGCTCGATCACCAACTCGGGCCCGTCGATTGGCGGTAACAACGTGCACATCGTCGTGGTCCGTACCGACTCCGGCTACGCGCCGAATCCGGGCAACGCAGGCACCGGCACCGTTGTGGGCGTCGTCTGCTGAGACACGCCAGTCGCTAGCACCGACGAGAGCGAAAGGGAGCGGGCCACAGCCCGCTCCCTTTCCTCATGGCGACCGGCATGGGCGATTTTCTGTCCAGCACGGCCCATGCACCCAAATACACCCATGCAACCTTAAGTTGAAGGCATTGGGGGTGGGGTAAGCACGGTAACGGTAACGAACGAGCACCCGCTCAACGTAACGTCGCCCACCGACAACCCCACAGCTGTATATGCCGACGCCCCACCTCAGGCGGCTATCCCGGACCTCAAGGACCCGGCTTGCGCCGCCCCATAGGCGGTCACAGCGCATCGGGCTCAGATCCCGACGGCTTCGATCGACCCGACCTGCTGACCGTGTCCGAGCACCGGGACGTGGGCCAGGTCATGGAGAACCTCCGCGTCGATACCGAGGCGCCGCAACGCTGCTGCCATCACGACGGGACGGGCACGCTGCCCACCGTCGGCGATCTTGAGGGCGATACCGCGCCCGTCGGCAAGCCCCACGGCAAAGACCGACTCCGCGCCGTCCTTGGCGATCAGACCAGGCACCCCCCGGATGAGCGACGTGACGTCACGTCGGGTCCCGCCCAGCCACTGCGGATACGCCCGTATGGCGGCCGCCACCTTGGCCTCGTTGGTGCCCTCCGCAGCCACGGCCAGGCGGGAGAAGGCCCGCGCCAGGCCGGTCAGCGATACTGCCATGACTGGAGCGCCACAGCCGTCAGTGCCGGTGGCCGCAACGGGCTCGCCGCTCAGGTCGGCCAGCGTCTGCGCCATCAGCTGCTGCAGCGGGTGCCGCAGCTCGCGGTAGGTCGCGGTGTCCCACCCGGCTGCGACACAGGTGGCGAGCATGGCGGAGTGCTTGCCGGAACAGTTCTGCGCGAGCGGGGTTGCCGCGCGGCCGGAGGCGATCCAGGCATTGCGCTCCGACTCGTCATGCGGCAGGTCCGCGGTGTTCTGCAGGTCCCGCTCGCGCAGGCCTGCCCCGGCCAGGATCCGCTGGACCCCGTCGAGGTGGAACGGCTCCCCCGAGTGGCTCGAAGCCGCGAGCGCCAGCAGCTCGCCGTCAAGGTCCAGACCGCCGCGCAACATGGCCAACGCCTGAATGGGCTTGCTGGCCGAACGCGGGAACATCGGACCGGCGACATCACCGACGGCGAGCAACGTCGAGCCGTTCGCGTCCAGGGCCACCACACTGCCGTGATGCACCGACTCCACGAAGCCGGAGCGGACGACATGGGCCACCACAGGCGCGTCATACAGGGAAACTCGCTGCTCAGTCACGGCGGCGATCCTACTGTCCGACGACCGCCTCCCCCCAACGACCGCCTCCCCCAACGACCGCCTCCCCCGACGACAGCCTCCCCCCAACGACGGAGCGGCCGGTGTCGAGGATTCGACACCGGCCGCGCCGTTACTGCTCAGCTGCCGAGCAGGGCAGCTGCGGGTGAAATCAGTCGCCGACCTTGGGGGTGGCGGTCTTGGTGGCCGTGGTGGCCGTGGTGGCCGTCTTGCGAGCGCCCGCGGCAACGGACCGGGTCGCGCGCTCCGCCGCGGCGGTGCCCTTCTTGGCGGTGTCGACGGTGTCCTCTGCCGCGTGGAGCGTGGCAGAAGCGGCCTTGCTCACGGTGCGACCGGTGGCCCTGACGTCATCCTGGACGGACGCGGCAACGGACCCCGCCTCACGGCGACCGGTGGACAGCGTGACCCTGGCTGCACGCTGGGTGTCGAGCGCGGCCTTGCGGACGGTCGTGACGGCACCCTTGCCGAGGGAGATGGTGTTGCCGGCCTGGGCGAACAGGTCCTTGGTGGTCTTCTGGTTGCGGATCCGCTTGACCAGCTCCTCGCCGCGCACGGCCAGCTCGGAGTAGGTCCCGCGGGCCTTGCCGACAACCTCGAGGGTCTGGGTCCGGGCCAGTGCGGGGAGCTGCTGGACCTGCTCTGCGGCCTTCTCGAAGCGCTTGAATGCCTTGCCCTGCAGCGCGCTGACGTCGAGATCCGCGCGGGCGGCAATGGCGCGGGTGCGGGCGTCGCGCAACGTCTCGACGGCCAGGTCGGTGACGCCGAAGGCGGCGTAGACGGGGGTGGTGTCGGTGACGGTCTTTCGGAAGTCATTGACAAGAGTCATGCTTGCTTCTCCTTGATGTGGTGATTACTGGGTCGGTTACTTCGGTGCCGGGTTCGGCGCCGAAGGGGCCTTGGTGTCTGTGCTGTCTTTGGTGGCCGTCGAAGCCTGAGTGGCCTTGCTGGCTCTGGAGGTCTTGCTGGCTTTGGTCGCCATCGAGGCCTTGCTGGCGGCCGGCTCACCCACGAACGACTCGTAGACGTCGAGCAGGACAGCTCGCTGTCGGTCATTCAGCCTGGGGTCGGCCAGGATGGCGTCGGTGACATCAACGGGAGGAGCGTCGCCGCGATCGGGGCGCTCATCGAGGATGCCAGCCCGGACGTAGAGGGACTCGGCCGAGATACGCAGGGCCTTGGCCAGGGCCTGCAGGATCTCGGCGCTCGGCTTCTTCAGTCCGCGCTCGATCTGAGAGAGGTACGGGTTGCTGATCCCCGCCACCTCGGACAGCTGCCTCAACGAGAGCTGAGCCGAATGACGTTGCTCTCTAAGGTATTCGCCGAGATCGTGAACGGAGATCGGCGTGAACTTGGACATGGCCCCATTGTGCTTGCTCCAGTTAGCAAAATGCAAACTGAGCAAGCTTGAGCCGCTCGGTCGGAGTCAGGTCGAACGCCGTTCCTTGGTCGACAACAGGTCGCGCGCCTCGTCGGTGGTCAACGGCGGACGCTGCATCAGCCGGGCCAGATCCGCCGCCCGCGACACCAGCTCGTCGTTGCGCTGGACCGGCTGCCCCTTGGCGTAGTTCAGGTTGTCCTCCATGCCGACCCGCAGGTGCCCGCCGGACGCGAGCGCTGACGCAGCAATCGGGAGGTGGCTGCGACCGATACCGGTCGCCGACCAGGACGTCACCTCGGCAGGCAGAGCCTGTACGCCGGCCAGCAGGGCGGCCGGGGTGCCCGGCATACCGCCTGGGACGCCCGTGACGAAGTCGACGTGCACCTTCCCTCCGAAGGGCAGCCCGTAGGCGTCGATCAGACGACGCAGCGCTGCCACGTGCCCGAGGTCGAACAGCTCGAACTCGGGGACGATCTCCCGCTCCTGGGCCAGTTGGTAGAGCTGGGCCATGAACGGGTGGGGGTTGAGGAAGACGTCGTCGCCGAAGTTGGTGGTCCCGCAGGTCAGGCTGCATGAGTCCGGCTCGGCGTCCAGGACCGTGATTCGCCTCTCCAGCGAGTCGTGCACGCTGCCACCGGTGGAGAGCTGGATGACCATCGACGTCTGCTCGCGCACGGCCTGGACGGTCTCGCGCAGAAGGACGGCATCCAGGCTGGGCCGGTGGTCGGCGTCGCGGACGTGGATGTGGATCAGCGAGGCGCCTGCGGCCTCGCATGCGACGGCGGTCTCGACCAGCTCGGCCAGCGTCGTCGGTAGCTGGGGGCAGTCGGCCTTGGCGATCTCGGCTCCGGTGGGCGCGACAGTGATCAGGGTCCCCGCAGCTGGGACCATAGGTCGCGTGGGTCGCGTGGTCCGGGGAGCGTCGTTGCTCATGACTGACATTCTGCCTGCGGAGGAGCCCCGCCCAAACCTATGCTGGAGGCTGGGCACAGTATCCTGGCAAAATCCTTGGCCAACTGCATCGTTGGCCAACTGCCAGAGGCCATGCATCGGTGGGCGAGAGAGAGAAGCACTTCGTGGAGCTGAAGGACTACATCCGCATCATCCGGAAGCGTTGGCGGATCATCGTCGCTGTCATGCTCGTCGTCCTGGCGGGCGCCGCGTTGGCGACCGCCCTCAGCCCCAAGGTCTACCAGGCGCAGACCCGGCTCTTCGTCTCGACGTCGGGTGGCAGTGACAGTGGGGCTCTCCTGTCGGGCAGCAACTTCACCCAGCAGCGCGTCAAGTCCTACGCAGACGTCATCACGACGCCCAAGGTCCTTGACCCGGTGATCAAGACGCTCAAGCTCGACACGACCGCAGCAAAGCTCGGAACCCAGATCACCGCCACGGTTCCGCTCGACACCGTCCTGATCGAGGTCGCCGTCACGAACACCAACCCACGGGTGGCCGCCGAGGTCGCCGACGCTGTCGGCACGCAGTTCACCAGCACCGTCGCCGACCTCGAGAGCGTCACGAAAGGCACGTCGAGCCCGGTCAAGGTGACCGTGGTGAGCACCCCGACCGTGCCCACCACGCCGATCAGCCCCAAGCCGACCCGCAACCTCGCCCTCGGTGTGGTGCTTGGTCTGTTGCTCGGTATCGGTCTGGCGCTGCTGCGCGATCTGCTCGACACGACCATCAAGAGCGAAAAGGACTGCGCCGACGTCACCGACGCGACAGTCATCGGCGGCATCGCTTTTGACCCCGATGCCCCCAAACGTCCGCTGATCGTCCAGTCCGACCCGCAAAGCCCCCGTGCCGAGGCCTTCCGGGCCTTGCGAACGAACCTGCAGTTCGTGGACGCCGCCAACCACCCGCGCTCCATCGTCTTCACTTCTTCCGTTCCCGCTGAAGGCAAGACGACGACCACGGCGAACCTCGCCATCACGATGGCCGCCAGCGGCGCTCGCGTCTGCCTCGTCGAGGCAGACCTGCGGCGCTCGCGCCTGCTGGAGTACATGGGGATGGACGGTTCGCTCGGCCTGACGAACGTGCTGATCGGCCAGGTCGCCCTCAGCGACGTGTTGCAGCAGTTCAGCGACACCGGCGTCTATGTCATCGGCTCCGGTTCGATTCCGCCCAACCCGAGCGAGCTGCTGGGCTCGGCCGCGATGATAGCGACATTGCGTGAGCTGGAGTCCCGCTTCGACGTCGTGATCATCGACTCACCTCCGTTACTGCCCGTGACCGACGCTGCCGTCCTGAGCACCATCGCCGGGGGGACCGTCATGGTGGTTGGCGCAGGAGTCGTCAACCGCGACCACCTGGCCAAGTCGCTGCAGACCCTGGACGCCGTCAAGGGTCGGGTCCTGGGGCTGGTCCTCAACATGCTGCCGACCAAGGGCGCCGACGCGTACTCCTACTACAGCGAGGGCTATGTCTCGGAGTCACCGCGTAAACGCGCCAAGCAACGCGAACAAGCCAGTACCTGACGCGATGGGGTTCTAGCGCTGGACGATCTCGTCCTGGCTGGCACTGAGCCCGTCCGCCGTGCACACGGCATCGAGCGGGGTGTTTCGCTTGATGACAGCCAGGGCGATCGGGCCGAGCTCATGGTGACGCGCCACCGACGTCAGGCGGCCAACCACCCTGCCGCCAGCCTCGACCTCGACGCCACGCTCGGGCAATGTGTGACCCGAGCCGTCAAGGTGCAGGAACACCAGCCGGCGCGGCGGCCGCCCCAGGTTGTGCACGCGAGCCACGGTCTCTTGCCCGCGATAGCACCCCTTGTGCAGGTGAACGGCCGTGCGTAGCCAGTCGACCTCGTGAGCGATCGTGTGGTGGTCGGTCTCGAAACCCAGGCGCGGACGCCAGGCAGCGACGCGCAGTGCCTCGGCAGCCCACATCCCCGCCAGGGGCCGGTCCCCCAGCGCTGCCTCCAGCTGATCGCGGGGGACGATCAGCTCGCGCCAGGGGCGTTCGCTTCCCGGGTGCCGGGCCGGGTCGACCACCGCGCTGTATGCCGCGGTGTCGCCGACCAGGAGCGGCCACGGGTCACTCCAGGCCAAGGGCTCCGCCGGCGTGCTCTCGGCCCGTACCGGCTCACCGATCACCGCGTAGTCGGCGCTGACGTCGTGGACCTCGACTCGCAGCGTGAAGCGCATCGAGTCCAGCCAGGACACGAGCGCGGCGGCCGTGCCGGGCTCGACGGTGACCCATGTGGTCTGGCCATCGTCCACGAGGTGCAGGTCATGCTCGATGTGCCCCTTGGGGCTGAGGACCAGCGTCTCTGCAGACGTGTGCGGAGCCAGTCCGGTCAGCATCTGGGTGGTGATCGAGTGCAGCCAGGAAAGGCGGTCGGGGCCGGCGATCGTCACGACGCCACGGTTGGACAGGTCGACCGCGGCCAGGCCCTCGACCAGCAACCGCTGCTCGCGCAGGGGATTGCCATAGTGCGCGGCAACCGCGGTGTCAACGCCCTCACCCGCCACAGCTCCGGGCCGGCTCAGCAACGGGCTGAGCCACACGACGGCAGGTGCCTCGTGCTCGGTCATCTCGTGCTCGGTCATCTCGTGCTCGGTCATGGTGACGTCGTCTCTGACCGGGTCGCCTGAGCCGAACATGCTGCGCACCATCCGTGTATCGCCATGTGTTTCACATCCGCCACAAAGCCGTGGCGGGCCAAAAGATTCCCCACGAACGGATCGGCAGCGCCAACCGCACTCTCGATGACGGCTCCACACGACAAGCACACGAGGTGAATGTGGTCGGCGTGATCGGACAGGTGATAGGTCGGCGAGCGGTGGTCGAGGTGAGTGTGGGAGACAACGCCCACCTCCTCGAGCACCTCGAGGTTGCGGTAGATGGTCGACAGGGACAAGGCAGGTCCGCCGTCTCCACCCACGGCCGCGGCAAGGCCGTCCGGCGTGGCGTGGCCGAGCGAACGGACCGCATCGATGATCCGCTCCCGCTGCGGGGTCAGCCGCATGCCCCTGGCCCTCAGGCATTCGCCTAAGTCCGTCATACCGGCGAGCCTACTCGTCGACAGAGGCGGCCCCAGAGCCGGCTCAACCGACCCGTTCTCGCGTCACCAGACCGAGGAACGCGCGATCTGCCGAAACGACCACGCGAACGTAACCCCACTTGTAAAATCTTGAGATATCAGTTCGACACCGTAACGACCCAACAAAGCGGAGATCCCATGCCAAGAATCAAACGGCCTCTCGGGGCCCTCATCGCACTGTTCGGCGTGATCATCGCCGTTACAGCTTTCGCAGGTCAAGCGAATGCCGCTCCCTATACAACTCAACCGACCACCTCGGTGAGCGATCAGACGCCGGCAGCAGGGTCGAGCCTCAAGTTCTGTGGCTCGGGCTTCAAACCGGGCGAGACGGTGACCATCTCGTTGGACAACGGCACCCACTTCCCCTCGGCCGTTGCTGATTCCAGCGGCGGATTCTGCGAGGCGATCGTCCTGGGGGTCAGTCTGACCGGACCCCACACAATCACGGCCGCGGGCACCAGCTCTGGAGCCACGTCGAGTGTGCAGATCCAGATCGCTGGAGTCAGCGCGAGCGCTGGTCCCACCACCGTCGGCGGGTTGCCGTTCACTGGCGCCGCCGTCGTCGGCATCGGCTCTCTCGCCGTGCTGCTCCTCCTCGGCGGTGCCCTGATGGTGTTCGCGGGTAGGCGTCGCAAGGTCAACGCCTGACATTTGCTTCCAACAGCGATCCCTCCAACAGCGATCAGGACGGTCCGTGTCACGTGACCGCCCTGATCGCTGTGGATCGGCGCAGACGGATCGGC
>DHJN01000205.1 GCA_002404345.1 Actinobacteria bacterium UBA4719 | reverse complement strand
TCACCCGAGCCTGACACGTAGGGAGTCCCCGCCGATCAGGGCCGGGATGATGATGCTGTGACCGAGGCTGGAGACCGGGAACAGCTCGGAGACGCCTTGTAGTAGACCGATCAAGGTCGCCTGTAGATAACTCAGGTGCGACACGGGTACTCCTAAGGGACAGGGCGCAGGGCAAGTCGGCGCGAGAGGGACTACACGGAAGAGCTGCGCCGCGGGCAGCAGTTTGACGGCTCAGCAAGCGTAGGGCCTCTGGGCATGCCTCAAGGGCCACGCCAAGGGCGAGGCCCTTGAGAACCGAATCGGCTTAGAGTGGTCGCTGCGCGGTGCGGGAGCGGGTCACGCTGGGGCGCTGACGTCGCCACATGAGCAGCGCGAAGCCGGCACCGAGGATGACGACTATGAATCCTGCGCCGTAGAGCAGGGGCGCATTCGAGCTCGAGGTTGACGGCATGCCCGCGAGCGAGGTGGTCGTTTTGGCCGCCGCGGGGACGAAGAGCAACCCCTTGGGGCTGGTCAGCGGGGTCCTGACATGGGTGACGGCCCCGGTCTTGAGGTCGACCACTGCCAGACTCGGGTCGTTGGGCAAGTCGCCTTTCGAGGGGTTGGGCTGTGAGGCGAACACGGTGCCGGGGGCGATATCAGCTGTGTTGATCGCGTAGATCCACGCGGACGGTCCCTGGTCTACGACGTACAGAGTGCCAGGCCCGGTGACCTGGGCAAGGTCGTCCAGTTGCGGCGTCGCAGCGCCGTGTTTCGGCGGCGTTGCGTTGGTCAGGTCGAGCTGCTTGAGGGTGGGGAGGGCCGCGTTCAGATTGGTGGCGAAGACGAGTTTGCTGTCGCCCTGGGCGCCTTGGATGAGGGTGCCACCGTGCAGATTCGGCAGGAACTCGTTTGAGTCAGGGTCAGTCAGGCCCATCGGCTTTGCCGCCGCGGTCGCGGCGTTGATCACCGTCGCCGGGTCATTGACCCTGAACACCGGCGTGAGCTGGGCTGTACTGCCGGTCAGTTTGAGGGTGTACACCGCGGGTGCGTTGTTGGGTGCGGGAAGCTTCGGGTCGGGATTGGAGTGAGCGACATAGACCTTGCCGTTGGCTGCGACGGAGATCGAGTCGGTGCCGCCGTTCTTGCCGTCGCTGCCGTGCTGTGCCGGGTCTGGGCTGTACGTGTAGTGGACGGGCGCCGATGTTCCCGGGTGGATCACGAAGAGGCTGGAGTTCAGGTCCTCGTTCGCGGTGGCCAGAACGCGGTTGTTTCTGGGATCGGCGGTGAGTCCGTCACAGCGGCCGGGGATGGTGTACTTGGCGACGGTCCTGCCCGTGGAGTCATAGGCGATCACCGTGCTGAAACTTCCGGCCGGCGTCCCGTCTTTGCCCGCGTCGTTCTGGTAGGTGATGTACAGCAGGTCGCCGAGCCTGGTGATGTCGTCCGGCTTACTTGCCCCGGCGGGATGACGCGCGAACATCACTGGGTGCACCGTGGGGACCACCGGGGTGGCCTGGGACACTTCGGGGACCGCCACCACAGCGAAGACCGCGGCCAGCGCGAGGACCGAAAAGCCGGCGCGGCGCACAGCTGGGGACCTGACAACGAAGACTGACAAAACACACTCCAAGGAAGGCACAGGGCCGTCAAAACCGGCGAGGGGTTGATGGGGCTTACGGTTTCACCCTGCCATCGCTCCAGCGCCCCCGATCACACTGCGAACGGGGTGACATACAGAGTTCACGAAGCGAGGGGACACTGTTCACTAGAGCCACTTCCAGACGGAACCCACCGGCCCGCTGTCACCTTTTCCCTGCTACTTCAAACGTGACCGGCCAATCGCCTGCGCAGTCGGCTGACTATCTCGGCAGAGCGAATCGAACCGCCCCGGGCGGGTTTCACCCTTGGGGAAGGGGACTACTTGAGGATGTTCACCGCGCGGGCGATGACGAGGGCGGTCGTGGACAGGGCGATAGCGCTTTGTGCAGCCATGAGGCCCTTCGCCCACCGGGTCAGCGGCATCGTGTCAGTGGGTGAGAAGGCGGTGGCGTTGGTGAAGCTGACGTAGAGGTAGTCACCGAACCGGGGTTCCCAATGTTCAGAGGCCAGGTGGGGTTGGGTCATCTGAGGGAACAAAAAGTCGGGGTAGGGGGTCGCGGCGGCGGCACGCGCAAAGGGGCCGCCTCGATCGAGTTCCCAATACCAGATGCCGAACGCGATGACGTTGGTCAAATAGATCGCCGCCGCAGACGCCAGTAACGCACTGGCCTGATCACCGGCGGTGCCATGAATCAGTTTAAAGTCGAGCAGGGCCGCACTGAACCCGTTATCCAAAGAGATCAGCGCCACCAGCAACAGACTCAGATATTTACCCGCCCGGGTATAGCGGGTGAGCCGGACCGGGTTAAGCACGGTCAACGTGACCAACAACGCCATCTCCAACGAGGGCAGCAACCACGGCTGATGGATCAGCGCAAACCGACGCGACAACACCAACTGCAGCCCGGCGGCGGCCAAGATCGCCAACGCTACCGGAACCCGGTTCTCACCGGCAGTGGGGCGCAGCCAGGCCGGCAACACCCGATTCTCCAACCGGCTAAAAGCTGAGATCCACGAGGGGTCCGGCGCAGCCTCGGGTACTGGATCCGCGCCATCTTTGCCATGACCAACCATTTCCGAAGTCTGACATGGTCGAGGTGGAAGACACAGAAGTCGACGACAGCCCCCTCCATTCGGGCGCGCCCAGGCGGGACTCTCATTCAACACCGCAGAAGCCATCGGCTAGCGGGCAAACTGCCGGCCGCTGACGCGGCGCTGTGACCTTGCGTAAGAGCACTGGTGATCTGTGCGTGGGCTGCTCCGGCGGTCGGTGCAATCGACGGCACGACAAACGAACCTTTCGTTCTCGTTTTCGGACGTCGCGGGCTCATTCGGGCGTTGGCGTGCTGCTCAGGTGCGGCAGCGTTCGCGATTCCCTGTTGTTGCGGGCGGCTATCGGGCCCAGCGCCGAGTCTTCGTGGTTGAGGCCTTGCGCAGCGCAGGTCCGTAGGCGCGGCGGGCGTCTTTGGCGCGGGCGTGCTCTTGCGCGTGCAGCAGACCGAAGGTGAACCCGTTCTCACCGGAAAGGTGGGCTGCCGCGGCGAGTTCGAGCAGGAGCGCCCGCGCGGTCACACTGTCCTGATGCTCACCAAGCACGTCCTGCAGTGCAGTCATCCGCCGTGCCAGCTCTTTGGCGGGTTTACCGACCAGCGGTGTGGCCGACTCGGCCGCGTACCGGGCCCGTTTCGCGCTCTTGCGGACCTCGTGCAGCCCCTCGTCGCGCGCCTGGGTCGTCGGGGCGTTGGCGACGGCTCGTGCGGCCCGGTCGACCCGCCTGGCGGCCCGGCCGACCAGCGTTGGCACGTGCTTGTGAGCTGGCTTGCCCGCGCGGGCGGTCAGGGGCGGGTCGTCGAGCAGGTCGTCGAGCGCGTCGAGCAACCTGAAGTAACGATCGCTGTCGAGGACGGCGAGCAGTTCGGCCCGCGCGGCCCGGTGCCGGGCGCGCAGCTCGAGATCGACCCGGCGCTCGACCGGGCCCAGGACGAGCTCGGGTGGCTGGGCCGCTACAAGGTCCAGCAGCCGCCTGCGCAGTACCTCGGTGTCGCGAGAACGACCGAGGATCTGGCCGAGCCACTTCAGCTCGTCGCGCACCGGGTCGGTCCTCTCCCGGTCCAGAAGCGGCCGGTAGGTCGCCAGTGCGCTACGCAGACGACGGGCCGCGACACGCATCCGGTGCACCCCATCGTGTGCGTCCGCCCGGGCATCGCGATCGCGCAAGATCAGTTGGTCCACCTGCTGCTGCAGGTGCCCATGCAGCACCGCTCCCGCCGTGTCCCGTCCCGATTTGGCTTGGCCAGACACGGATGTACGCGTTGGAGCCACAAGGTCCCCAAGGACGCGCGCGAGCTTGGAGCTCGACGCCGATGGGATCAGTCCCGCGGCACGCAGCCGGCGTCCGACCGCGTCAAGGAAGGACCGGTCCCCCTCGATGAGCTCAACCTCAACCTCGCGCCAGTTGGACACCTCAACCGCGTCCCCGGTCAGCCGCTCGGCATGGACCGTGTCGTCCGCGAGCGTGGCCAGCGGGTTTCCGTCGCCGTCCAGCAACTGTCGTTCAACCCGCCTGGTGTGCAGTATGGCGACCGGCACCAAGGGGCGGTCGCGGACCAGGGCACGGACCTCGCGGGCCAAGGCGGCAGGCACGCTGCGGGTCGCGCGACCCAACGGGAGACGAATTTCGTTCCGCTCGTCCTGCCCGACCGGCAGTTTCAGGTGCCAACCTGCGTCGTCACCGCCGGTCCGGCGACGCAGCGTGATCCGATGCTTTGCCAGTTGCGCATCGGTGGTGTCGAAGTACGTGGCGTCCAGCTGAGACTCAGCCGCCTCGCTCACCGCACCGTTGTCGCCGGACAGATCCGGGAAAGGGGTGGCGGGGTCAACATCGAACTTGCGCTCAATCTCCCGATGACGAGTCATAAACACTCCCCGATGACGAGCCATAAATGATGACAGCACATCGCATGCGGTCGCAACCGACCTAGACCCTCGTCGGTGCGGTCATCATCTGGCAGGACCCATTGCGGCAGCCGAGCAGGTGGTGGACGCTAAGTCATGAACTACTTCGATGAGGTAGACGCCATCGAACAGGTTTGTCAGCGCCTAGTGGTCCGCTTCCCGACCCTGCCGCCGGCCACGGTACGAGCCACTGTCCAGGAGCTGCACGCCGGCCTGAACGGACCCGTGCGCGACTACGTGCCACTCCTGGTTGAGCGTGGGGCAATGGAGAGGCTGTTGGCGATCGTGGCCGACCGTCCCCCGCCTGAAGCCTGGTGACCATCGAGAGGCAATGCGCGCTTCTAGCCGATCGCCGAAGATGACGCCCCACGGCCCGTCGAACAAGACCAACTGACGCAAGATCCTCGACTGACCGTATGTCTGGGCCAGTCCGCCGAGGACGTCCCAGGGGCAGTGGGCACCGATGTACACGCGGGCGAATGCCATCAACGCGGCGGCCAAGGCCGCGACTAGAGCCGGTTTGACAAAAAGTGTTCCGGGGCGACTGCGCCAGCCAGGACGGCGTGGTCAAAGGGAAGGAGAAGTCTGTGGTGAAGTCGGCCAGGCGCAGGATCTGCGGGTGAGTGACATAGGGCCGGGCCTCGGCGAACACGTGCCGTCCGGGCGTGCCGGGCGTAACAGCACTCGTCACCTATCGTCGGGTTCGGGTCTATCTTGGCGTTGTGGATGCTCTTTCCGGTGACCCAGCGGTCATCGACGTGACAAGCCAGACCCTGGCGGCGCGGGCTCCACTCCCCCCACTGTTGGCCGGAACCACCGACTGGACGCTCGCCTCGGACCTCCCTTCGTGAGCCGGTTCAAAGCACGAGACCCGCTCGACCTGATATTCGAAATCGGGATCATCCTCAAGGGGCTCGACGGCGTCCTCGAAACCATCGGCGGCCTGCTCCTGCTCGTCGTCACCCCGGCAACGATCAACACTCTGGTGTCCAGACTGACCCAGCACGAACTATCCGAAGACCCCAACGACTTCATCGCCGGCCACCTGCTGGGCTACGCCCACGGACTGACCGGCACTGCAGTCACCTTCGCAGCCCTCTACCTCCTCGTCCACGGCATCGTCAAGATCGTGCTCGTCGCCGCACTGCTGCGCAACCAAGTCTGGGCCTACCCCTGGATGATCGGCTTCCTGTGGATCTTCATCGGATACCAGATGTACCGGCTCGTCCTCTCACCCACCTTCGGGCTCAGCGCCCTGACGATCTTCGACGCAGTTATTGTCTGGCTGACCTGGCGAGAGTGGCGCAAACAAGCAGCCGACCGTGCCATCCGCCCCTGAGTTACAACCAGGCGCAGCCCGATGCGCTCACTCACGCCCCCCTTGGAACATCACCCAGATGTCGCCAGCCATACCCGCTCATCTCATGGCCACCGCCCGTCGGGCGCAACCTATCCCTGGCTAGGCAGTCCCCTATGACGAACGACAACTGGGGCAGCTCAAAACGTGAGCCGGCTCGTCCCGCAGGGGCATCCGCATGCGGGATGGGAACCTCGGCCAGACGGGTGGTTGGGCGATGGATCAACGGTGTCGACCAAACGGGCCGGTCGACCGCGGCGTGCCGGAGGTGGCTTCAGCGCCCGGACCAACCGCACGGAGTGGCCCGCATAACGAACCTTCTCTTCTGCGGGTATAGGCAACGCCGCTCCAAGCGTGATGGAAGTATGGCTGAGTGCCGTTCACACGACTGGTCCATCTCGACGACGCTGCTTCCATTGCCGAGATTCTTAATAGGGCTCGCCCATACACGCCAACGGGGCCCTTCAACGCAACGCCCCGTGCAAAGTCGATCCAGTAGGAGACATCGTTCGTGCCGTAGGTCATCGCCGCGATGACCAGCTTTGAGACGAGGAAGAGCAGCGCGATGAGGAGAACCGTGGTACGCGCCCGAGCCGGGCGAGCAGCGAGCTCATGCTCGTCAAATGTTTCACGACGAGATCGCAGACGGTACCGTCGCGCTGCCATGACATCGGTGCGTGTCGTGACGCATCGGATCTCCAAAGTTCTGGGCGTCGCTCGCGCCCGCTTCAGAGCTAGTGCGGCATCCTGAAACGTTCGCGACAAATCCCATTTTTGGGGGACGTAGACGGGAGGGGGCAAAACCGCGAGCTCCGCCGCGTGAAAAGTGGCCAGGTGCGCCCGAACACGACGGCCGGCGCTGTCCACGCTGGGCGTCAACGGCCACAAGGCGACGACTCCAGGATGGGCGCTACCACCCGGGCGGCGGGCCGCAGATCACGCGACGATAGAGAAGCGGTTTGGTCCCACCAGGGACCTGTGTCAGATTGAACCATCATGAACAGCCTGATCGTTTGCCGTAGCGCAGTAGTTCCTTTCCACATCCTGGTCGCGGCGACCGTCACCTGGCTCTTCCTCCCCAGGCACGGCAAGGTGGGGCTGGCTGTGCAGGCGACGGCTGTGAAACCAGGCCCGTGTCGCCGGTAGTCGCCGCCGAGCGGTCGCCGGCTTTCTCCCCTCCGGTAGGGCACCGGCAACCCGCCGGACCGCTCAGGTGGTTGGATGCCGCGTGGTTCCCCTGGGTGTGGATGGCCATATGGGCCGCGGCGCAGGTGGGGCACTCGCTGGTGTCCTGGCATTTCGTCGCTACTGGGGCTGCCCTGTTGCGCTCGGACAACGCGGGCGCGGGACTGCACCTTTACGCCACGCACCCGCAGCTGCAGATAGGGCCGCTGACCTTCTTGGCCGCAGAGCCGCTGAATGGCCTGCCCGCCTGGCTGTCCGGGTCGGTGGCGGCCCTGGTCATTGCCGCGACCGGTCCAGCGATGCTGGCGTCGCTGTCGCATCTGCCTCATCTGAGCATGACCGACAGGCAGCGTGGTTTGGCGGCAGGGGTTCTGATGCCCGTCTGGGCGGAGCTCGCGGTCCATTACACCCACCTGGACGACGCGCTGGCCCTGGTCCTGCTCATGGCAGGCATGCACGCGCTCGCCCGGCGTTGGCCCATCCCGGCAGCCCTGCTGTTGGCGGCATCGGCAGACGCCAAGCCCTGGGCGCTGGCCTTCGTGCCCCTGCTGCTTGTCCTGCCCCGCGACCGCTGGCACCGAGCCGTGCCAGTGTGGCTGGCCGCGGTGGCGGCGGCCTGGCTGCCCTTTGTCCTGGCAGACCCGCAGACCCTGCATGCGGGCGGGTTTTCCATCCCCAACGTCGCTTCGTCATCCTTGCGGGCGCTGGGCGTCACGGCCGCGGCGACCCCGTCCTGGGATCGTCCGCTCCAGCTGCTCGTCGGGGGCGTCCTGGGGGCGGTCGCCGTCATTCGTGGCCGCTGGCTGGTGGTGCCGGCGGTTGTTCTTGCGGTGCGGATGTTGCTTGATCCGGCCGCCTACCCCTACTACACCGCGGGGTTGGTGCTGGCCACGGTTCTGGTCGATGTGGGCTGGCGCCAGACTCGTTGGCCGTGGGTCAGCATCGCGGTCGTGGTCGGACTGTATGCCGTGCGGAACCTGGGGCCTTTCACCCCGACCGATGCGGTGCTCGGGTGGCTGCGCGCGGCGACCCTGTTGGGCGCCCTGGCCATCGCCCTTGGTCCTGACTGGCGCAAGCAGGCAGGTCGCCTCAGAATCGCCGCAAGAGCCGTCGCCGTGGTTCCCTGACAACACCCTCGGCAGGCGCAGTTGTCGCGGCACCAACATCTAGGAGCACTTGCTTGCCTCTCACGTCGCTACGATTCTTGGCCCTGTGCGTCGGCCTGGCCATCAGCATCCCGGTAGTGCTGGTCGTTCTGTGGCGTCGAGAACCCAGTAGGTCCCGTTGGGCCCTTCCCGCAGTCCTCGCCATTGTCCTGGTCGGGCAGGGTTCAGCCGTTGCCGCCGTCGCCGCGGGCGTCAATCGGAACTACGGCTTCTACCCGTCCTGGTCAACGTTGCTCGGCACCGCCGGAGCGCCGACGCTTCAGGCGCAATGGCCTGTGCCGGGCCTGAAGGAAGTGGCGGCCTCCCACCGACCGCTCCGGCGCGTGCCCGGACCGGCATCCGGGACCGGACGCTACACGCGAGTCATCCCCAAGGGCGCACAGTCCGGCGTTACGCAAACCGTGATGGCTTGGCTACCGCCCCAGTACGCCGACCATCGCTACGCCCAGAGCCGTTTCCCCGTCGTGATGGTGCTCGGCGGTGCCGACGTGCACATCCCCTATGTCGTCCAACGGCTCAACTTCGCCCAAACCGCCAGCGAAGAGATCCGCACCGGCCGGGTGGCGCCCTTCGTCGCCGTGTTCCCCGAGATCAACGTGGCACTGCCCGTGGACACCGAGTGCACCGACTACCCAGGCTCGACACAGGCCTTCACCTGGCTGGACCAGGACGTCACGCATTGGGCCACCTCAACGCTCCGCGTCGCCACCGATGGCCGACGCTGGAGCGTGATGGGCTGGTCAACCGGAGGTTACTGCGCCGCTTTGCTGCACCTGCGTGATCCCGAACGCTTCGGCGCCGCCGCTTCCGTTGAGGGGTACTTCAATCCCGAACCGGACTCGAACACCGGCCTCCTGGCCCGGCTGCTCAGCCAAGACCAGACCCTCGCGCACGAAAGCTCCCCACAATGGCTGATCGAGCACCGTCCGCCGCTGTCCACGCACCTGCTCGTCATGACCTCGGGAAAGGATCCCCAGTCGCGGCCGCAGTCACTGGAGTTTCTGCGGCGGGAGCGGAACGTGACCGGCATCCAGCCATATCTCGTTCAGGACCTGGGACATTCCCTGGACGCCTACCACGATGTCCTTCCATCGATGCTGGGCTGGCTGGCGGACGTGGCCCAGGCGTAAGCGCCCGATTGCCCGGCACGTCCACCAGGGGAAGGCCGAGCTGCCCGGTGCGCCATGCGGGGTTCTATCAGCGGCTGCTAGGCACGTCGTCGCTCGCTGGCCGTAGGACTGGGCCGGTCAAGACCTCGGTGGCCTGCTCGGCAGTGAAGGAGCGCAGCGGCTTGTCCCTGGCCATGAGAAAGTCTCCGCAGGTGGCCAGGAGAAAGTCCCCGCTGGTGGCCAAGTAAAAGTCCCCACCCCTTGCTCGTCGTGTCGAGCCGGAGCGTGAGCCCTGGACGGTGACGGTGGCGGTATCTAGCCAGTCACCACACCGCCCAGGGAGCTCCATTGAAGTCTGCGAGGGACCAGATGACCATAATTTCCGCCTATCAGGACACGGGTACGTACCGCGGCGCCGCCGCCATTTGCGGAACGACACCCAAGACCGTCAAACGGGTTATCGAACGCGCCAAGGCCGGGGGCGTTCGCCCGGCGCCCAAAGACCGGGCCCGCAACTACGAAGTCGTCGCCGACTTGGTCGCGCAGCGGGTGAAGAAGTCCAGCGGCCGGATCACGGCCAAGCGACTGCTGCCTGCGGCCCGGGCTGGCGGGTACGAGGGGTCGGCTCGGAACTTCCGCCGGCTGGTCGCGCAAGCGAAAAGGGACTGGCGTGCCGAGCACCACCGGGGCCGCCGGCCGGCGATCTGGTCTCCGGGTGAGCACTTGGTCATTGACTGGGGCAGCCCTGTCTCTTATACACATCT
>DHJN01000144.1 GCA_002404345.1 Actinobacteria bacterium UBA4719 | reverse complement strand
GGACACCCTGGGCGTGGCCAAGAGGCTCACGGACGACGGCCCTGGGCGTTGTCGGGGTGCCCACGACTATTGACAACGACCTGTCCGCAACGGACTACACCTTCGGGTTCGACACCGCGGTGATGATCGCGACCGAGGCGATAGACCGACTGCGTACGACCGCCGAGTCGCACCATCGCGCGCTCGTCGTCGAGGTCATGGGCCGTCACGCCGGCTGGATCGCCCTGCACTCCGGTATGGCGGGGGGCGCCAACGTCATCCTGGTGCCGGAGCGCGAGTTCGACATCGAGCAGGTTGCGCAGTGGGTGCGCACGTGCTTCCACCGTGGTGTGGCACCGATCGTGGTGGTCGCCGAGGGTGCTCTGCCCATCGGGGGTGCTGAGTCCCTGGCGGCCGACTCCCTCGACGCCTTCGGGCACAGCCGCCTCGGCGGGATTGCCAACTGGCTGGCCGACCAGCTCGAGCAGCGCACCGGCATCGAGACCCGCTCGGTGATCCTGGGGCATCTGCAGCGCGGTGGTGTGCCCACGGCATACGACCGCGTGTTGTCCACCCGCTTCGGCCTGCATGCCGTTGACGCGGTTCACGACAAGGACTTCGGCATGATGGTCGCCCTTCAGGGCACCGACATCGTTCGGGTTCGGTTGGCCGATGCGACCGCGACGCTCAAGACGGTGCCACAGGAGCGGATGGCCGAGGCCGAGGTCTTCTTCGGTTGACCCCTGTCTTTGATTGACCCTGTCTTTGAGTGACCTTGCGGGACCGGCTGTTCGGTATGCGGCCCCGGAACTGTGCATTTGCCGGGCACAACTACTCTTGAGCGTGTGAGTACCCCAGCCAGAATCGACGCAAGCCCTGACGTCATCGCCGGCCTTGATGCCTGGCGTGATCTGCCCGCCGCCCAGCAGCCTGTGTGGCCCGATGCCGAGGCGCTCGCCACGGCCGTCGGGACGCTGTCGGTGTATCCGCCGCTGGTCTTCGCCGGGGAGTGCGACGTGCTCAAGGCCCGGCTGGCCGACGCTGCGGTCGGCAAGGCGTTCGTGCTGCAGGGAGGCGACTGCGCTGAGACCTTTGCCTCCGCCACCGCCGACAACATCCGCGACCGGATCAAGACGATCTTGCAGATGGCCGCAGTGCTGACCTATGGCGCGAGCATGCCGGTGGTCAAGGTCGGCCGGATCGCGGGCCAGTTCGCCAAACCGCGCAGCAGCAACGAGGAGACTCGGGACGGCGTCACCCTGCCCACCTACCGCGGGGACATGGTCAACGACTTCCCGTTCACTCCGCAGGCGCGCACCCCCGATCCGAACCGTCTCGTGCGGGCCTACAACGCGAGCTCGGCGACGCTCAACCTCGTCCGGGCGTTCACGACCGGCGGCTTCGCCGACCTGCGCCACGTCCACGACTGGAACCGCGGTTTCGTCGCGAACTCGGCCAACTCGCGGTACGAGCGCATGGCGGGGGACATCGACAAGGCGATGAAGTTCATGGCCGCCTGTGGTGCCGACTTCGACGCCCTGCGGACCGTGGAGTTCTTTGCCAGCCACGAGGCGCTGCTGCTGGACTACGAGCGGCCCCTGACGCGCATCGACTCCCGCACGGGCCTGCCGTATGACGTCGCCGGCCATTTCGTCTGGGTGGGGGAGCGCACCCGCGACCTCGACGGAGCGCACATCGACTTCGTGTCGCGAATTCGCAACCCGATCGGTGTCAAACTAGGTCCCAAGGCCGACCCGGACTACCTCCTGCGTCTCATCGACAAGCTCGACCCCGAGCGTGAGCCCGGACGGTTGACGTTCATCACCCGGATGGGTTCCGGCACGGTTCGAGAGGCGCTGCCCTCGATCGTGGAGAAGGTCACGGCCTCGGACGCGGTGGTGACGTGGATCTGTGATCCCATGCACGGCAACACCTTTGAGTCGCCATCGGGCTACAAGACGCGCCGTTTCGATGACATCGTCGATGAGGTTCGTGGCTTCTTCGAGGTGCACCAGGCTCTGGGCACCGTCCCCGGCGGTATCCACATCGAGTTGACCGGCAGCGACGTCACCGAGTGCCTCGGCGGGGCCGGCGAGATCGCCGACGCCGACCTGAAGAAGCGCTACGACACGCTGTGTGACCCACGCCTGAACCACCAGCAGAGTCTCGAGCTGGCGTTCCTCGTGGCGGAGATGCTCTCGGCATGACCGACCGCGTGGTCGACCTCCGGTCCGACACGATCACCAAGCCGGTGGTCGCGATGCGGCTGGCGATGGCTGCGGCCGAGGTCGGCGACGACGTCTACGGCGAGGACCCGACGGTCCGGGCGCTCGAGGATCGGGTCGCCGATCTCCTTGGTCACGAGTCAGGCCTGTTCACGCCGTCGGGCTCGATGGCCAACCAGCTCGGGATCCGCCTGCACGTCGGTCCCGGCCAGGAGCTCATCGCCGACGAGCTGGCGCATGTGCTGCGGGCCGAGATGGGTGCCGCTGCCGCGTTCTCCGGCATCTCGTCGCGGTCCTGGACGGCGCCACGGGGCCTGCTCGATCCGACCGAGCCGCTGCGACTGATGCATCCCAACGCCGGGACGTACCAGGTGTCGACCACCGCGATCGTGGTGGAGAACACCCACAACTTCGGCGGCGGCACGATCCAGCCGCTCGAGGCGATCCGTGCGCTGCGTGAGGCCACGCAACCACTGGGCGTAGCCATGCACCTCGACGGCGCCCGCCTCTGGAACGCCCACGTCGCCACCGGCATCGAGCTCTCGGCATACGGCCAGCAGTTCGACACGGTCTCGGTCTGCCTGAGCAAAGGTCTGGGGGCTCCAGTCGGTTCAGTTCTTGCCGGATCACGCGAGCTCATCGCGGAGGCTCGCGTGTGGCGCAAGCGCTATGGCGGTGGCATGCGCCAGGCGGGGATTCTCGCAGCCGCCGGGTTGTGGGCGCTGGACCACCACATCGAGCGCCTGGCCGATGATCACGGCCGCGCCCGAAAGTTCTCCGAGGCGGTCGCGGGCCGGTTCCCCGGCGTGATCGACCCGGCGCATGTGCAGACCAACATCGTCATCGCCGATGTTGGGCAGGCGGGTTGGGTTGCCGGCGACTTCGTCTCGCGCGCTGCCGAGCGGGGTCTTCGGATGTACGCCGTCAACGAGCGGGCCGTGCGGCTGGTCTGGCACCTCGACGTCGATGATGCGGACACGGGCTACGCGGCCGACGTGGTGACCACCCTGATCGGGCAGGCAGCGTAAGAGCGTGAGCCGGTCGGGGCTCGCCGAGCCGCGGTCTCTCCCGCCGGGCCAACGCCTCACGCCGGTGCTGCGAACAGTGCAGTACGGGCGCGTGCCCCGGATCGCCCTGGCCACGTGGTCGCTGCGGATCGGTGGCGACACCCTTGACGGTGAGGCCTTGTCGCTGTCCTGGGCCGACCTCGCGTCACTGCCGCGGACGGTTGTTCGGGCCGACCACCACTGCGTCTCGCGCAACACGACACTTGACCTGCTCTGGTCTGGAGTGGCGGCGCGGACCATCGTTGAGATGGCGCCCCCTGCGGACGATGTGGCCCACGTCCTGGTCTCGGCGGCGCGCGGCTACAGCACCAACATCCGGCTCGAGGACCTCTCGTCCTCGCGGGCCGTGTTTGCCACCCACCTCGATGGTGAGCCGTTGAGTCCCGAGCATGGGTGGCCGCTTCGCCTCGTGCTGCCGCACCTCTACGGGTGGAAGGGCCCCAAGTGGGTTGTGACCATTGACTATCAGCGGTATGTCGAACGCGGCTTCTGGGAGCAGCGTGGTTATCACCTCACCGGCGACGTCTGGCGTGAGGAGCGGTACTCCTATCAGGAGTGAGCCAAAGGCCCCTTGATACGCCCCTGACCTGCATATTTACCCTTCTGCGGCTGCCGATAGTCCGCAGGGAGTCCGCAAGCGGTCCGAATGCCGAATCCATCATGGTCTGCGTCAGTTCAGTCCGTCATCGCCGGGCATTCGTGCCGCAGTTTTGCCAGTTTCAGATCTCTCTTGTCGGACCCCTGTGCAAGGCTGCGGAAACCAAGATCCGGTGTGGGTCACCGGTTCGCCACACTACCGGAGGGCAAGAGCATGATCGTCGGAGAAGTGTACGAGGAGTTGAGGTCGGCTGCTGCGCTTGAAGGTGACCGAGCGCTGATTCGGATTCGGGCGACCTATCAGCCTGCTGCCGGAGATGGTGCCCGGATCTATCCTCCGACGTACCCCATCACAGAACCAGGGGGGTCGCCGTACGTGGTGGAGACCCGCGTGGTCGATGGCGCTGAACGCCACGACGTTCTGCTCGACGGTGTGCCGTCCCAGGCAAACCGCGCCGAGCTTGCTCTGCTCAAGGGTCTGCGCGGTGGCCGGTTTGCGATTCCGCTGCTGGAGATCTGTCATGACGGTGCAGGTTCAGTGGTGCTCACGTCGCTGGAACTGCCGCACCGCTTTGCTGATGCCTACCTGCGCGACAGTGAGATTGATGGGGTCAAGTTCGACAAGACGGTTCTGGGGCAGGCGTTCCAGTCAGCGTCGGCCGACGATGCGACGGCGCTGTTCCAGCATGATCCCGGTTCGGTCGTATTCGGCGCCTGGAACAGCCACCGCAAGGGTCGCCAGGCGAAGTTCCCACGTATCTACGCCAGTGAGATTGTCGGGTGGGACCCGAGGGTAGGGGAGCGCAAAGCCGGCCGGATGGACCCGCTCAACCTCACCGGCAACGCCAAGCCCGATGGCGATGAGTGGATCTTCGTGGCGGCGGGGGCGAAGGTGAAGGGTGAGCGCCTGAGCGAGAGAGGGCACGGCAACATCGCGCCCAATTCCGCGCATGGTGGTGTCACGATCACGTCGGCCCAGCGCTTCGCCACGGTGTCTTTCGCGGGGCTCGACCGTTTGGGCTTCGGTAAGGCCTCGGACAAGGTTTCGGTTGCCGCGCGTACCGCGCTGGCCGCGTATGCGTTGCTCGCCGACCGCCTCGCCTTCTCCGCTCCGTCCCTTTGGCTTCGCAGCGGGTGCGAGCTGGTGACCATCAACGACACGCTCGAGTGGGTGAACCGCGGTGGCACCGCAGACTCCTTCAGCCTGAACACGGCCGATGCGATCGCGCTATACACACATGCAGCACAGGTCGTGGCGAACTTGGGCTTGCCGCTGTCTCTGGAGACGGTGCAACTGACCCCAACCACCAGCTTGGCTGCAGCCATTGACTTCGCCCTGACCAAGACAGATACGACAGGGGACTGAAGATGTCCCTCTCCATCGATATCGAGCTGATCTCAGGACGTTACGACGCGGCGGGCGCGGGCGATCGCGATGCCGAAGAGTGGCCACCCCACCCGGCCCGAGTGTTCTGCGCCCTCGTGGCCAGCGCCCGCTCTGACAGCGATCGGGAAGCCCTTCGTTGGCTTGAGGGTCTGCCGGCCCCCGTGGTGCAAGCCTCGCCCAGCGCTCGAAGCGACGTCCGTACGTCGTACGTGGTAACGAACTCGGTGGAACGTGCAGGCGGGAGTCAGTTCCATCCCGGCCGCACCAACGCGCGCAAGGTCAGTCGTTCGGCCCTGCCAGGCAACTTGCGCGTTCGCGTGGTGTGGCCAGATGCGCGCGCCGAACCCTCGACGGTGGCCCTGCTCGACGGCTTGGCCCGCCGCGTGCCCTACCTCGGCCGTTCCACCGGTGTTGCGGCGCTGTCAGTCGGCGTCGGCAGCGAGCCCGGGTCTATCGGCCTACCTGAGGGGCTGGACCAGTTCGACCCGGCGCCGGCGGTTCACGGAGGTGTCGGTCTCCGGATTCCATACCCCGGCTATCTTGACCTGCTGATCGACCAGTATGACAACTCTCGCCCCGCGTGGGAGGTAAGCCGCGAGGTGAACTATCAACGAGCCGGCCGCGAAACACAGGGGAACTCAACGTTGGCAATCGCCCCGTCCGTCTACACCGATGTCATCATCTTGCGGTTCAAGGGACTTCGACCCGACGGCCGCCTCACGACAATGTTCACCGAAGCGCTCCGGCGTGCCGTCATGTCAGCGACATCGGACCCACTGCCTGAGGCGCTGCACGGTCACGGCGCGGACGGGCGCCCCCATGTGGCCTTCCTCGCGCTGCCAAACGCCGACAACCCAAGGGCTGACGGCCACCTGCTGGGCATGGCGGTGGCAATCCCTGACCTGCCCGAGTCGGAACGACGAGCAATCGTCCGCGGCGTCCTGGTCGGGATGCGATCCGCCATTGGGGACTCAGCGAGCGACGAAAGAACGTTGCACCTTAGCGTGCCCCTAATCGGCGAGGTCGATCTGACCTATGAGCCCGGCGTGCTTCAGCCCTGGGGTGTGCGCCCCGAACGTTGGAGGCAGGGCAGCGACCACTGGGTGTCGGTGACCCCGGTCATCCTTGACCGCTATCCGCGCAGCGGTGATGTCGAGCAGGAGATAGCCCGCTCCTGCGTACGGGTAGGTCTGCCGCAGCCACGGGAGATCTTGGTCAGCACGGCACCCCTTGTCGCCGGCGGTATCCGAATGCGTCCGGGTGACCTCCCAGAACAAGCGCGCGGCAAGCTCTTTCGTCACGTCGAGCTCCACTTCGACCGCAAGGTGGCGGGCCCTGTCCTCCTGGGCGCTGGGCGCTACCTTGGAGTCGGTCTCTTCGCGCCCCTTCGAGCATCCGGTGTCGCCGCCGGGGTGGCATCATGAGTCTGAGTCCCGGGGACTTCGCGCCGTTCTATCAGCAGGTCCACGGTGATCAGCCTTTCCCTTGGCAGTCCGACCTCGCCCGCCAAGTGCTGTCCGAGCGTTCGTGGCCGCAGCTGATCGACGTTCCCACGGGCATGGGCAAGACCGCTTTGTTGGACATCGCGGTGTTCGCGGCCGCTGCGACGTCAGGAGAGGTCGGTGCATGCCGACTCGGGCGTCGACGGATCTTCTTCGTCGTGGACCGGCGCATCGTCGTCGACGAGGCATACGACCGAGCCGTCTTGCTGTCCAAGGCGCTTGACCGGGCTTTGGAATCGAGTCAAGACACGGCCGTACAACGGGTGGCCTTGGGTTTGCTCGCCCTGGCACCGACTGCTGGCCGGGCTCTTTCGCTCCCCCCACCAGGTGGCCAGACGCAAAAAGGAACGTCGCGAACCGTCCTGCCGGTGACGCGAATGCGGGGTGGTGTCACATGGGACAGCTCGTGGCTGGATCGCCCTGACCTACCAGGAATCGTGGTCGGTACGGTCGACCAGGTCGGCAGTCGGCTGCTGTTCCGCGGGTACGGTGTGAGCGACCGCCGCAAGCCGGTCGACGCGGCACTCGTGGGTACCGACTCACTCATCCTGGTCGACGAAGCACACCTTGCGGAGGTGATGGTGTCCACCATCTCCGAGATGCACCGGCGCGATGTTGAAGCGCTTGGGCTGCCGCGCACGAACGTCGTGAGGATGACAGCAACCGCTGGGGACGAGCGTCTTCGCCGTTACTCGCTCGATGTTGAGGCTCACCGGGAGAACGAGGTGGCGTGGCGGCGCCTGAATGCATCCAAACGGCTGGCCGCGGTAAGCAGCGATGCCAAACGGGTGGTTCAGACGATCGCTGACGAGGCCGTGGGTCTGCTGACCGCCGAGCACGACACAATCCTGGTTGTCTGTAACACGGTTGACCGCGCCCGTCAGGTCCACGCGACTCTGGTCGAGGCTACGACTCGTCAGCATAACCCGCTCAACGCCGACATCACCTTGCTTATTGGGCGTTCCCGACCCGCGGACCGGGACCTGCTGGTGGGCCAGCTCAAGGAACGATTCGGCGTGGGCCGCGCACGAAAGATCGGAACCAAACCTGCAATCCTGGTCGCCACCCAGACCGTGGAGGTCGGTGCGAACCTTGATGCGGACGGACTGGTCACCGAGTCCGCGCCGTGGGACTGTCTCGTGCAACGGCTCGGCCGGGTGAACCGCCTCGGTGACTGCCCGAACACATCCCGGGCCCTCGTCGTTCATGACGGAGTTGAGAACGGGCCCGTGTATGGCGCAGCACGCGACGCCGCCTGGGACTTCCTGCTTCAGATCACTAACCAGGGTGAAGTCGATCTCGACGTTTCACCTCTTGGGTGTCGTAACTTGAGCGGACACTCGCCGGACGGAGCAACGGCCGAGCGTCCGATTGCGCCGCTGATGACCTCTCCGATCCTGGACTGTTGGGTGCGGACCGGACCGGTGCCATTGCCCGACGTTCCCGTGGCGCCGTACCTTCATGGCCTCGGGACCGACTTCGCCACCGTCAGCGTCGCCTGGCGGGAGGGGTTGGTTGACCCGGACCCCATGGGCGACGACGCCGAACGGCCCGAGGATGACGTCAGCGCCGACCTGTCCGCCATGTCGGTCCGCTCCGAAGAACTGGTTGAGGTGCCCTTGCATGCGGTACGTCGCTGGCTTCTTGGCGAGTCGGCCCAGCCGATAAGCGACCTGGACGAGGACCCTGATCCGCAACTGGGTGTCAAGGTCAAGAAGATCCGCCACAAGGTCCGTGACGACTTCCGCGCCATGGTCTGGCGCAATGATCCGGCCGTCGACACCGCGCGCTCCAATGGACGAAAGTCACGTCCGACGGGATCGTGGGTGTGGATCGACGCGCGGGGGATACGCCCCGGTGACGTGCTCGTCATCCCCACCGAACGCGGTGGCCTCGATGAGTACGGCTGGGCCCCCGACTCAGAGCGCCAAGTGCTCGACGTGGCCGAAGCAATCCGCGCCCGGCCGGACGTTCTTGGCGTGGTCACCTTCGGGCGCGCTCTTCCGTTGCCGTTGCTGCGGATCGACGCCGGGACAGCCGGTCGGCTCGGCCTTGGACCTGAGGACTCACGGGAACTAAGACGGCTGACAAGGGAGCTGGGGAAGGACTCTGAGGATCGAGAAGAGTCTTCGCCTGGGGATGAGTTGCCTGCACACCTGGCAGTCTCCATTGGGCGGGTACTCGAGTCGATCGGTGACCTCCCTCCTGGCGCCCGTCTCCCCGGCACAGCCTGGACACCGGCGGCCCTGGCGGTGCTGAAGTCCTGGGTGTCCAGCGACGTCACAATCGTGCCGGTCCTCGACAGGCAGGGACATGGGTCGGATCGTTTCATGATGGCGCCGGCCCCCAGAGTGACGCAGATCGTGGAGCGCGACGACGAGCACCCCGAGAGCAGTTCAATGAGTGCACGCCAGGTCACGTTGCGAGCCCATCACAGCAACGTTGGGGACCGGGCGCGTGACATCGCACAGGCGCTCGGGCTCGACTCCAAGATTTGCAGTGCGGTCGAGTCGGCGGCCCGTTGGCACGATCTCGGCAAGGTCGAGTTGAGGTTCCAGGCAATGCTCTGCGGCGGGGACGAGTACGAAGCGATGCTCGTCGACGAGCCGCTTGCAAAGTCGGGTATTGACCCCGCCGACCGAACTGCGTACCGGGTGGCGAGCCAGCGCAGCGGACTTCCTCGAGGCGCGAGACATGAAGCGTGGTCAGCGGCGTTGGTCAGGGAGCACCTGGCGCAGGCGTCGGACTCCTATGGCTTCGATCCGGACCTGGTGATCCACCTGGTCGCCAGTCATCACGGTCGCGCCCGACCGTGGCTACCGCCAGTGATTGATGGCAACCCCCGCGATATCGAGGTACTTCTGACGGACTCGACGACCGGTCCGAGCGGGACGAAGGTTGTTGTCAGTTCAAGCGCCACGTTCGACTTCGACCACCCCGCACGCTTCGCCCGTCTCAACAATAGATACGGACGCTGGGGTTTGGCCCTGCTCGAGTCGATCGTGCGCTGCGCCGACATGACCGTTTCAGGGGAGGGATCATGAGCGTCCTGACGTTACCGGCGCTAGACGGTCGAACGCCGCTGGGCTTCCTCGCGGCGCTCGGCCTGACCCGGCTGCTCGATGTCCACACCGACGATTCGCCGCGGCTGTCCTGGTCAACGGACGACTACGCTGCGCGGTTGCACACCACGCGCGGTTCGATCGACGATGTCGTGGCTGATCTCCGTGGCATTGTCGACAGCATTCCCGCCGACGGCGTACTGCCGGGCGTGCCGGTGAACTTGCCCCCACCAGGCGAGGCGCCCGACCAGCTGCGACTCCCACCGGTTGCCTTGAGGGCCTTGGCAAGCGAGCTCGCACCAGAACCGGACGCGGAAATCGACGCATGGTTGGGAAGCCTTGTGACGGATCTGTCATTGGACGAGAAGTCCCGCTCCGACATCAGCATGATGGCTGCACCTTCCGGCAAACAGTCGATGCGCACCATGCTCGAGAAGCCTCTGAAACTGGTGCGGGAAGATCCCGCGTGTATTAGTGAGGCGCTCGTCGGATGGCGGCGGCGCAAGGGTGTGAGCGGGGAATATCTCGATCACCGAGTGCTGTTTGACGCAGCAGACTCTGGGGCTGGCAAGTCGGAGGAGCGGGGCGTGCCCGGGGCCACATGGCTGGCGTTGATGTCATACCCATTGCTTCGCACGACAGCCTCCGGCTCGGAGCCCATAACCACTGGATGGCACCGGCAACGCCGACAACCGTCGTTGTTCGTGTACCCGCTGTGGGCAGCCCCGCTCGATTGCCATGCGGTGACGGCACTGTTGGAGCACCCCATGATGCAGCAATGCGTCCGGGGCGAGCTTCCGGCCGCAGCCAAGGTCCTCAGCATCTTCACCGTGCGACGGGCGCAGCGGCGCAGAATTCCCGGGCGGACCTTCGCTGGAGTCTTGGGGCCGGTGTCGTGACCACCGTCGGACCGCTGGGCGACGGTCTGCCGGAGACGGTCCCGGCGCGGATGGTCAACGAGTTCGTCTACTGCCCAAGACTGTTCCACCTTGAGTGGGTACAGTCCCGCTTCGCCAGCAACGACGACGTGGAACAAGGCCTCTACGTCCATCGGGTCGTGGACGAACCTGGTGGCACGATTCCCGACCCCGACGACACCCACCCTGAGCTGATGGCGGGTCGTACGTCACGTTCCGTATGGTTGACCTCCCTCCGGCTGAGGGTTACAGCCAAGATCGATCTGGTGGAGGTGTCCGAGGACGGCTCGGTCGTCCCCGTGGACTACAAGAAGGGAATGCCCGATCGGGACGGACGGCCTTGGCCGAGCGACGAAGTTCAGTCCGCCCTTCAGGCCCTGGTCCTGCGGGATGCCGGCTACTCGGTGTCGACTGCTGAGATCTGGTACGCCGAGAGTCGTCAGCGGGTGGTGATCCCCATTGACGACGTCCTGGTGACTCGTACCCGTCAAACCGTGGCGGACCTGTGGTCGGTCGCGGCAAGTGATGTCGCGCCGCCACCGTTAGCGGACAGTCCGAAGTGTCCACGCTGCTCACTCGTCGGAATCTGTTTGCCGGACGAAATCAACGCTCTTCGGCATCGTGAAGCCGACGGCTCACGGAGACGTCGAATCATCCCAAGCAATCCGGATCCCCGTCCGGTCTACATTCAAGAGCAGGGATCCGTCGTCACCGTTCGCGGTGGTCGCCTCGAGGTGTTCAAGGAGAAGGAGAAACTTGACAGTCTCAGGCTGATCGACGTGGGGCAAGTGTGCCTGCAGGGCAACGTTAACGTGACCCCGCAGGCCATGCGCGAGCTCCTGTCGCGCGAAGTGCCCGTGTGCTGGTTCTCATATGGCGGGTGGTTCTCCGGGATGGCCCAGGGGCTGCCAGGCAAGAACGTCGACCTGCGACGTTCGCAATTCACTGCATCCCCGGAACGGACACTCTTGATCGCCCGGCGCATGGTCGAAGGCAAGATCCGCAACAGTCGCACCCTGTTGCGTCGCAATAGCCGAGCGGACGTGGCGAACGAGGTGGAGTCGATGGGTCGACTCGCCGGGCAAGCCGCGGAAGCGTCGGGCTTTCCAACGCTGCTCGGGCTGGAGGGTGCTTCGGCCCGGATCTACTTCACGAGCTTCACCCGCATGCTCACATCGGACACAGATATTTCCTTGCAGCAGTTCGACTCGAACGGTCGGAGTCGTCGTCCGCCGCCTGATCCGGTGAATGCTCTGCTGTCGTTCGCATACGCATTGCTGGTAAAGGACGTGACAACAACGGTGACAGCGGTTGGCTTTGATCCCTATTTCGGTGTCTATCACAGGCCGCGCTTCGGCCGGCCCGCCCTTGCACTGGATTTGGCCGAGGAATTCCGACCGTTGGTGGCGGAGAGTATGGTGCTCCAAGTCATCAACAACGGCGAAGTCACGAGCCGCGACTTCCTCTCGCGCGCGGGAGGCTGCCAGTTGGAGAAGGAGGGTCGACGATCCGTTATTCGCGCATATGAGCGGCGCATGAGTCAGGAGATCAAGCATCCTTTGTTTGGGTATCGTGTGAGCTATCGGCGGGCTATCGATGTGCAAGCTCGCCTGTTGGCGGCGTTCCTGCTGGGTGAGGTCGACGACTACACGCCGTTTGTGACTCGGTGACCGCGTGGCCCGCCGCCGTTATCTCATTGCCTATGACATTTCCAGCCCCAAACGACTCCGTCGCGTCTGCAAGATCATGGAGGGTTATGGGGACCGGCTCCAATACTCGGTCTTCATCTCAGACTTGAGTCCCTCCGAACTCGTCCATGCGCGAGCTGAGGTTGAGGACGAGATGCTGATGACCCAGGACTCCGTGGTGATCGTGGATCTGGGAGAGGTTGCATCCGCACGGTTCCTCTTCCTGGGTATGCACCGGACTCTTCCCAACGCAGGTCCGCGTGTTATCTGAGACGCGAGCGCTCCAGTGACCGCGTCTTCATGCAGCAGCCCTCGCAGGCAGGTCAAATGCGGTCCAGGCGTTGTTCCCTCCCCTCTGGACGGACCTAGCCTGGCGCAACGTAGACAGCGCTCGCGGAACGCCGTGTCCTCGCAGGTCAGCCGCTACTATTTGTGCGAGCGGTCTTCCCGGTCTTCATGGCCGGGCTCCATTGCGGCGGTATCGCCGCCGGAATACAGGTCAAGGTCATGACCGGTCTTCCCGGTCTTCATGGCCGGGCTCCATTGCGGCACGGACACCAGCCTCAACTACGCCCCGACCAGGGTGGTCTTCCCGGTCTTCATGGCCGGGCTCCATTGCGGCCGCATCCCTTGGAGGTGATGTGCCACGAACAATGTCGTCTTCCCGGTCTTCATGGCCGGGCTCCATTGCGGCTCAACGTCGTGGCGTGGTTGACGTTCGCCGACGGTGTCTTCCCGGTCTTCATGGCC
>DHJN01000105.1:18556-18789 GCA_002404345.1 Actinobacteria bacterium UBA4719 | reverse complement strand
GCCCTGTGGGTCCGCGACAAGAGATGCACCTACCCCGGCTGCGGCCGACCACCCCAATGGTGCGACGCCCACCACGTCAGACACTGGGCCGACGGCGGACCCACCGCCCTGCTCAACCTCACCCTCCTCTGCGGCCACCACCACACCTGGGTGCACCAACACGACCTCACCGCCACCGTCACCGCCACCGACGTCACCTGGAACACCTGACACACCTGGCACACCTGGCACAC
>DHJN01000105.1:15766-18405 GCA_002404345.1 Actinobacteria bacterium UBA4719 | reverse complement strand
CCTGGCACACCTGGCACACCTGACACACCTGACACACCTGACACACCTGACACACCTGACACACCTGACACACCTGACACACCTGACACACCTGACCACCCCAAGCCCTGGCCTATCGCCTTTTGTAGCCGACTCACTCACATGATGATGCCGATATCGCCGAGGTCGGAGCATTGGTGTGCGGACCGCACCGATAATGTTGTGTTTGACACAACATAGTTATGTCCGACACTATTAAGTTGGATGGACAAGGTATTGATGATCGCGGCGAGGGTTTGGCCGTCATCCACGCCATGCCCAACGATTGGAGGAAGTGATGATCGACCCGAAGAAGTACGTGGTCTCCGAGCAGGCGAAGATCAGCGACATTGACCTCGACGTCGAGGACTTCCAGCACGGTGGTGAGCGCCTCACGGAGAAGAACGCAGAGGCGATCGCCGAACGAGTCCTGCGCGGCGGGAGGCCATCCCTGTCAGGGAAGGCGCAGCACTCGCCGAAGGTGTCTTTGAGGGTCTCGCCCGAGACCCGGTCGAAGCTTGAGGACATTGCCGCTGAGCGGCACGTGTCGGTGTCCGAGGTCGCGCGCGAGGCCATCGAGCTGTACATCAAGCATTGATGGTGAGTAGCGCCAGGTGCAGTGTCTGGGGCGGGCACCCGGTCACTTGTGCAGTACGGCGTACATCGCCCGCTCATACGTCGGGTAGTGGCCCAGCACCCTGTCGTACTGGTCCCGGGCGACGAAGCCGATGGCGAAGTCGCCACTGACGATGCCGATGCCTGCGCCGTTGTACGAGACGTGCCAGCTGCCCTGGAACGGCTGTTCGATGGTGGTCATGTTCTTCACCCTTCTTCTGGTTCCTTCGGTGCCCCAAAGCCGAGAATCTCCTTGAAGCAGACGGGCCTGGTTGCCGCCCGTCTTCGTTCAAGTGTGGTCCGTATTGATTGAGGAATTCTTGGATTCGGCAAAATTTGGTGCCGTGTCGTCGTCGGCGCGGGTGTGCAGCTGCATTGTTCGTTCGAGCAGAACCCCGCGGGACCTGAGTGATGGTTATGGTGGCTGACGTGAACGAGTCTGTGCGTGTCGGACACGAGCGCCTCCGGGATGCTGCCACGCAAGGTGCTCTCGTCAAGCTCTGTCACCGTCACGATCTGGACCTGCTGGTGGTGTTCGGCAGCGTGCTCGACCCTGGTGCTGATCCGCGGGATCTTGATGTCGCGGTCAGGTTCGGGCCAGGCGACCACGCCCACGCCACCCTGAAGCTCATCGACGACCTCTACCGGCTGACGGGCAGTGAACGGATCGACCTGATGGTTCTGAACCGCGCCGGCCCCCTGGCTCGGGAGCGAGCCCTCACCACGGGAGAGCCGCTTTTCCAGCGCCAGCCGGGTGTCTTCGCCAATGCGCAGATCGCAGCCATCATGCAGCGGCTCGACACGGATCGGTTCCGAGCGATGGATCTGGAGCTGATGTCGTCGTGAGCCCCCGCGAGTTTGACGCCGGAGTCGTTCAGGCTCGCCTCGCCTTGATCCGCGGCCTGCTCGACGATCTCCAGTCCGTAGGTGAGGTCACGGTGGACCTCCTCCAGCGGGACCGGATGCTTCGACACGGAGTCGAACGCGTGCTGGGCCAGCTGGTCGAGCTGGCGGTCTCGATCAACGGTCACATCGGCGCCACACTGTTGGGCCGGGCTCCGGCGGACTACCGCACATCCTTCGCGCTCGCCGAGGAGGCGGGGGTCCTCGAACCAGAGCTGGTCACCCGACTGCAGGCATCCGTCGGCCTGCGCAACATCCTGACCCACGAGTACGTTGACATCGACCTTGAGATTGTCGCCGGGGCGGTGACCTCGGCAGGTCAGGACTACGGGCAGTACGTCCAGCAGATGGCCCGGTGGCTCACCGCGAGGGCAACGTGAAGGCGCATCTCGAGTCAGCTCTCGAGGAGCACATCGAGGCGCACCTGCTAGGTCACCGTTGGCACCAGGGCGACCCGTCGTCATACAGCAGGGCACTGGGTCTGGACACGACCCAGCTACTGACGTTCCTCGGCGCGAGCCAGTCTGAGAAGTGGGCGAAACTCGTTGCCTTGCATGGCAGCCCGGACCTCGCGCAGAGCAAATTCGAGCGGCGCCTGGCCGACGAGCTGACCTCACGCGGCGTGATCGACGTGCTGCGCAGGGGCGTCAAGGACCTCGGGGTCCACTTCGACCTGGCCTACTTCGCGCCTGCCCACGACCTCACTCCAGAGCTGCGCGAGCTGTATGGCGCCAATCGCCTCAGCGTGACCCGGCAGGTTCACCACTCCGAGTCCAACCCCGCGGCGTCGGTCGACCTGGTGCTGTTCGTGAACGGCATCCCGTTGGCCACGGCCGAGCTGAAGACCCAGACCGCCGGGCAGGACGTGCACGATGCGATCCGGCAGTACCGGCAGGAGCGCAACCCCTCGGATCTCATCTTCCGCGCCCGCGCGGTGGTGAACTTCGCGGCGGACCAGGACAACGTCTATGTCACCACCCTGCTTGCCCAGAAGCACACGCTGTTCCTGCCGTTCAACCAGGGCTCCAACGGGCCTGGGGTCGACGGCGGTAAGGGCAACCCCCTGCACGCAGCTGGCCTCCGGACGGCATACCTGTGGGAGC
>DHJN01000105.1:5582-15659 GCA_002404345.1 Actinobacteria bacterium UBA4719 | reverse complement strand
GTGCAGCACTCGGCCGGGTCGGGCAAGTCCAACACTATTGCCTGGCTCGCCCATCGGCTCTCACGGCTGCACACTCACGGTGCGGACTCGGCCCTCGGGCAGGGCGCGGTCACTGCGGGGCTCACGACGAACGAGCCGGTGTTCGACAAGGTCATAATCGTCACCGACCGCGTGGTCCTGGACCGGCAGCTGCAGGACACCGTCGCCTCGTTCGACCACACACCCGGGATGATCGTCAAGATTGACGAGGACTCCGGGCAGCTGCGAAAAGCGTTGGAGGGCAAGCAGGCCCGCATCATCATCACCACGCTGCAGAAGTTCCCGGTGGTCGCACAGGCTGCCACGAACCTGAGTGGTTCCCGTTTTGCGGTGATCTGCGACGAGGCGCACTCCTCACAGTCCGGGGAGGCGGCCAAGGACCTCAAGGCGGTGCTCTCCGGCAAGACCGGGGACGACGCGCTGTATGCCGCGGAGGCGGCTGAGCGGGCGGCTGGCGGTTCGGGGACGACCGGTTCGGGGGCGGTCGACTTCGAGGATCTGCTCGCGAACTCCGTTGCAGCGCGTGGGAAGCAGGACAACGTCACGTTCTTCGCGTTCACGGCGACGCCCAAGCACAAGACGCTGTCGCTGTTCGGTGAGCGGGTGAGCGACCCGGCGGGGGTGGAGCGGTTCGAGCCGTTCCACCTGTACTCGATGCGGCAGGCGATCGAGGAGGGCTTCATCCTCGACGTGCTGGCCAGCTACACGACGTACAACACGTACTACCGGCTCGCCAACGGTCTGGGCCCGGACGACGACCCCGAGCTGCCCAAGGGCAAGGCCGCCTCGGAGCTGGCCAAGTGGGTGTCGCTGCACCCGTCGAACATCGCCCAGCGGTCGCAGATCATCGTCGAGCACTTCCGCCACCACACCGCCGCCAAGATCGGCGGCCACGCCAAGGCGATGGTCGTCACCGCGTCGCGACTGCACGCCGTCCGCTACTACCAGGCGATCCGGGACTACATCAAGGCGAAGGGCTACGACCGGGGGCCCGGCGCGATGCGGGCGCTGGTCGCGTTCTCCGGAACGGTCACCGACCCGGACAACGAGAGCGTGGAGTATCGCGAGAACCTGATGAACGGGTTCCCCGGATCGCAGCTGCCGGAACGGTTCTCCACGGATGAGTTTCAGGTGTTGGTGGTGGCCGAGAAGTACCAGACGGGGTTCGACCAGCCGCTGCTGCACACCATGTATGTCGCCAAGAAGCTCGCGTCCGTCAACGCCGTGCAAACCCTGTCCCGGCTCAACCGCATCACGGCCGGCAAGTCCGACACGTTCGTCCTGGACTTCGTCAACGACGCGCAGGACATCCTGGAGGCGTTCGAGCCGTTCTTCGCCCAGACCACAGCCTCACCCACCGATCCCAACATCCTGTTCAACCTGCAGGCCCGGATCATCAGTGCTCAGGTGGTCGAAGCCACGGAGATGGCGACCGGTGTCGAGGCGATCCTGCGCGGGGGCGCCGCCGGATCAGGTCAGCTGAACGCCTCGATCGACCCCGCTGTCATGCGGTGGCAGGAGCTCGAGGACGAGAGCGCGCAGGAGGACTTCCGGACAGCGCTGCGCGACTTCGTCCGCGCATACAGCTTCCTGGCGCAGATCGTGCCGTTCAAGGACACCGAGCTTGAGGCGCTCTACTACTACGGCAAGTTCCTGCTGCTGCGGCTCCCGCGCACCGATCGGGGCGGTGGCGTCGACCTGGACGGCGCCGTGGTCCTGACCCACCTCCGGACGGATCTCGTTGCGGAGCACCAGAATCTGTCGCTGACCGATGGCACGGACGACCCGCTGGTCGGACCACAGGGCGGCGGCCGCGGCAAACAGAACGAACAGCCGCTGGAAGCCCTGTCGGCCCTGATCAACGCCCTCAACGAACGCTTCGGCATGGACCTTGGCGAAGCCGACCGGATCTGGTTTGAGCAACAGGAGAGCGTGCTGCGTCACGACGAGGATGTCAGGGTCGTCGCGCTGAACAACGACTTCCAGCAGTTCGAGGTCTATCTGGAGCCGAAGGTGCAGGACAAGATCGTCGATCGACACGAGGCCAATGACGGGCTGTTCCAGGCGTACTTCGACAAGCCTGAGTTCAGGGAACAGATGCTCAAGTGGCTGACCAAGAGCCTCTACGACGGAATCCGTGAGGACTCGGCCTGACCGTGCGCCGGGTCGCGGCGCGAGGCGCTCTGCGCGGGAGCGTCGGGGCCTTGCGTCCCACGTCAGGTTGGTGGTGGACTGGTGTTATCGCCTGTGACGGCGCGGGATTTCGATGATTCGCGGGATGTCGATGGTTGGGGTCGCCATGAACGTGGGACGGCGGGCAAGGCTGGGTGGTAGGGCGCGACGGGTTGTGGTGGTCGTCGCCGCCGGGGTGCTCGCGTTGGTTGCGCAGGCTCTGCCTGCTCTGGGCCCGGCGGAGGCAGTGACCGCCCCGTCGCCGGGCACGTACGCCGGTGCCGGTTTCGACGCTTGCGATGCACCCGCCCAGGCCGTGATGACCGCGTGGCGCACGTTCTCGCCGTACCAGGCGATCGGCATCTACATCGGCGGGGTGAACCGCGCCTGCTCGCTCCAGCTCCAGCTGACCGCCTCCTGGGTGAGCACCCAGCAGGCCGCCGGGTGGCACCTGCTGCCGATCTACTTTGGCTTGCAGCCGTATTGCACCAACTCGAGCAAGCCCAACTTGTTCACCGCGGCCACCGCGGCCACCTCGGGCCGGGCGGCGGCCGACGATGCGGTCGTGCGCGCCCGGGCGCTGGGCCTGGCGACGGGCAGCACCGTCTTCAACGACATCGAGGGCTACAGCACCACCGACCCGGTGTGCCGGACGGCCGTGCTGACCTACCAGAGCGCGTGGACCGCGCGGCTGCATGACCTCGGGTTCCTCTCCGACTTCTCTACAGCAGCCTGGCGTCCGGTGTCGCCGACCAGGTCGCTGTATATAGCTCAACGGCGTACGTGCGCCCGGACTACCTGTGGTTCGCCCGGTACGACGGCGTGGCCACCGTGTTGGACAGGCCCCTTCCCGTGACCCTTTTCGACAGCTACTGGAGGCACCGTCGCATCAAGCAGTACCGGTCCCCGACCTCCCCGCCTCCGGCCATCCTCACCGAAACCTACGGCGGCAAGACCCTGTCCGTTGACCGGGACCAGCTCGATGTGACCCCCCTGCCCGCCACCCAGTTCGGGGACTTCACTGGCAACGGCTGGTCGGACCTGATCACCCGGGATACCTCGACCAGCCTGCTCTACCTCTACCCGGGCAACGGGACCCGGTTCGGCGGCCGCTCTCGGATCGGGGCTGGCTGGAACGCCATGAGCGCGATCACGCGTCTCGGCGACTTCAACCGGGACGGTCACGAGGACGTCGTCGCCCGTGAGAGCGCCACCGGCGCACTTTGGCTCTACCCCGGCACAGGGTCGGGCCTGGCGCCGCGCCTGAAGCTCGGTGCCAGTGGGTGGAACGGCATGCGCGAGATCACTCCGGTCGGCGACCTCGACCATGACGGCTTCGTCGACCTGCTCGCGGTCCAGACCTCAACCGGATACCTGTTCCTCTACCCGGGACGCGGAACGTCGCTGGCCCCCAGGCGCCTGATCGGGCACGGCTGGAACGCCATCAGCGAGCTCACCGGGGTGGGTGACTTCAACCGCGACGGTCGCGTCGACCTGATTGCCCGCCACACCGCCACGGGCAACCTGTTGCTCTACCGGGGCGCAGGCACTGCCTTGAGCGCCGCGACGGTGGTTGGCACCGGGTGGAGCGGGATGCGTGACCTGACCGGGGTCGGCGACTTCGACCGCGACGGCTTCACCGACCTGATCGCCGTCCAGAGCGCCACCGGCCACCTGTTGAGGTTTTCCGGTTTCGGCACGTCGTTCGGGCCGGGACGGGTTATCGGCGCCGGCTGGACCGCGCTGCGGCCACTTCTGTGACTGTCTGCGGGAGTTCGGTACACGACGCGGCCTTCCTTGATGACCAGGTTCACCCGACTGAGCGCCTCGATGTCCGGGAGCGGGTCACCATCGAGTAGCACGGCGTCGGCTCTCATGCCGGGTTGGAGCGTGCCGAGGCAGTCGCTGATCCCCAGGGCGGTCGCCGATCCCACGGTCGCCATGCGCAGGATGGCCTCGTTGGGCACTCCCGCACATCGCAGGGCCCTGACTTCGTTCATGACGCTGTGATGGAAGTTCCCGAATGCGAACGGTGCATCGGTGCCGAAGGCGAGGTTCACCCCGGCGTGGTGCAGCTTCTGCGTGTTGGCGAGGCTGTGCCTGTACCAGTTTTCGAGCTGCCCGAACGGATCGGCATGGCGAAGCAGCAGCCGGGCGATACCCGGAAAGCGAAGCAGTCGCAGTACGAGGTAGAGGTTGCGCCGAACCCCGGCCGCCACGTTCGCGACAAGGTCGTCGTCGAGGTACAGCAGGTCGGGGTCGCGCAGGAGAGTCATGACGCTGTATGCCGAGCCGGCAAGGGTTGGGGTCACCCAGATGTCGCGCGACACGATCGCCTCGATCATGTCGTCGGGGAGGGCGTGCGGCACGTTCACCAGGTGTTCGATGCCGTCGACTCCACCTCTGATAGCTGCCCAGTCGCCCTCGGTGCCGTACGAATGGGCGGTGACCTTGAGGCCGTGCTCATGCGCCACGCGGACGATCTCGCGGACCCACTCTTCCGGCAGATCGGGTTCCGCATCGGCGAAACCCAGATCGCCGTGCATGGTGGCGATCTTGACGACGTCCACCCCGCGGGCGATGTGAGCGCAAAGCCGGGTTTCGATCTCGTCCAGACTTGTGAGCTCGAGAGCGCATTCGGCCTGGTCGGCTGGTCCGAGGCGGGAGGCCAGACCGCCGGTGACGTAACCGGCCGGTCCGTTCACGTGCAGTCCCGCAGTCAGGACGCGGGGACCGACCACATCCCAGGCCGCAACGTCGTCCCGAAACGCCAGGGAGTAGTACCCGTCACCGAGTATGCGCATCGTGGTGACTCCGGACTTCAGCTTGAGCTGCGCCCGCCGCACGATCGGGTCACGCGACTGTGGATACCTGCGGGTCAGGTTCAGCCACTCACGCATCAGCCGCGGACCCCGCGTCAGCAGGTCGGGCCCGGAATCGAGGCCAGGTCCTCGGCCATCGGTGAGTCGATGATGCCGTCGAGGGCATGCCCGTCCTCCGGGTCGAACCGAGCCCAGGGGACTGTCTCCGCGATCCGCTCCTTGACCTGAGACCAGTGCACGGTTTCCTCCTCCTGAAAGGTTTCATTCGTAATACTGCTGTATCGTAGTATATGTGAAACGTAATGGCAGCAGTTGGCATGACGCCACCCTTCTCCTCGACGTCTGGCTGGTGAGCCACCTCACCGGGCGCCTGCTCGATGACGCTCTGCGGCCTCTCGGGTTGACCGGCGACGAGTTCGGGCTTTACTCCCTGATCCACTCCGCGGGGTCGGTCACCCCGACCCAGATCTCCCGGTGGACCGGCATGGCTCAGACCACCGTCTCGGGCATGCTGCGCCGGATCGCCGCCCGGGGGCATCTTGACGACAACCCCAATCCCGCCGATGCTCGCTCACGCCTGATCCACCTGAGCGACGACGGCCTGCGCGTGACGGCACGTGCCGCCGCCGTCCTCGCCGACACCCTTCCGCACCTGGAAGGCGCGCTGGCTGAAGGGCAGGAGGCGATCCGTGCGAAACTCGGCGACCTCGACGGCGGCCTGCGTCAGATGGTGGACGCCGATCCTCGTCCTTATGCCATTACTGGATCCGGGCAACCTACCGACCGGGCCGCGGTCTCCTACCGGGGGCCATGCCTCTCCCGGGTCCAGGTCGACGAGGTCTGCGCCTTCATCGACTGGCTGCGCGCCCGGGACGGAGGACAGCTGGCAGGCACGTCACGACAGAGTCGTACCAGTTCTGGGTGAGCGACCCACGCGTCATCGATCGTGCCGGCGACGTCGATCGTGCCGGCGAGGTCGAATCGTGCCGCCGAGCTAACCCCCGGAGGTGGCCACTGCGCGCACCGCGGCGGCGACGGCGGGAGCCACGGTGGCGTCGAAGACGCTGGGGACGATGTAGCTGGGGTTGAGCTGGTCGGGATGGACCGTGTCGGCGATGGCCTTGGCCGCGGCGATCAGCATCTCGTCGGTGATGTCCGAGACACCCGCGTCGAGCAGGCCGCGGAAGAACCCGGGGAAGGCGAGCACGTTGTTGATCTGGTTGGGGTAGTCCGAGCGTCCGGTGGCGACCACGGCGGCGTGCTCACTCGCCGCGACGGCGTCCACCTCGGGGACGGGGTTGGCGAGCGCGAAGACAATGGCGTCGGCGGCCATGGTCGCGATGTCGTCGCCGGTGAGCAGGTTCGAAGCTGAGACGCCGATGAAGACGTCCGCCCCGACCAGGACCTCCTTGAGGGAGCCGGTGAGGTTGGTGCTGTTGGTGTGAGTGGCAATCCAGTCTCGGTACTGGTCCAGGCCCTCCTGCCCGGCGTGCACTGCGCCGCCACGGCCGCACCCGATGATCTCGCCGGCACCCTGGGCGAGAAGCAACCGGATGATCGCGTTCCCGGCGGCACCAACGCCGGACACCACGATGCGCACGTCCTCGATGCGCTTGTCCACGACGCGCAGCGCGTTCGTCAGCGCCGCGAGCACCACGATGGCCGTGCCGTGCTGGTCGTCGTGGAACACGGGGATGTCGAGGAGCTCGCGCAGCCGGGCCTCGATCTCGAAGCAGCGTGGCGCCGAGATGTCCTCCAGGTTGATGCCGCCGTAGACGGGTGCCATGGCCCGGACGATCTCGACCAGGGTGTCGGTGTCCTGGGTGTCCAGGCAGACCGGCCAGGCGTCGACGCCGCCGAACTGCTTGAACAGGGCCGCCTTGCCCTCCATCACGGGCAACGCGGCGGCCGCCCCGATGTTGCCCAGGCCCAGCACCGCCGAGCCGTCGGTGACCACCGCCACCGTGTTGCGCTTGATGGTCAGGTGCCGGGCATCCTCGGGGTGCTCGGCGATGGCCAGGCAGATCCGGGCCACGCCGGGGGTGTATGCGCGGGACAGGTCGTCGCGGTGCCGCAACGGCACCTTGGGAGTGACCTCGATCTTGCCGCCGAGGTGCATCAGGAAGGTGCGGTCGCTCACCTTGCGCACGGCTGCGCCGGGGATCTCGGTGATGGCCTTGGTGATCAGCTCGGCGTGCGCCTCGCCCGAGGTGTCACAGGTGACGTCGACCACCATGCGGGCCGAATGGCTCTCGACGACGTCGAGCGCGGTGAGCGCGCCCCCTGCCGAGCCCACGGCGGTGGTGAGTGCGGCCGTCGCGCTCGCACCGGCGGGCACCTCGACACGGACGGTGATCGAGTAGCCGGGACTGGGTGAGGCCATTGACATCTCCTGTGCACGACGGTTCGGTATTCGGATATTAGCCTCGTCGTGAGACGCCAGCGATCGCGGTCCCGGACGAGGCCTTTGACGAGGTGGATGTCAGCGGGCCGTCGGCTGGTCGCCACTCTCCACTGGCGCCAAGGTCAGGTGATGGGTCGCAAGGGCCAGCGTCCCTGCGATGGTGAGGAGGAACCCCACCGACGCAACCAGGGCGTAGCCAGGACGGGTGGTGTCCCCGAGGAAGCCCAGGCCGATGCCCGCCGGAACGACCGTCTCGACGGCGAAGGTCAAGGCGGTGGCACTGGTCACCGACCCGCGTTGGAGAGCCGTGGTGAACAGCAGGATCCCCAGCACGCCGTGAGCAAGGATGGCCCACAGCCCGGGATCGGCCAGACCATGCCACAGCGGAGTGGGCACCGTCAGGCTGCGCGCCGCGACGGCGACAACGGTGAACGCCAGACCCGCAAGGACAGCAAGGGCGGGTGCACTCGAGCGTCCGTTGCGCCGGGCGGCGAGCGCCCCTGCGGCACCCAGGATGACCACCGAGGAGAGCAGCGCCCACCGGAGCCCGAGCCCAAGAGGCCGTCCCTGCTCCGGCTGGGCCGAGGTGGCCAGCAGCAGCAGTCCGGCCCCTAAGACGACCAGCGAGGCGATCTCACGACCCCGCAACCGGACGCCGACGGCTGCCGCGATGACTGCTGTCACGCCGACGCTTGAGGCGACGGCGGACTGCACGAGGAACAGGGGCAGTGTCCGCAGGGCTACCAGGGACGCCACAAAGGCAGCCAGATCGAGGACTAGCCCTGACACGTAGGGGACCGATCGGGCGAGGCGCACCATCAGCCGTGGGTCAAGACCGGAGCCGGACTCGGCTCTGCGCGCGGCAACGCTTTGCAGGACCGATGCACCTCCGTAGGCCAGAGCCGCGAACAGCGCACACGCCATGCCCAGGACCATGCGAGCAGTCTGCCTCAGTGCTGGTTGAACGACTCAAGCCCGGGTTGAACGACTCAGTGCCGGGATGAGCAGAGAGACGCCCCGACCCCGCAGGGGGTCGGGGCCGGGGCGCCTCAGCTGGCCGGCCCGCACGCGTAGTCCACCCAGCAGGTCGACGGTGACGCAGGCGGCAGCGTGATCGGGAATCTGGGTGCAGTCGGTGACGCAGTCCGTCGACCGCCTTCGTGGCGTGGCCGTAAGTTCCAGTGCCCGCACGTCGAGATTCGTGTTGAATGCCCGGCCGTCGAGATGAGATGACGTCGCGAGGCGACGTTATGGTGGCCGCATGCCCTCCGAACGTCGGTCGCGCGTGGGCTTCACCCGGATGAGCTTCGCACTGGTGTCTGTCATCGTGATGGCCTGGCTCGGTGCGGCTCTGCGGGGTATGACTCCGGGGGGTATGACTCCGTGGGGCGCAGTCCTGCGGCCATCCGAGCGCAATGTGGTGACGGAAAGTGTTGCAGAGCCATCGATGTCGCCCGGGGAGGCGGGATCGGCCCTCGCTGCACTCGCCACCCTCGCGGTCAAGGGACGTGCACCGAAAACTGGCTACGACCGCGCGTTGTTCGGCCAGGCCTGGGCGGACGTCGACCGCAATGGCTGTGACACCCGTAACGACGTCCTGCGACGCGACCTCACGGCTTCCGACCTCAAGCCGGGGACCCATGGCTGTCTGGTCGTCTCCGGCACCCTCCACGACCCCTACACGGCGGCGACCATCGCGTTCGTCCGCGGTCAGAGCACGTCCAGCAAGGTTCAGATCGATCACGTCGTGGCGCTCTCCGACGCCTGGCAGAAGGGCGCGCAGCAGTGGTCCACGCCGCGGCGGACGACCTATGCGAACGACCCGCTCAACCTGCTGGCCGTTGATGGGCTCACCAACCAGCGCAAGGGCGACGGCGACGCGGCCACCTGGCTACCACCCAACAAGCCCTACCGCTGTTCGTATGCCGCTCGGCAGGTCGCGGTGAAAGCGAAGTACGGGCTCTGGGTCACCGGTGCCGAGCGAGACGCGCTCGCGCGGATCCTGGCGACGTGTCCGTCCCAGCGGCTCCCGACCGCCGCCGCAGGTTCCCCCGGGGCCGGTCCCTAGTCCTGCGGTGACCCAGGACTGTTGGTGCGCACCGTCGGCACCGGCAGGTCGATGAGGTTCTCGGGGAAGTGACACGCCACGCGGTGACCCGGAGCCAGCTCAGCCAGTGGCGGCTCGACCGTGCTGCAGATCTCCTGAGCCTTCCAGCACCGGGTGTGGAACCGGCAGGCCGACGGTGGGTTGATCGGGGAGGGAACGTCGCCCTCCAGCCGGATGCGGTCACGCTTCGTGCGCCGGCCGGTGTCGGGGATCGGCACGGCAGACATCAGGGCCACGGTGTAGGGGTGCATCGGGCGTTCGTAGAGCGGGGTGCGGTCCGCGATCTCGACCATCTTGCCGAGGTACATGACGGCGACCCGGTCGGACATGTGGCGCACCACCGACAGGTCGTGGGCGATTGTGACGTAGGTGAGGCCGAGCTCGTCCTGCAGGTCCTCGAGCAGGTTGATCACCTGTGCCTGGATCGACACGTCGAGCGCGGAGACCGGTTCGTCGGCGACGATCAGCTTGGGCTTGAGCGCGAGCGCGCGGGCGATGCCGATGCGCTGACGCTGGCCGCCGGAGAACTCGTG
>DHJN01000105.1:0-5508 GCA_002404345.1 Actinobacteria bacterium UBA4719 | reverse complement strand
AGAACTCGTGCGGGTACCGGTTGTAGTGCTCCGGACTGAGCCCCACCAGCTCGAGCAGGTCCTGGACGGCCCTCTTGGTGCCGTGCTCGGTCTTGACGGGCTGCAGGCGGAAGGGTGACCCGACGATGGTCCCGACCGTATGACGGGGGTTCAGCGAGCCGTACGGGTCCTGGAAGATCATCTGCACGTCACGACGCAACGGGCGCATCTTGCCCGTCGAGATGTGGGTGATGTCCCGGCCCTCGAACAGGATCTTGCCCGCGGTGGGCTCGATCAGTCGGGTCAGCATGCGGCCCGTCGTGGTCTTGCCGCAGCCGGACTCACCCACCAGCGAGAGGGTCTCGCCCTTGCGCACGGTGAAGCTCAGCCCGTCGACCGCCTGGACGGCGCCGACCTGACGCTGAAGCAGACCGCGACGGATCGGGAAGTGCTTCGTCAGGTCGGTGACGACGAGCAGGTCCTCGCTGCGGGCCGCGGCGAGTGACGGGGAGACAAGGGAGTCGGTCGGAGTTGAGGTCACGGTCTGCCTCCGTCGGTGTGGTGGGGAGGGCGCATCGCGATCCTCACAGGCTGGGCTTGATGTCGGTGTCCCAGACCCGCTGACGGTCCTGGTCGGAGAGGTGGCAGGCGAGGAAGTGGCGGGGGGAGATCTCGAGCAGCTCCGGCAGCTGGGTCTCGCTGGCCCCCCCGTTGAGCTGGGCGTAGGTGCAGCGCGGGTGGAACGGGCAGCCGTTCGGAACATTGATCAGGCTGGGGGGAGCGCCCTTGATGGGCTTCAGCCGCTCGGTGCGCTCGCGGTCCAAGCGCGGCATCGAGCCCAGCAGCCCCCAGGTGTACGGGTGTCGCGGGGCGGTGAAGATCTCCTGGGCACTTGCGTACTCGACGCTGCGGCCGGCATACATCACCAGGATGTCGTCGGCGAGCTCGGCGACGACGCCGAGGTCGTGGGTGATGATGATGACCGCCGAGTTGAACTCCTGCTGCAGGTCGCGGATCAGGTCGAGGATCTGTGCCTGGACCGTCACGTCGAGCGCGGTGGTGGGCTCGTCCGCGATGAGGAGCTCGGGGTCGCACGAGAGCGCCATGGCGATCATCGCGCGCTGGCGCATGCCTCCGGAGAACTGATGGGGGTAGTCGTCGACCCGCGACTTCGGCTGCGGGATGCCCACGCGGTCGAGCATGTCGATGGCATGCTTGCGGGCCACCTTCTTGCCGACGTTGTTGTGCACGCGGTAGGCCTCGACGATCTGGTGGCCCACGGTGTAGTAGGGGTGCATGGCAGAGAGCGGATCCTGGAAGATCATGGCCATGTTCTTGCCACGAAGGTGGCGGATGTGCTCTGCCGAGGCGCCGACCAGGTTGTCGCCGTTGAGGACGACCTGACCGGAGATCCTGGCCGTGCCGGCCGCGTGCAGGCCCATGATCGACAGGCTGGTGACACTCTTGCCGGACCCCGACTCGCCGACGATGCCCAGGGTCTGGCCACGTTCGAGGCCGAAGCTCAGCCCGTCGACGGACTTGACCACGCCGTCGTCGGTGGGGAAGTGCACCCGCAGGTCGTTGACCTGCAGAAAAGCGCCTGCCGGCGATGGTCCGGGGCGGTCAACCGGGACCTCGAAGTGCTGCGTTGCATTCGGGCTCACTGGGTCCGCACTCTCGGGTCGACGACGGCGTAGAGAAGATCCACGACCAGGTTGGCCAGGATGATGAAGACGGCGCCGATGAGGGTCACGCCCAGGACCTTGGGCAGGTCGTTGTTCAGGATCGCCTGCACGGCGTACTGCCCGATACCTGGCAACGAGTACGTGGTCTCGGTCAAGATGGCCCCACCGAGCAGCAGGCCGAGGTCGAGACCGAAGATGGTCAGGATGGGGGTCAGTGCCGCCCGCAGGCCGTGCTTGACCACGACGTCGCGTTCGCGCAGCCCCTTGGCCCGGGCGGTGCGGATGTAGTCCTCGTTCATGGTCTCGAGCATGCCGGCGCGGGTCAGTCGGGCATAGGCGGCCGCGTAGAGGAAGGCGAGCGTGATCCACGGCAGGATCAGGGTGTACGCCCAGTCGAGGGGGTTGGTGGCATCCATGGGGTTGGCGCCGCCGGGGGCGGCCCAGCCCAGGCTGTAGCTGAACACCGACAGCGAGAGCAGTCCGGTGAAGAAGATGGGCAGCGAGACACCGGCCAGTGCCACGCCCATGGCGCTGCGGTCCAGCGCTGACCCGCGTTTGAGGGCAGAGGCGACGCCGGTGCCCACGCCGCCGATGAGCCACAGAACCGCGGCCCCCGATGCCAGGGACAAGGTCACTGGCAGGCGGTCGAGCAGGTCAGGCAGGACGGGGTTCTGGGTGATGAACGAGTAGCCCAGGCACGGCGCCGGGCAGTGTTCCGTGGCGGGGCCGTAGTTGTAGTCCTGGCCGGCGACGATGCCCTTGGCGAACCGGCCGTACTGCACGTAGATCGGGTCGGTGAAGCCCAGCTTGACCGCAGTCTGGTGGATCTGCGCCTGGCCCGCACTCTTGCCGACGTAGCGCGAGGCGAGGTCGTCGTCGGTCGCCCCGCCGAGACGGGGGAACAGGAAGAAGATTGCGAACACGACCGCACTGACGATGAAGAGCAGGATCACTGCTCCGATCAGGCGACGAATGATGTATGTCAGCACCGTGGTCGGCATGGTCGGTGGTGGTCACGCAGGTTGTGCGTGGCCACCACCGACCGGTGCCTTCACCTACCTCTTGGTTGGATTGATCGGGCGCACCGCTGTTGTGCCGGGATGTTATTGCCGGGATGTTATTTTCGGGATGTACCGACGGCGGTGTAGTCGTACATGCCGAAGCCATCGTTGACGAACACGTTGGTCAGGGTGCTCGGACGGAACAGCAGGCCCTTGGACCAGACGCCCGGCAGGACTGCTGCGTTCTCCATGACGAGCTGGTCCACGTTGCCCCAGATCGTGTTGCGCGCTGTTGCGTCGGTCGTGGACAGCGCCTTGTCGATGGCCGCGTCGGCCGCCGGGATCTTGATGCCCAGGTTGGTGTTACCTGACGGGCGGATGGTGCGGCTGTCGACGATCTGCGAGAGGAAGCCGAAGCCGTCGGGCCAGTCAGCGGCCCAGCCATAGACCATGATGCCGAGGTTATGGGCCTTGGCAAAGTCCGGCTTGCCGGCATAGAGCTTGAAGTAGTCACCGGTCGGGTACGGCTTGGGGGTCAGCTTGATGCCGACCGCGGCCAGCGACTGCTGCAGCGACTCGGCAGTGGCCTTCTCCTTGGGGCGGGCGGCGCGATAGGAGATGTTGGTCTCGAACCCGCTCGGCTTGCCGCACTTGGTCAACGCAGCCTTGGCCGCGACGAGGTCACCCTTGGGCTTGGTCTTGGCCTCGTAGAGGTCGATCGCCCGGTGACCAGGGATCAGTGGAGGCATCAGGCTGGTCGCGATGTCGCCACCCGTGGCGCCGCCGTAGGCACGCTGGTAGCCGGTCTTGTCGGCGGCCAGCAGGATGGCCTTGCGGCAGTCGATGTTGTTCAACGGCGCGACATCGGGGTTCAGCACCGAGAACCACGTACGGGCGCTGGCCGCATCGTCGGTCTTGGCCTTGAGCGCTGGGTCGCTGAGGATCTTGCCCTGAGACGCGGCCTGGACGCCGGTGCCAGCGATGTCGATATCGAGGTCACCTGCCTGCAGCCGGTTGTCGATGTCGGCGGCGTTGAGACCCAGGTCGACGGTGATGGTGTCCGGCAGGGCCAGTCGGCCCGAGTCCGGGTCGGTCTTGGGGTCGTAGTTCGGGTTGCGTTTGAGCGTGTACTTCTTGCCCAGCGCGACCGTGTCGAACATGTAGGGGCCGGAGGAGATCACATGGTTCTTGTACTTCGCTCCCGTGTCCTTGGCGACTGGCACGGGCGCGGTGGCCGGCAGCTGGGCGAAGTAGTCGAATCCGGACAACGCACTCTTGAGGTGGAAGATGATGGTCTTGGCGTCGGGCGTCTCGATCGACTTCAGGTTGTCGAGGTTCTTGTCCTTGTAGACGCTGTAGCCCTGGGGGACGTCCTTGAGGAAGTCGTTGAAGTAGGTGGGGCCGTTGGGCAACGCGTTCACGCCCTTGTCGAGCTGGCGGGCCACACCGTACTTGATGTCCTTGGAGGTGATCGGGCTGCCGTCCTCGAACTTCAGGCCGTCCCGCAGCTTGTAGGTCCACGTCTTTGCGCCGTCGGTGGGCACACCGAGGGTCTGCGCGAGGTCCGGCACGAGCTTGGCGCCCGCCGCACCAGGAGCGGACTTGAAGACCACCAGGGTCCGGGCATAGTTGCGCAGGAAGTTCCACGAGAGGGCGTAGTAGGTGTCCCCGGGGTCGACGGAGTCCCAGTCGTCCGCCATACCAAAGCGAAGCGTGCCGCCCTTGGTGGTCGAGGGCGAGAAGACTTTGCCCACCGCGGCGTTCTGGGCACTGGCGGCCCCGCCGCCCGTTGCGGATCCCGTCTTGTTCCCCCCCGAGCATGCTGCCATGCCCAGGGCAAGGACAGCGCCGACGGCGACTGTCATCATCCGTTTCTGCATCATCTGGGTTGCACTCCTTGATTTGTTCATTGTGTGCACGGGAAGCGCGTGGGAAGAGGGTTGGAGACGCGGCGCGGCTACCGCGACCTGGGGTCGAGGGCGTCACGCAGGCCGTCACCAAAGAGGTTGAAGGCGAGAACGGTGACGAAGATGGCCAGGCCTCCGGGAACGATGAACTCCGGGTCAACCTGGTACCACTGCGTGGCGTCCGAGAGCATGCCGCCCCAGGTGGCACGAGGCGGCTGGACGCCCACCCCGAGGTAGGACAGCGCAGCCTCGAACAGGATGTTGCTGGGGATGAGCAGCGTTGAGTAGACGAGGATCGGAGCGAGCAGGTTGGGGAGCAGCTCCTTGACGAGGATGTAGGGCTGCCGGGCGCCCAGGCTGCGTGCCGCATCGACGAACTCCCGCTCGCGCAGGGAGAGCGTCTGGCCACGGATGATCCGGCCGATGTAGGGCCAGTTGAAGAAGCCGATGATGAAGACGATGACCGCGATCTTCAACGCGTCGCCCTTGAGACCAAAGGCCTGGTCCGGGATGACGCCTGCCAGGGCAAGCGCGAACAACAGCAGTGGGAAGGCCAGAAACATGTCCATCGTCCGACTGACGAGAGTGTCGACCCACCCACCGAAGTAGCCGGCGATGACGCCCATCACCGTCCCGATCACGACGGACAACAACGTGGCCAACGCGGCGATCAGCAAGGAGATCTGCGAGCCGTAGAGGACTCGGCTGAAGAGGTCACGTCCGTTGACGGGTTCGATCCCGAACAGGAAGTCCCCGGAGATGCCGCCCAAGCCCGTGATCGGCACCTGGGTGTCGGGGTTGATCAGGTCCTGATGGAACTCGTCGGGAGGGTGTCCCAGGGCACTCACGATCAGCGGAGCGAAGAGCGCGCAGAGAACCAGCAGGATGACCACGCCCCCGCCGGCCATCGCGACCCTAATGGGGTTCACCGGGCCG
>DHJN01000206.1 GCA_002404345.1 Actinobacteria bacterium UBA4719 | reverse complement strand
AACAATGACCTCACAACAATGGGTCCAGTCGTCCTCGTCAACAGGTATCAGCGGAACGGCAAGCGGAGCATATGACCGCCGCTCACCGCCGCCTCGTCGACACGACCGCCCGCTCGGCCGGATCTCCGCGCCCACCCACGACCGCCGGCCGTCCCGCCCCGCGAGAGCTACGGGACGGTGGTCGAGCAGCTGCTACCGCAGGAGAATCCTAGAAAGGGCATTGGTCGCCCAGGTGACGTATTGCTCATGGGTCCACCCACGATCCCTCCGCAGGCTCTGGTACATCCCGGGGCCGAGCAGCCCCAAGAATGCATCGGTCTCCTCGTCGAGATTGAGGCCGCGGCGCAGGAACCGGCGCTGCTTCAACGACACAAGGAAGCTGCCGTAGCCGGCGGCTCGTAGTTCTTCGCTGCGGCGGTGCAACTCCATCACCTCTGGATCTGTCGCGGCAGCCGTGCGTACAACTTCATCCAGGGCTGCGGTCCGCTCGAGGAGCCCCGCTGCTCCTTCGACGAACGCCGAGAGGGACCCAGTCGGGTCGGCCCCGGTGGTCGCTTGGGCATACCACTGAGTCTGTTCAGGACGTGTCGGCCGGTCACCGAGAACGGCGGCGGCAAAGACCTCCGACAACAAGGCGGCCTTGGTGTGGAAGACGAAGTACACAGTTTGGATTGCTACCCCTGCGCGATCCGCGACCGCCTGCATCGTCGTGCCGGTGTAGCCGTTGGCGCAGAACGCCTCGTTCGCTGCCCGGATGATCCCGCGCCGCGTTTCCTGCGCGCGTCTCTTCCGGGTCGGTCCCTTTTGTCCCTTGCCCTCTGCCATGACAAGGATCAATATAGTGGTAATCACTAGTGGGAACCACTAACGACGCGAGTGGTGAGGGTCAATGAATGAGGACTGGCGCACGATCACCAACCCAGTCACGGGAGAGGAGCTCACCTCCGTCGAGACCTCTGAGGAGACCGGCGGACTCCGGACGGTGATGCGGCTGACACTGGCCCCCGGCGGGGCGGTTCAGGCACACTCACACCGCGGGACGGAGAGCTTCGAGTGCACCCAAGGACGACTCGACTTCCGCCTTGGCATGAAGACGCTGCGACTTGAGCCTGGCGGGAAAATCAGTTCACCTCCGGGGGAGATCCATTCATTCAGTAACGAAACCGATTCCCCGGCAACTGTTCAGGTAACCGCCACACCCTCTGGGGACATCGAACGCGCGCTGCGGACCGTGTTTGCCCTTGCTCGGGCGGGCCGCCTTCCGCCAGGCAGGCCGCCCAAGAACCCACTCCTCATGGGCCGCCTCGTTGTCCCCGACCACGTGTACCTCCCACCGCTGCCCAGACCGATCTATTGGCCGTTGATGCACGTGATGTCGGCGCTGGGCGGGCGCCGAGCAGACAAGGCCATCGCCAAGTTCCTCGAGCAGCAACCTGCAGATTCGAGCTAATCGGATATGCCGCCTCGCGCGTGCGTCAGACGCGCGAACATGGCAGCGAGTCGCGCTACCCATGTTGCTCGACGTCCATGTGAGGAACGACCACTGGGGCACAACGGCAGGTGCGCCGGCACCCAGCGTCGGCGTCCGCAAGGGATCGGTGACCGGACGCCGTTCCGCCATCGGGACTCACTCTCAAGTAGCCGATGTGCGGACGCGGCATGGTCGCGCATCCGATGGAACCGCACCTGCTCTGCACGGACGAGGGCAGAAACACCGGTGCGCGGGAGGGCAGGTGCCAGACTCCTTTCCATGGCAGCGCGAGTGATGTTCATCCCAGCTGAAAACGGGCTACAACACGGACAAGGGCCCCGCGTGGATCAGCAGCGTGCGCTTCAACAAGACGTGGAAGACCGCTTATTGGCATGGACGAACCCTCCACCGTTGGCAAGGCAGTGATGCAAACTTCTATGACGTTGAGACCCGCGAGGAGTTCTGGGTCTCGGGACCTCACCGTGACCGGCGCGACGTCCGATACAGCGGCGTCCAGCCCACGGTCGATGACGACATCCGAGGTGTGTACGCAGCGTTCCTCGACGGGGCACCCCTTCCCGGCCGCGAACATGGCTGACCACAGGGCGCCCATCTGCCGCACTTGGTGCGTCTGCCTCGACCGTGCCAAGAGTCGGACGATCGACCGCGCCGATGAGAGTAGATGATGATGAGACGCCGAGCGGACACTCGCTAAATTGACGACCTACTACTACCGCCTGCCCGGCCTGCGATTCGACAGGCCTCTCATATTCGGTGTCGCACGTTTCATCCCCGCTGAGTCGCTCGCGGAAGAGTTGAACCCCGCCCTCAGCCGCGCCCCCACGACGGCCTCGATGCGAGCCGGTCAGGAAAAAGTCACGGAGATACTCGCACACTGGGGCGACGACGCAGCGCTGGCTGTGTCCCTTCACGACGGAGAGCTAGCTAACCGGGCCGCCACGGAGGCCGTGGGTGTCCTGCGCTTCTTCATGCGTGACCAAATCCGAGTGAATGTGGACGTGCATCTGATTGGCCTCGTCGGCGAGATCCGTCAAGGCATTCGCGACTTCATCGTGCTCTGGGATCGCGACAAGCCGTTGACCGCGACCGGCTGGCGCCGCGTGGGCGGGACGGTCAATTTCACGTTCTCCAACGAAGTGATTGCCGCCTTGGAAGGCGACTCCGCGGTGGCGTTCCTGGGCAAACAACTTTCCCTGCCTCTGGAACGCCGTAGTGCCAACGGGTCCCGGTCCCTTACAGCGCTGAGCATGTACGACACGGGCCTGCGCGCCGTCGAGCCGACGCTCCGGGTCTTGTGCTCAGCGATCGCCGTGGTAGTGCTGTTCTCGGATCCTGACGATGGCGATCGTGGGCGAACGACCTTGATCGCTCGGCGAGTCGCGTACCTAACGTGTCAGGGGGGGCTGTGGCGGGTCCGCCGATCACTGCCCCTACTCGAAACCTGGGGCGCGATCGTTAAGAGCCCTGTTCAACGACCTGGCTGCGTTGGCCGACAACGGACAGGAGTGGCGATGTAGTGCGTTCCTAGACCTAGTCGCGCCTGAAGACGTCACCCATGCCCTCGAGTTCCCGCCGCTCTTCGCTGCCCGCAACCAGATCGCTCATGAGGGGGCAATGAACGCGGACAAACGCACTATGAGTCACCTGCTGTGGGTCACCGACCGAGCGTTGAACGTGGGTCTGGGTTGGCTCGCGGACAACCCGGACAAGAGTTGGGCAGACCTTGATCGCGAACTTGCCGCCCGCGCGCATTGAGGAGATCGCCGCTCGCCCGGTTTTAGCCGCGTTGGGTGTGTCTTCCTGACCGATGAGGGATCCCCAACTGCGACGCAAACCCGCGCTGTATGCGGCTATGACAGTGCGTTCGAGACCGACGACAGCGCCATCGTCCGTACCGCTGGAGAGGTGGCGGCAACGCCTGAGCACGCGTTTCGCCACCGTCTTCATCGACAGCCCGTTGTCCAAGCAGCGTGCGAAGCAGGCCGAGTGAGTATGGTGCACGGACGCGATGTGGTCTAGCGGTTGCTCACCCGTCGAGTGCATCCGACCATCACTGGCGACCATCGGCCGCAACGGCGGTGCCGGACCGTCCCGCAGTCGGAACATCGGGAAAGGGATTCATGAGCGCCGGACTGATAGCCGTTGCCGCCCTCGTGGTGGCTATCGCTGCCTTCGTGCAGGGCAGCACCGGACTCGGCTTCGCTCTTATCGTCGCGCCGGTGGTAGGCATCTTCGAACCAGCGCTGCTGCCCGTGCTGTTGCTCGTCCTGATGATCCCGCTCAACCTGTACGTCGCCTGGCGCGAGCGCACGTCCGTGGATCGAGGCGGCGCGGGCTGGATCACCGTCGGCAGGTTCGCCGGGACGCTGGGTGGTCTATGGGTGCTTGTCGCTGTCCCCGTGAGCAAGCTCAGCCTGCTGATTGGGGTATCCACTGTCGTGGCAGCAGTGGCCGCACTGATCGCACCTTCGTTCCGACCCGGACGTCTCGCCTTCGTGGCTGCCGGCGTCTTCACCGGAATAACCGAGACCTCCACAGGCATCGGCGGGCCTCCGCTTGCCTTGGTCTACCAGCACCGACCCGCTCCCGTCCTACGTTCCACCGTCGCACTGTGCTTCGTCGTCGGCGAGGTTCTCTCCCTCGGGCTACTGGCCGCAA
>DHJN01000174.1 GCA_002404345.1 Actinobacteria bacterium UBA4719 | reverse complement strand
GACAGCTATGTCAGGACCCCTGAACTTCGCGCTCAAGCTCCTTGAGTTTGGCTCGATCCGGTACAGACAGTTCTTCGGTCACCGGGTGCTCGTCCCGGTACTTACTAACCAACGTGCCCAGGGTTCCCTTATTGACGCCCAACTCACGCCCTTCCTGAGCGATAGGTCGCTGCGTTTGAATCACCATTAACACCGCCTCGTCGCGGTACTCCTGGGTGAACTTGCGGTATTTCGGCATAATGACCCTTCCTCCTCAGGAGGAATTCTCCCTTCATCGGTCACTGTCCGGTGGGAGCAACACACCTCAGTGGGATATTGGGCGCCAAGTGATGGCCAGCATGGATCGGGCCACGGCGACCAAGGCCTTGAGCTTTCCGCATCGTTTGACCAGGCGCCGGCAGCGGTGGCCGAGGAACCGTCAAGTCCACGACCACCACAAGCGAAGCAACCAGATCAAGGCCCTGCTCGTCAGCGCCGACCAGGGCCTGCGCGATTAGGTGCTGGTCAAGAGCCTGCTCCAGCTCGCCACCCGGTGCAGGCAACTCGCGCCGAGCAGCGGCCTGCACACGGCCAGGCCATGACGCAGACTCTTGGTGAGCTGATCCTGTCTGCTACAGACCTGGGCGATGCCGGTGCGGCGGCGTTTGGCCACGGACTGGTCACGGGTGGCACTTCAGCCGCCGAACTGACGTTTCCGCACGGACTGAGCGTCCACCCGGGTTTCGCGTGAGGATGACGTGTCACTTGGGGAGACCGAGCAGGTGGTCGCGGACGCCGGCCCCCTCACCGCTGGGCGTGCCGTCGTAGGACGAGATCAGCGCCGGCTCGCCGGCACAGTTGCCGGTGAACCAGGACCACGCCAGGTAGCTCACACCCTTGGTGTCGGCCCAGCGCAGCAGCGGCATCATCAGTGCCGAGTCGCAGTCGTGCTCCCCGACCTCGCCGATGACGACCGGCGTGGTTGCGCTGAGCGGCGCGATGGTCCCGTCCCAGCAGGACTGCAGATAACACGGCGCCCACAGATGGTGGAGTCCAGGGTGCGCTCCTTCTCGTGCATGTCGCCACCTCGGTGGCGGTGTGCGAGTCGCGCGACACCAAGGGCCTCTACGCGCTCGCGAGGGCAGGTGAGCTGACCGGCCTGACCGGCGTGTCCGATCCCTACGAGGAGCCGGTCGACGCCGACCTCGTCCTTGACACGCAGGAGGTCGGCGCCGAGGAGTGCGCCGACCGGATCCTGTTGCGGCTGACGGAACTGGGCTACCTCGAACCTCTCCGACGGACGCCTTGTGTCTGAAGGGGCGCAATGCGATCGCCCCGAAGGCGCTTGACCTACCGGACCGCACCCAACAGGGCGGCATGCCCACTCGGGGAGCGACTGAGCACTGCCCAGGACCGGATGATTGGAGCGCTCCAGGTCATTGGCGAACGACACCCTGGCGAGGCTGTCGCGGCTGTGACGCACGCGGTGATGATCCGGCTCGCGGTCGCCGGGCTCACGAAGGTCGACGGCGAGCAATGGCGCATCCCAGTCGGCAGGGGCTCGCTCACGTTGATGAGGGTTCATGACGGCCGCATCCAGGTCGCCTCGTTCCCGACTGGCGACGACGTCGATTGAGGGTTTCTTGCCCTGATCGACGCTCCCCGTCCCTGCCGTCCTGGTCGCCACCCTCGTGACGCTGACCTGGGGGCTTACCGAGTCATATCCGGCTGGAATTCGCAGCGACGCCCATTGGCGCAGTTTCCAGCGTCGACATGTCCACGACCTCAACGGACCATAGATCAACGACGCCTGAGGGCGACCACACCCCAGATGAAGTCCCGCGATGTGGTGTAACTCGTTCCGCGTGATGCTCTGCGGTTTGTGCAACCTTGGTTGAACTATGCCGTGCGGATCGTGTCGGTGTCGATCACCTCCGGTTTGGTGTTGGTCGCGGTGATTGCGGTCGGGGCGGGTGGGGTGAGTTGGGCCATGGATTCCTCGGATAGGTAGCGGCGTTCGGCGACCTGCCACTCGTCATGGGTCTCGATCAGCACGCAAGTGGCCAGGCGCAGTAGGGCTGCCGGGTTGGGGAAGATCCCCACGACGTCGGTTCGGCGTTTGACCTCGTTGTTCAACAGATAGCGGGTTTGTGCTCCACACCTTGCGCCAGTGGGCTTCGGGGAAGTCCGCAAACGCGGTGATCTCCTCTTTCGCATCGCGCAGCATGGTTGCTACTGCTGGTAGCTGAGGCTGCAGCATCAGCGCGACGGTCTCGACCTGGTCGCGGACCATGGGGCCGGTGGGCTGGGCGAAGATGGTGCGTATCGCGGCGGCGACCATGTCGGCCTGGCCTTTGGGGACGCGTGCTAAAACGTTGCGAATAAAGTGAACTCGACATCTCTGCCATGCAGCGCCGGCCATGGTGGCCTCGATGGCGTTCATCAAGCCGCGGTGGTGGTCGGAGATCACCAGCTGGGTCCCGCCCAGTCCGCGGTCGCGTAGGGTCCGCAGGAAATCGGTCCAGAAGTCCTGTGTTTCGGAGTCCCGACCGCGCACCCCAGCACCTCACGGCGCCCGTCAGCGGACACGCCGGTGGCGATGACCACGGCCTGGGAGACCACCCGGGCGCCCTTGCCGCCCTTGTCGCCGCCAACCCTGGCCTTGCAGTACGTCGCGTCCAGGAAGACATATGGGTACGACTGCTGGCCCAGGTCGCGGGTGTTGAACGCGGCCACGTCGGTGTCCAGCTCGGCGCAGATCCGTGAGACCTCGCTCTTGGAGATCCCCGACTCGGCGCCCAACGCGGCCACCAGGTCGTCGACCTTGCGGGTCGAGACGCCGTGGACGTAGGCCTCCATCACCTCGGTCAGCTCGAGCAGGGCAGACTTGTCCAGGGCCATCGCGTGAAGTCCTTTCGTGAGTTCTTTTGTCGGTACTCACAAAGCCTCACGCGGTGGTTCCTTCATGCCCGTGACCGACACACCGTCACCGAACTGAGGAACCCGATTTACACCACCTCAAGGGACTCACCCACACCCCATTTTTTGCCCGGACGGGCTGCCCGAAAGGGCGATTTAGGACTCCTCACGGATGAGCATTGTTCGGACTGTTGCGGGGTGTTACAGTTGCCAATCAGGTCAAGATTTGGTAGGGGTTTGGTAAAGATCTGGTCAGTTTGTCACACCATGTCTCAGTTCCGGGGTTTGAGCGTCCTCTCCTGAGTTTGGGTCTTACCCACGTTGACATTTGGGCGAAGGACAGTCCATGAAATCCACACCTCTGCATGAGGCGATCCCAACTGTACTGCCGGCGATCCCCCCGAACGTCGACACGGTACGAGCGCTATGTCACGACCTGCGCCAGCCATTGGCGGCCATCCTGCTACTGGCGGGGGCGCACGGTGGTGAAGTTTTACGCCGCTTGGACGGGATCCTCAACCAGGCCCAATGGTTGTCCGACATGGTCGAGGGAGTCATCGGTGACACCGCCGATGACCGCCCTATAAACGTCGACGTCGTCAACCTGGCATCGCGCTGCGTGCTTCGGGCGTTGCCCACAGCCGACTGCGAGATTGAGTTCATCGGCCCTGACCGTGCCATGGCGGTCACCGCTCCGGTGGCGCTCGGCCGTGCAATTAGCTGCGTGTTGGACAACGCGGTGCGAGCGTCCGGCCCAGGCGGGCAGGTCACTGTTGACGTGACTGCCAAGGTCCACGAGATCACCATCCAGGTCATCGACGACGGCCCCGGGCTTGGGTACGTGCCCATTCACAACTCGCTCGGGCTGACGATTACCCGCGCCCTCGTCTCTGCCTGCGGTGGCGGCTTCGAGCTCGAGCCAGGTAACGCTCGCGGCATGACGGCGCGCATCGTGCTGCCAGACCTGGGATCCAAGGCGGCGGCGTCGTGAGGCTACTGGTCTGTGACGACCACAGACTGCTGCTCGACGCACTGAGCATGGCCCTGACCTACAACGGGCACGCGGTAGTCGCGACAGCCCTCGATCCCGATGAGGCGGTGGAAGCTGCCCGCGAACACCAGCCGGATGTGTGCCTGCTCGACGTGAACTTTCCTGACGGCAACGGCCTCGGCGCCATCGGTCGGATCCATGAGGTGAGCCCCGACACCAAGGTGGTGATCCTGTCAGGCACAATCAGCAGGGGTCTGGTGGCGGACGCCATTGCCAATGGCGCCGAGGGCTATGTCGGCAAGGAGAAGTCCGTCGGGGTCATCATCGAGATGTTGGAGTTGGCACATCAGGGACACCTTGCGGTGGATCCGTTCATTCTGCAGGACGCACTGCGACCTCACCCTCAGAACGATGACCCACTGTGGGTGCTGAAGTTCCTGACCGAGCGCGAATGGGAAGTGATGCGCTGCATCATGGATGGGTTGAGTACCCAACAGATGGCCGATCGACTTGGTGTGTAACGGTGTACGGTCCGCACGCACGTGCAGAACCTGCTCACCAAGCTCAGCGTGCACTCGCGTCTGCAGGCGGCCGCGATGATGACTGCCCACGCCTCAGAGGAGACCTGGCCTGTCCACCTGCGTTGACGCGCGCGGTCTCGTGCACCTGACGTAGAGACTGCTCCTGCCTCTGATGGCTACGTCGCGGCGTCGCAGCCGCGAGGCTTTCGGGATGAAACAGAAGCGCATCCGCATTGCAGTGATAGATGACCAGTGCGTCTTTGCCGAAGCCTTGGCCCACCGACTCTCCGATGAGCCTGACCTCGAGGTCGTCGGTACCGCTGGGTCATCCGTGGAGGCCCTGGAACTGTTCTCGCACCACGAGATTGACGTCGTAGCCCTTGACATGGCCCTCGCTGGTGAGGACGGGTTGGCGCTCGGGCGCCAGTTGCTCGACCGATGGCCCGACCTCGGGATCGTGGTCGTTACAGGTGGGGCCGATGACCGGGTCAGCGAGGCAGTGCAGATGGGAGTCCGGGGCTGGGTGGCCAAGCAGGGTGCCATCGAGGCGCTTCTCATTGCGGTCCGGGGAGCGGCACACGGCGAGACCCACCTGCCCGGGGCTCTTTGACTCCAGTCATGGTCTCTGCGTGGCTTGGTGCGCTGTTGCACATCTCGCCGAACACCGTCCGTACCTCACATCCAGAGCATCCTGTACAAGCTCAAACGTCCACTCGGTCGTCACGGCGTTCGCCGAGGACTACCGGTCCACCGGCAGGTTCCAGGAGTGCCTGGATCGCCTCAAGGAAGGGCTCAGCGACCCTATTGCCGATCGTTTGATCGAGTCCCTGCGTATCGCCCGCGAAGTCGGGGACAGCGACCTGGGCCGACTGCTGCGCACGCTGTCAGCGTTTCTGCGTGAGGACGCCCAAACCCGTGCTGAGCTGGAGACCCGACAGGGCTGGACGATCAACGCGGCCAGGCTGGCAGTGGCTGCACCGTGGATCATCCTGGCGATGTTGTCGTCCCGGCAGGTTTCTGGTCAGGGCCTTGGCAACATGATCGGCCTGAGTCTGCATCCTGTCGCAGGGTTCTTCGTCGGGCAGCGCCTTCAACCGGTCGTGGAGGACGGAGACAGCTACCGCTGACATCCGGCTGCCTTTCTGGGTTCCATGGCTTCGTGTCACCAATGCAGCCATGACCCGGCCAGTGGGGTCTCATGAGTTGGTCGCGCAGGGCAGGGTTCTGTATGGGGGCAACGGGTTTCGCCGGCGTCGCGGGTTTCCGTCCCCGTCCGGTTATCCACAGCCCTGCCTCGGAGGGGAATACGGCCTCTCCGGGCAAACCTCTCCGGCGCCTATAACGGCTCGGTCCACGAGTCGAGCACAACTGGCGCCTTCGCACAGAACAGCACCGGACTGTCAGGATCCACGGTCGCGTGGGTTTCGACCACCGGCCCGGACCGCGGAATGGCCAGTGTCTCGGTGGACGGCGGTCCTGCCCAGACCGTCGACCTGTACTCCCCGACGCTGCAACCGGCCACCCTCGTGTGGTAGGCGACCAACCTGGGAAGCGCCAACCCGCACACCATCAAGGTGACGGTTCTCAGCACACGGAACCCGGCCTCGGCCGGCAACAAGGTCGACATCGACGCCTACGTCGGCCTGAAGTAGACCGCGGGCCCGGCGGCATTCCCCTTACCGCCGGGTCCGCCCACCTGGTGTCGCCCCAAGAGCTAGCGGTTCGACACCCGGCAGGACCAAGCAGCCACATCAGCCCGAGCTGAGCTGATGTGGCTGTTGGTCCCTCACCGACAGCGCCAGATCCGGCCACGGGAGCGTAGATCGTCCAAGGAAATTCAAAGGTCTCACTCCTAAAGTCTATTTGTCGGCACGCCCCCCAACCCAGTGTCCGACCGGCCCCCGCTGTAAGAATCGCAGCGGGGGCCAACAGGTGTGGGCCGCCCGCGCCGCGGCCTCGAGGTGCCCAACCGTATGAGTACGTGTTGCCATCACGCAGCCGGCCAGCGAAACCGCCCTGGCATCCGACTTCGGCGGCAGCGTGTTCGTCGTCGACGGAGGTTGGCCGCGAAGGGCGGCAACTCTGGGCAGACCTTACCGACCTGGCCCTGCGCGGGGAGGTGGCGGGGTCGTGACTCACCTGGACGCCCTATGATCCGAGACAACCAACACCGAAGGATGACGATGACTGAGAACCTTACCGACCCGGTGCAGGTACTGGCCGGAGTAATGATGAAAGCCACCGAGCCCTACGGTGCGCTTCATGACGCACTCGCGGACCACGTACAAGAGCTCGCAGACGAACTGATCAACGCCCTCCGTGCCAACACCGAGGGGGGAGCTGAGCTACGGGCTGCTCTGGGGGTGGAAGTTTCTGAAACTACCCGGATGGGCAAGAACCTCCGCGCCGCGATGGACGCCTACACCACAGCCAAGCCACGGGGTGGCCAGACCGGCTGAGCGCCGATGAGGGGTGATCTCCTGGTGGGCTAGGCATCCAGTTCCTGATGCCACAACACGGTTGCCACTCTGGCGCTGGCCGTGCCCAGGAGCCGGCGGAAGGTGCTGGAGGGCAGCTCCAGGACCTCCGCCGCGCGCTCCAGGCTGCGCGCGGGGGACAGGTAGGCGCGGACGAGCACGCGATGCAACCGCCGGTCCGCGGGTGCGACCGTCAGCGTTTCGACGGCGTCCTTGACCAGGGTCTGGAGCAGGCCGACTCGTTCCGTCATCGGCTCCGTACTCGCCAGCCGGGTAGTGATCAGGCGGCAGTGAAGCAACGGATTGCCGCGGAGCCGATCGGGGCGGGTGTAGTCACGCAGCGCTTTACGGACCGCGGCCGTGAACTCATCTTCGCTGAGCACCAGCAAGGCGCTGGCATCGGTTGGTGCTGTCACAACCGGAGTGGCTCCGATCTCCTGCAGGGACAGCTTGGCTACCCAGGCGGCGGGTGGCACCGTTCTCCAGTCGTGCACGAACGTCGTGAACTGGCGGCCGTCAACGGTGAAGTCTCCACTCGGTGCGCGTCTCTGGTCGGCGTACGCGCAGAGCGCCTCCCACTCCTGCGGATGGGCGAACGGCAGCAGCGTCACAGCAAGTCCCGGGGTGGTGAGGTAGTGCCGTGCCAGCTGGGTGGCGATCAGGTTCTGCACCGGGGAGACCGACTGGTAGTGGTCTCGGGAAAGCCAGTACCGGATCAGCGTGGCGGTCTCGTTCGGCCGCAGCGGCGAATGCTCGCCCAGCTCGGTGAAAGCCGCTGCTACGGCCGGGTCCTCCTCTCGTTCGTCCGGCGCCAGGACGTCGAGCGCAAGCAGGCAGACGGTTCCGAGGACGTCACCGTCGGGCCCTCGGACGACCAACCAGGCGCTTGGCTGCCGCGCCATCCAGCGGCGGGCGATGGCTGCCGACTCCTCGCCCTCATGGCGGGCAACCAGGTCGGCGACCGCAGCCTCGTCACCAGCGCGGATGGCTTCCACCCTCAGCGGCGCGGCCTCGTCGGGAGGCTGAAGGAACTCCCGCAGGTCTGGGTGTAGGTAGATCAGATCCAGCAGGGCTACCGCCTGGGTGACCGGGTCCGCGCCATCGAGCCGGTCCAGGTAGTACTGGCGGGCACGGTGGTGAAGCTCGGCGTGGCGCTGCGCGTGTCGCCACCGCAGGTCGCTTGCCAGCACCTCCCGGGCGAGATCGTGCAGGGAGAGACCGGACGGCCCGGCGTCGACGAACGGCAGCCCGCGCATCCAGGCGAACATCTCCGCGGCGTCCGGGGTGTCCATCAGGGCTGCGAGCAGCGGCTCGTCGATCACCCGGACCTGTGCAGCCGCCTCCAGCGCCGCCCGGTGCGCCCGACTTGGGACGGCGTCGAGCAGCCGGTCGATCAGCACCCGGACCACATCCGCGGTGTCGCTCGGCGGGAGGGAACCCTTCTCCTTGACGACCTCGCCGACCAGTGCCAACGCCAGGGGATGCCCGTGGGTGAAGTCGATCGCCGATGGGTGCAGGTCGCTCGGCACCCCACGCCCGGTCAGGTAGGCACCGGACTCGGCCCGGCTGAGGTTGCCCAGCCTGACCAGGTGCAGCAGTGGCGCCCACCCCGGGTCGGTACGCCAACCGGGCGACGGTGGCTGCTGACCGGCCAGCACGAGTACGACATCGGCGGGCAACCGGGGAGCCAGCTGTTCCCGAACGGCAGTGTCGAGGGCGCCCAGCCGCTCGTAGCCGTCGAGCAGGACGATCGTGCGGGTCCCGGCCGCGTCTTCGGCATCGAGCACGGCTGACAGCCGTTGGGTCAAGGCGTCCAGGGTCGGGGGCAGGTCCAAAGTGTCCAGGTGCAGGCAGGTCACACCGAGCTCCTGACCGCGCGTGGCGAACTGTCGAAGCAAGGTGGTCTTCCCGATCCCGGCAGGTCCATATACGAACAGGACCGCGCCCTGCTCTGGCGCGCCCGCCACCAACGCGTCGAACAGCTCAAGTTCGGCGAAGCGACCGACGAAGCTCTGCCGCCGCGCCGTTCCAATGCGGTCCGCCATCGTGCGGGCCATCAGTCGCTCCCCTCGCCGAGAATCTGTGGTCCGGCAGGCGCGCCGCGCCGCGTGGACAAGAAGATCCTCCTGCGGTTGCCGAGGAAGGGCAAGCATCGGGGCAAGCGTCGCTGCGAGCTCTGGCCACTCCAGGCTCGGCACGCACAAGACCGTCCCGCGACATGACCTCGACAGCGAACGCGCTGCCAGGCTCCACACACGCGCGCAAGGCCGCGGCCACCGGCCGGACCTCGTGGGTCCAGACGGTGGCCGCGGTGGCGACGAAGCTTGAGTCAGAGCTCGGTGAGTCAGAGCTCGGTGAGTCAGAGCTCGGTGAGTCAGAACTCGTAGTCGGTACGCAGCTGAAGGGTCGCGATCGTGTTCGTGGTGCCGGTGTTCTGAGCGCAGACCGAGTAGTAGCCGGGGTCGGCGAACGTACCGTAGGAGGTGCGCAGCTCGGCTGCCCAGCCCTGGTACCGACCCGCTGTGCTCAGGATGACCTGTCCGTTGCGGAGCAGCTTGAACTTGGCGCCCTGACCCGTGGCCCAGCCATCGGCACGGACCTGGTACGAGGCGTACTGGGTTGGGCTGCAGGCTCCCTGGCCCGGGGCCAGCGCGTAGGACCCGTATGACGACGCGGACGCTGCGCCCGCGCCGGCGAAGCTCAGGGCGGCGGCTGCGCCGGTGATCGCGAGGCCGGTCCCGATCCGGGTGGCGAGGCGACGGGTGGCGGTGGATGTGGCGGTGGATGTGGCGGTGGCGGTGGATGTGGTGGTGGTAACGGCGTTGTTCATGATGTCCTCAGGGTTGTCGATTGGCACCGGGTTGGCGCCTGTTGATGTGACCGAAGGTAGGTCCGCGAACTGCTCACTTCCCAGGCCGGAATCCGCCCATTTCCCGCCCACTTCTGCACCAATCTCAGCGGCGGTAACCGTGCGCAGACATCACCTACGCGCGATGTTGCTGGTGGCGCCCCAGATCATGGACGTCGCCGGGAAGACCACGCGGTAGTCGCGCGCCGTGGAAACTGAATAGCGGAAGGAGGTCTTGCCGGTCGCGCCCGGGTATACCCACTTGAGACTCACCCAGGGGGAGGTACTCGAGGTGCGGGACTGGACGGTTCCGCGGATGCCACCCGCTGGGACGAACTTGTCCTGGGTGGGGGCGTAGTGGGCGTACGTCGTGTTGACGGTGACGTATGAACCGGAACGGCTGGCGGTCAGACCCGCCCAGCCACCCAGTCGGACGTCGGTCTTCGGCGAGTTCTGCGTACACGGGGTGGGGGGTGGTCGGGGAGATCGGGAGGTCGACGAAGCAGACAGCGGCTCGCCAGGTCCAGACACCGAGCGGCGTGAAGTCGTCCGCGACGTCCCAGTACATCGGGGTCACATTGTCCATGCCCACGCCACCCAGCACTCCCTTGGGCGTCACGGCATCCCAAGCCGCGAGGCCGTTGACAGCAGGCGGACAAGCGCCCACCGGGGGGGCAGTGCACCGGTCTGCGGGAGGTCAGTCGTCGATGCCCCGAGCCGCAAGGGCGTCCCCGACCCGATCTGCGTGCCGGATGGTGCGCACGACCACTGGCGTGACCAGGGCTCGGGTGCTGTGTTCGAGTCCGCGGGCGCGCCGCGCGTCGCGGGCTTCGTGAAGTGTGCCGGCTATGACGGGAACGGCGCGGATGGTCAGCGCGAACAGGAGGGCGACTCGCTCCGGGTCGACCCCCAAGGCTCGGGCTGGCTCGAGCAAACGGGCGATCACGTCCAGCAGATCGGTAACGCGGGTTGTCAGGCTGATCAGCGCGGCCCCCAAGACGGCCACCACGAGGGTACCCACGACCCCGACGGCTACCTGCCAGCCGGCGGTCCACCACTGGAACGGCAACAAGAGCAGCACGATCCAGCGCAACGGCCATGCCTGGGATACGAGCGTCCGGACGCCGAACCCGCCGAGGCCGTAGAGCCCGACCACCAGGACGAAGCCGACCAGGACCGTGACGGGCGACTGCCAGCCAACCAGCACGGTGGAGAAGACGAGCAACCCGAGCAGCTTCACGCCCGCCCCAGCACGGTGCAGCGGGGACGTGCCCGGTTGGTAGGTGCTGGTCAGCATGGCCGGCCTGCCCCCATCAGCGCCTGGTAGTGCCCGATGGACTGTGCGGCTGGGCTGTCGGCGACGACCCGGCCCTCGTCGATGACCAGCACGCGTTGCCACCCGCGCAGAAGCTCGAGGTCGTGGGTGACCAAGACGACTCGCTGCGGCAAGCCCTCAAGGAGTGCCGACACCTGACGGCTGTTGCGCAGGTCCAACAGGGTCGTCGGCTCGTCGCAGACGAGGACCTCCGGCTCGGTGACCAGCACCGAGGCGAGCGCCAGGAGCTGCTTCTGGCCGCTGGAAAGCAGGTGCGCCGGGTGGTCCGCGTGGCCGCCCAGCCCAAAGCGGGCGAGGATCTCCGCCACCCGTTCCGCCACCTGCGCCTTGCCCAGTCCGTGGCGGCGCAGCGAGAACGCGACGTCCTCGGCGACGGTGGGCATCACGATCTGCGCGTCCGGGTCGGAGAAGACGAACGCGACCTTACGACGAACTCCTGCCCCGTCACGGGCTGTGTCCATCCCGTCCACAAGAACCCGCCCGGTCGAAGGAACCACCAGACCGTTGAGCAGCCTGGCCAGCGTCGACTTGCCGGACCCGTTGGCTCCGATGACCCCGATGCGGTCCTCGACCAGCGAAAGGTCGATGTCTTTCAGCACTTCCCGGTCGCCGTACCGGTGGCTCACGCCGTCGATCCGGATCAACTAACCCACCCGCTCCGCGAGCAGCGCAAGTCCCTGCCCGCCGCCAATGGCGCACGTGGCAATCCCGTAACGGGGCCCGTCCACCCGCACCATCTGGGCGAACAACCGCACCAGCAGCATCGCCCCGGACGCGCCCCACGGGTGACCCATCGCAATCGCGCCACCCTGCGGACAGACCCGGGCTGCGTCAGAACCCAGGGGGTCCAGTGGGTCAAGGCCGAGCGCATCGGTACAGGCCAGGACCTGCGCGGCGAACGCTTCGGTCATCTCCAGCACGCCCACCTCGGCGAGGCCGATCCCGGCGCCCTTCAACAGCTTCTCCACCGCAGGAACCGGCCCCAGGCCCGGGGTGTTGGGATCCAGTCCCACGCAGACCCACCCCCGCAGGGCCAAGCCGGGAACACCCAACGCCGCCCGCAGGTATGCCGGCACGATCGCGACCGCTGCCGCGCCGTCGCTGACCCCGCAACAGTTGCCGGCCGTCACCGTGCCACCGGGGACGAACGCCGGTCGCATCCGCGCCAGGGCAGCCTCATTCAACCGACGCGGTCGCTCATCTGAGGCCACGCCCGCGACGGGTACGAGCTCGGCATCGAAGGCACCAGCCCCTGCTGCGGCCAGCGCCAACGCGTGGGATCGGGCAGCGTAGGCATCCTGGCGCTCCCTGGTCACCCCACACATCGTCGCGACCGTCTCCGCGGCCGGTCCCATGTCGGGGTCGCCGATCTCGGCGGGCGCGAAGGGCGCGCGCTCATACGGCATCGGCATACCGGTGGACGTCGTCGGGCGGGCCAGGCGCCACGGTGCCGTGCTCGCGCTCTCCGCTCCCCCGGCCAGGACCACGTCAGCGACACCGGCAAGGACGGAAGTGGCGGCCTGATGGACCGCCTCCTGACCGCTGCCGCACTGACGGTCCACCGTCACCCCGGGCACTCCCGTGCCTAGCCCTGCGGCGAGCGCGGCCACCCGGGCCGGGTTGCCACCGGGTCCCCTGACGTTGCCGATCACCACGTCATCCACCCCCGGCGCGTCCGGGCCGAGGTCATCCACCAGGGCGCGAAGCACCGGCGCCAGCAAGCCCACGAGATCGACCCTCGCCAGAGAGTGCCCGGCCGTGCCGATCGGGGTGCGGCGGGCCGCAATCACCACCGGTGTTCGGTCGACGGAGCCGGTCATCCCAGTCATGGCTGCTGAAGCCTCGCGACGAGACCCGGTAGGGCGTCACGGTGAAGCTTGCCGCCGGAGGTCAGTGGCAGGGCATCCGCGTGCAACCAGCGCCGCGGACGCGAAGGGGCCGGCATCACGGACACTGCCGCACGCAAGGTGGCATCCACTGCGGACCCCACCACGACGGCCGTCAACACCTGCCCCAACCGCGAATGCGGCAGCCCGAGCACGGCGGCGTCATCCACGCCGGGGAGCCCCCGGAGCAGCCGCTCGACCTCTTCCACGACCACGGTATGCCCGCCCGTGGTGACCGCGGCGTTGCCGCGCCCCAGGACCTCGAACCCACCGGCGACCGCTCGGGCCAGGTCGCCGACCGTGGCCCAACCCTGCGGGTCGAGTCGGAAGGGGGCGCTTGCTCGGGCCGTCGCATGGGATGTCACCTGGCCCGTCACGTTGTCCGCCAGCAGGCCGGCGTCCGCGAGGTAGCCACGGGCCAGGTAGGGCGAACGCGCCCACAGCGTCCCTTCCCTCAGCTCGGTCTCGACCCCAGGAAAGTCACGGAACGGTTCGCTGCCGTCACGCCACGCCACGAACGACAGTTCGGCCGCGCCGTAGTACTCCACCACGCGCCAACCGGCCAGCTCACATTGCTTCGTCAACGGGGTAGCAAGGTGATCACCCGCGACCACCACAAGTCGAACGCGAGGCAGCCCGCCAGCCTCCGCTCGCTGCAGCAGTCCCGGAAGCTGGGAGGGGACACAGTGCAGCACTGTCGCCCCGGCAGATTCGTCAGGTTCGTCATCACAGAAGATCATTTGTGCACCCACTGCGCCGGCATGGAACGCGCCGTACAGAAAAAGCGAGGACCACAGCGGGCCGGGCAGCCACACCCGGTCCGCTTGGGTTATCCCGGTGAGATCGCTCAAAGAGGCGAGGCTGGCCTGCCAGGACTCGACCGTGCGCACGATCCCTCGTGGCCGACCGGTCGACCCGGAGCTGAACACCACCATGTCACCGCAGCCGACCATGCCGCTGGAAACGGCAGACTCGACCTGTTCGGTCGCCACCTCCCGGAACGGTTGCGGCCAGGTTGGATCCAGGACCGCGAACGCATCACCGTCTTGCACAGCGCGGGACACGACGTCATACAACCGCGACTGCTCCCGTTCCTGAACAACCGTGCAGGTCAACGCGCGCTGACCCGCTCGCCCACCAATTCATTCTTGGTGCCTGCACTGCCCTCCGTGATCCCCGGGTTTCCGCGATGGACGGCGGAGGCCACCGCCGTGGCGATGACCACCTTGATCGCATCGCCCGGAAGGAACATCAGCGACCCGCCCGCGGCGAGGAGCAGCGAGGTGTGAGTGACTGCCGCCAGGACGGGTATCCCCAGCAGATAAACCGCACCGATGCCACCCACCACGTTGGCCAGGCCGCCCCACCACAACGGGTACGCCGGCAGCCGACGCTGCACCAGCCAACCGATCACGGCGGCCCCCAAGGCGTAACCAACCAGGTAACCAGCGCTGGGACCGTAGAAGACCGCGGGCCCACCTCGCCCACCGGCGAGCAGGGGCAGCCCCGCCGCCACCAGCGCCAGAAAGACCACCACCGAGAGTGCCCCGCGCTTCCAGCCCAGGATCGAGCCTGCGAGCATGATGCCCATCGACTGCAGCGTGATCGGCACCGCGTTGCCGAACAGATGGATGCTGCCAGGAAGCCCCAACACCGCGATCAATGCGGCGAAAGAAGCAACCAGGGCAAGGTCCCTCGCGCTCAACCGCTTCTTGGCAATGGCCGAACTGGTCCGATGATCGATCATGGATCTGGTCTCCCTCATAAGTGTGAGTGACCATCGTCCCATGTGACCTTGGGCGACTCGTTCAAGCAAGCCCCGCTCCACAGGGATGACCTGCGAACACGGATGACCTGCGCGGCTTCACGTCAGGAGGCGATACCCGCCCTACCCAGGAGAGAACGAATCTCGGACTCGCGATACCTGCGGTGACCCCCGAGGGTGCGCAGCGACGTGAGCTTCCCGGCTCTGGCCCACCGCGTGACGGTCTTGGGGTCCACCCGGAAGAGGGCTGCAACCTCGGCCGGGGTCAAGAGAGCCTCGGCTTGATCGGTGCGGTGTGTCATGGGTCCTCCCGAGTGAAACAAAGAGATCATTAATGCTCATTTTGGGGCATCCACCCGACAAATGGAACGCTGCGTTAGGGCCATATCAACTGTCTGAAGTGACTAGTACCCCGGCGTTGTCAAGGCCCGGCCCAGGCCCGGCATAGGCTGAATGCGCGCAAGGACCTCGCACCCAAGGTTCGAACACAAGGAGTCACCACCGTGACCATGTCACCGCCATCCACCTCGACCTCACCCTCGACCTCACCCTCGACCTCACCCTCGCAGGGATCACCGTCTGCCCAGCCGCTGCTTTCCGCACTGGGACATGAGCAGGTCGCGTTCTGTCACGACAGGGCCACCGGCCTGCGAGCGATCATCGGCATCTACTCCACGGCACTGGGGCCAGCCCTGGGTGGCACGCGCTTCTACCCGTATCAGTCGGAGCAGGCCGCCCTTCAGGATGTGCTTCGCCTCTCACGCGCCATGGCCTACAAGAACGCCCTCTGCGGCCTGGACCACGGTGGCGGCAAGGCCGTCATCATCGGCGATCCGGCCACCGGCAAGAGCGAGGCTCTGCTGCGCGCGTTCGGCCGGTTCGTCCAGAGCCTGGGCGGCCGCTACGTCACGGCCGCCGACGTGGGCACCTACGTCGCTGACATGGACATCATTGGCAAGGAGACCCGCTTTGTGACCGGCCGCAGTGAGGCCAACGGCGGCGCCGGGGACTCGTCGGTGCTCACGGCGTACGGCGTCTTCCAGGGCATGTGCGCGAGCGCTGCCCACGTGTGGGGCAACCCGAGCCTGGCCGGCAAGACCGTCGGTATCGCCGGAGTGGGCAAGGTGGGCCACCTCCTGACAGCCCTCTTGCTGGAGAACGGTGCCCGCGTGGTGGTGACCGACGTCAACAGCTCGGCCGTGAAGGCGTTGCGCGAGAAGCACCGCGAGATCGACGTGGCAGCGGACGTCTCAGCCCTGGTCCGGTCCGAGCTGGACGTCTACGCCCCGTGCGCACTCGGTGGCGCGCTCGATGACGCGACCGTCAAGGTGTTGCAGGCCAAGGTGGTGTGCGGAGCAGCCAACAACCAGCTCGTCGTCGAGGGCGCCGGGGGAACGGCCCAGACCCTGATGGCTCGCGGCATCACGTATGCGCCGGACTTCCTGGTCAATGCCGGTGGCGTGATCCAGGTCAGCGACGAGCTCCACGGCTTCGACTTCGCTCGGGCCAAGCAACGCACTGCGGGCATCTTCGACGCGACGGGGTCGGTGCTGCGCGTCGCGGCAGACAAGGGAATCTCACCGGCAGAGGCTGCGGACCACCTCGCCGAGGAGCGGATGGCACAGGTCGGCAGCAACCAGATCTGGCTCCCGACGCGCTGATCCGGTGAGTCGATCCGGTGAGTCGGTGACCCCCGGCAAGCCAGAAGGTACCCTCACCGTGTAGCGTGAGGCTTACGAAATACGAGATTCCCGGGGCCGCTCCGTGATGACTCGAACCACCTCGTGTG
>DHJN01000160.1:6650-16863 GCA_002404345.1 Actinobacteria bacterium UBA4719 | reverse complement strand
CGCGCCCGGTCCAGGGGGTCGACAGCGGCGACGACGTCGAGCAGACCGGCGTCGGCGGGAGCCAGGGCGGCCGTGAAGATGTCCGGGTCGGGGGAGGCCAGCAGCCGGTCCACCGACGGGCTGACGAAGCTGGCACGGCCGGCGCGGTCGACCACCAGGACCAGGTCGGAGGACTGGTCGATCAGCGCCCGGTAGCGCGCCTCGCCCTGATGCCTTGCCTGGTTACTGGCGCGCAGGTTGAGGCCGGCGAACGCCAGCAGCAGCAGGGCAGCCAGGGCCGTCGCCACTGGCGCGGGCCCGATCGACCTGGACCACGCCATGGCCTCGGGGGGCGCCGCGACCACCACAGACCAGGAGTTGTGGTTGTTCTCCTGGACAGGCACCCGGGCCACCGCCAGGCGCTGTCCGTCCACCGTTGCAGAGGCATTGGCAGCAGGCCGCGCGACAAGCGCCCGCAGCCCCGCCGACCCGTCTCGGCCAAGGCTGGCTGCGCCAACCAGCGGTCGTCCGCTGTCCAGAAGGACATGACCGGTGCGGTTGTCCACGATGAGGTCGGAGAAGCGCTGGTTATCTGCTCCGTCGGCACCCGGGCGGAAGGTGTCCAAAACGATTTCGAAGTGCACCATCCCCCACGGCCGGCCGGAGGCGCTGACCAGCGGAGTGGAGTTGGAGATGACCCACGTGTGGGTGTCGGGGGACACGTACGGGGCAGCCTGGTAGACGCTGCCCTGCGGCAGCCGCAGGGTCGGTGCGAAGAACGGGCTCTTGGCCTCCTGACTTGACAGCTCCGACGCCGGGGCGATCCTGCCCCGCACAACCCGGGCCCATTCGGTACCGGTGCCGTTGATCATGCAGGCTTCGCTGATCCAGCCGGGGTATAGCTTCACCATGTACGCCACCGCCTCACTCGTCTTCGCCGAGGCGATGGTGACTTGCGGCCCTGACAGCCGAGCCCGGCCGGGCTCGAACTGCCAGAACGCCGAGTTCTGAGCCAAGAGCAGGTCGATGCTCTGCGCACGCTGGAAGTACTCCGTCAGAGCGCTGGCGTGCGAGGCCGCATCAGAGGTCAGCGCGTTGTCGATGTTGGCAAGCGCGGCGTCGCGGCCCGCCGTCACCGTGATGGCGATCGCCACCCCGAGCAGGACGACACCCAGCGCGCCCGTGACCAGACCCGGCAGGCGACCACGCAGCGCGGAGCGCAACATCGACATCCATCGTCCTCACCTGCGTCGTGCTCAAACCCCTGGGACACCGATTTTATCGATCCCCAGTCCAGAATTCTCGATATTCCAGAAATCAGCGCGCACAAGCGGGACTCACCCACCAAGATACCCCCTCCACCGGTGGGGATTCTGGGTCTACCTTTGGCGCTGTGGACGCTCCTTCGGGTAACCCATCAGCAGTCATCGACGTGGTCGGCCTGGTCAAGCACTTCGGTCGAACCAAGGTGCTCAACGAGCTCAACCTGAGCGTGGCTCAGGGGGAGGTCCACGGATTCCTGGGACCCAACGGTGCCGGAAAGACCACCACCCTGCGGATCCTGCTCGGCCTGCTGCGGGCCGATGCAGGCACCATGCGCCTCCTTGGCGGTGATCCCTGGCTCGATGCGGTGGACCTGCACCGGCGGTTGGCATACGTGCCCGGCGACGTGGCGCTGTGGCCCACTCTCACCGGCGGTGAGGTGATCGACCTGTTGGGCAGGCTTCGCGGTGGACTCGAGCCGCAACGACGGGCCAGTCTCATCGAGCGCTTCGAGCTGGATCCCACGAAGAAGGGCCGGGCCTACTCCAAGGGGAACCGGCAAAAAGTGGCCCTGGTGGCTGCGTTGGCCAGCGACGTGGAGCTACTGCTCCTGGACGAGCCCACTTCGGGCCTTGATCCGCTGATGGAGGAGGAGTTTCGCCATTACATCAACGAGGTGCGCGGCGATGGCCGCACGGTGCTGCTCAGTAGTCACATCCTGAGCGAGGTAGAGGCCCTGTGCGACCGGGTGAGCATCATCCGCGATGGAGAGGTGGTGGAAAGCGGCACGATGGCCCAGCTCCGCCACCTTGCCCGCACGACGGTATCGGCCGATCTCACCACCGTGCCCGAAGGCCTTGCTGACCTTCCCGGCGTGCACGACGTGGTGGTACAGGGCCAACGAATCACCGCCAGCGTGGAGGCCAGGGGCATGGCGCCGCTGATGGCGGCGATGAGCGCTGGCGGAGTCACGGCCGTGACCAGCGCGCCGCCGACGCTCGAGGAGCTGTTCCTGCGTTACTACCAGAAAGCGCAGCCATGACGGGCGAGCTGACCGGGACGGCGGCGTTGGTACGACTGGCTCTGCGCCGCGACCGCTGGCTGATACCGGCGTGGGTCGGCTTCTTCGTGGCGATCGCCACGTTCTCCGCCACGGCAACCGTCGACCTGTACCCCGACGAATCCTCCCGGATCGCGGCCGCGAACACGATCAACTCCACGGCAGCTCTGGTTGCCCTCTACGGGCCGATCTACGACCCGACGTCCCTGGGCGCACTGGCCATGATCAAGATGACAGCGGTGTATGCCGCGCTGCTGTCCGTCCTCATGGTCATCCTGGTGGTGCGGCACACTCGGGCCGAGGAGGAGACCGGCAGACTGGAACTGGTCGGTGCCGGGGTTGTGGGCCGGGCGGCTCCCCTGGCAGCCGCACTGTTGGTGGTGGGTGGCGCCAGCGCCCTGATGGGCCTGTTGGCAGCCGCCGGGCTGGCGGGGGCGGGGCTGCCGATCAGCGGTTCGCTGGTCTTCGGCGCCGGCTGGGCCGCGACCGGCCTGTGCTTCGCCGCGGTAGCCGCGGTGGCGGCGCAGGCGACGACGGGCGGCCGGGCGGCAAACGGTCTGGGTTTCATGGTCATCGCGTTGGCCTACATGGCGAGAGCGATCGGCGACCTGGCCGAGGCCGGGCCCGGCTGGCTCTCCTGGCTCTCCCCGATCGGCTGGAACCAGCAGATCCGGGCCTTCGCCGGTGACCGTTGGTCGGTTCTCGTGCTGCCCCTGGCCGCGACCGCACTGCTGATGCCCGCCTCGTTCGCGCTGCGCCGCCGGCGCGATCTTGGTTCCGGACTGCTACGCGACCAGCCCGGCCCGGCCGTTGGCCGGCTCAGCTCCCCCATCGGTCTGGCGTGGCGGCTGCAGCGCCCTTTGCTGCTCGCCTGGACGGCGGGCTCCGCCCTTCTGGCCTTCGTGATGGGCTCGATCGCACACAACGTCGCAGGTCTGCTGGACTCCCCCGGGATGGCCAAGATCATCCAACAGCTTGGCGGCGAACAGGGCCTGACTGATGCCTTCCTGGCCGCGGAGCTGGGTCTGTTCAGCACGATCGTCGCCGCCTACGGGATCTCGGCGGTCGCGAGGCTGGGCACGGAGGAGTCCGCCGGCCACGCCGAAGCCGTCCTGGCCACCGCTTCACCGCGCATCCCGTGGGCCGCCAGCCACTGGCTGCTTGCCCTGGCCGGAGTTGCCTGGCTACTGCTGGTCGCTGGGGTGACAACCGGACTCGGCCATGCCCTCGCGGTCGGCGACTCCAGCCAGGTCCTCCGCATCACAGTTGCGGCCCTCGCCCGGATCCCGGCTGCCTGGGTCCTGGTCGGTCTGGTCGTGGCCGTTTGGGGCGTGTGGCCTCATGCGACCGCGGTCGGGTGGGGAGCTTATGCCGCGTTCATCGTGGTCGCTGAGTTCGGCCAGCTGTGGGGACTGCCCCGATGGGTAATGGACTTCAGCCCATTCACCCACTCCCCGGTGCTGCCCGGGCCGGATGCGAAGCTGGCCGGAATCGTGTGGTTGACGATGGTCGCCGGCGCACTCCTCGCGGGTGGATCCGCGGCGTTCCGCCACCGAGACCTTGCCGGCTAGGGCGCAGCCACCATAGTCAGGTAGGGGAGCAGTCAGGCAGGCATCAGCGCTCGGCGTGACGGCCTCGCCGGGACTCTGGTCGCACCCTTCTCATCAGGCTCCAGATGACGATTGCTGCCACCAGCATTGCCAAGCCCAGCGCGAATCCCAGGAACCAGCCCAGAGTCGCTGGTGTGTCATCGCGCGATCGTGCGTCGAGCATGAGAACAAATGCGCCCGTGGTCAGAGCACCAAGCACTACGTAGAACCGCGGCATCAGTATGCGCAGCATCTGTCGGTCCTTCCCTGATATCTCAAACCGGCAGTGCTGGCGCACGACGACGTCTGCAGACTAGCCGCGGCCGAGCAGGGCTCTGAGCCCGCCCGCGTGTGACTCGGCACTTCCCTGTCCCGTGAGTGCCTTCTGTGCGACGTACCCCAGCACGACTGAGAGCAGCAGCTCGGCGACCTCCGCCGGCTCGACGGAGCGCCGGACCGTCCCCTCGTCCTGCCAACGGCCGCAGACGTCCGCCAGGCGGGAACGGAAGGCGGAGTACGCGGCGCTCACATCGGCCTTGAGGTCCTTGGTCGTCTGCGCCTGGCTCCAGCCGTGCACGGCCAGCTCGGTGAGGTCAACCGCCCCGCTCGAGGAAAATGCGCTGATCTGCTGGATGAGCTCGGCGACCAGCCGTTCGGGGGCGGGAGTCGGGCTGCGGTCGAGCACCGGCTGCAGCACCTGCAACAGGTCGTCCATCGAGGACAGCACGGCCGCGCGCAGGATGTCGTCCTTGCCGCGGAAGTACTTGTACACGGTGCCGGTCGACAAGCCCGACTCCGCGATGATGACCTCCATCGTCACGGCTTCCAGGCCGTGCCGGTGGAGGGCCGTGCGGGCAGCATCCAGGATCTGCGTTCGCCGTCGGGCACGGTTCTCATCCGTCAACGTGGACATTGCAACAAAATACAACGAACCTTCGCTCCGCACATTGGTCGATCAGAATGAATATTCACTCTTGACACGGCCGAACGCTCTTGCGACACTGACGAACGAAGGTTCACTCCACAAAGAAGGTTCCATATTCGCCGTCGGCTACCACGAGATCCATCCAGACATCAGCGTCAACTTCCAGCTCAACCGGTTCAGCGACGGGTCCGCCGAGATGGTTGACGCGATGCGCTTCGTGGCGCCGCGCATCAAGGACTACCGGGACTACACCCGTGAGATCAGCCAGCTTTCCCACGAAGCCTACGAGGATGGCCGCCTCCTGCACGGTGCGTTGTTCCTGCGTTCCGCGGAGTTCTACATGTTCCCCGACGATCCAGCGAAGCAACCGGCGCGGCTCAGGTTCATGCACACGATGCGCGAGGTGTTCCAGGTCAACGAGGCCGAGCACCTCCAGGTCCCCTACGGGAACGGACGGCTCTACGCTTACCGTTTCACCCCGCCAACCCCGAAGAGCACGATCGTCGTCTTCGGCGGCTTCGACAGCTACATCGAGGAGTGGTTTCCGGCGCTGCTGTTCCTGCGCGATGCCGGCTACGACATCGTGGCCTTCGATGGCCCGGGTCAGGGCGCCGCCCTTGAAGACGGGCACCTGCCCATGCACCCGGACTGGGACCGCCCGGTGACCGCCGTGCTCGACCACTTCGACCTGGATGACGTCACGCTGCTGGGCATCTCCCTCGGGGGCTGCCTTACTGTGCGAGCCGCAGCAAAGGAGCCACGAGTGCGTCGCGTCGTCTGCGACGACGTCCTCGTGGACTTCTACGAAGTGATCATGGGCCAGCTCTCCCCTGCCCGGCGACACGCGATCCGGGCGCTCCTGTGGGCCAGGGCATCGGCGGTGGTCAACCCCATGGTGGGCGCTGTCATGCGCCAAAGCCTCGTGGTCGAATGGGGAGTGAGGCAGGGCATGCACGTCACCGGCACCTCGACGCCATACGACTTCCTGCGAGAAACGATGTGCTATGAGACCAGGAGCTTGTCGCGTGACCTCACCCAAGACGTGCTCGTCATGGCCGGGACTGAAGACCACTACGTTCCCGTGCACCAGTTCGCTCAGCAGATCGATCTGCTGACGAACGCCCGCTCGGTCACCGCCCGCCTGTTCACCCGCAGCGAGCAAGCCCAGAACCACGTGCAGGTCGGAAACCTGCGCCTTTCCCTCGACGTCATCGTGAGCTGGCTCGAAGGCCTTGAGACGCGCAACCTGAGCACGACCACGGGTGTAGAGGAGGTTCCACGATGCGCATAGCGGTAGCGGGTGGCACCGGGATGGTCGGTGGACTTGTCGTCGAAGCACTCAGGGACGCGAAGCAGGAGCCGGTGGTGCTGGCCCGCTCCCGCGGGATCGACATCACCACCGGGATGGGCCTGGCGCAGGCCCTGGTCGGTGTTGACGCGGTCGTCGACGTCAGCAACGTGACCACCACTCGACGCCGCACGTCGGTGGCCTTCTTCACCGCCGGGACCGAGAACCTGCTGGCGGCGGAGCAGCGCGCCGGCATCCGCCACCACGTCGCCCTGTCGATCGTCGGCGTTGACCGGGTCGATCTCGGCTACTACGCGGGCAAGCGCCGCCAGGAGGAGCTGGTCCTGACCGGCCCGGTGCAGGGCAGCGTGCTTCGGGCCACCCAGTTCCACGAGTTCGCCGGGCAGCTCCTGGCGCGCATGCACGGCCCGCTGGCCATCGTGCCCCATATGCGCGTCCAGCCGGTGGCCGCCCGGGAGGTGGCCGCAGCATTGGCCGCCCTCGCCGTGGGGCCGGCCGTGGGCATGGCACCTGAGCTCGCCGGGCCGCAGGAGCACGAGCTGGTCGACCTCGCCCGCCGGGTGGTCCACGCGCACGGCCAGCGACGACGCGTGGTGGGGATCTGGGTGCCCGGTGCTGCAGGCCGTGCCATGACTGGCGGCTCCCTGCTGCCGACCGGGCCCGGCCCGCGGGGCAGTCTGACCTTCGAGCAGTGGCTGAGCGCGTCCACTCCCCCGATCAAGCCCAGCAGGTAAGATCTCAGCCTCCACCTGCGCCGATCGCCAGACAGCGACCGACAAGGAATGGGACGCTTGTTGGAGGTGGTGAGATGGACGATCCCAACAGGACTCTCGAGCGAATTGGTGCGGCGCTGCACGCCGGCGACCGAGTCGCCGTCACGTCATGCTTCGCCGCCGATGCCACCCTGGTGGTGATGTCCGGCGAGGATCGGATCGCGTTCACAAGGATCGGGATCGGGGACGCGGTCGATGCGTTGATGACCGGCTTCGACGACCTCAGACTGACGCTGACATCGCGCCTTGTGTCGAAGGCACTCGTGGTCGAGGAAGCCGTGGTGTCCGGCAACCACACAGGGAATTTCGCTGGCACAGGGCCAACGAGCCGCCGAGTCTGCGTCAACGTGCGGCTGTCCACCACATGGGGCACATGGGGCCCTGACTCAACTCTGCAGTCCCTGTTGGTTCAAGGGGACACCCGGGCTCTTTTCGCCCAGATCGCAGGGACCGATGACGTCATCGGCGTGACCGGCGGACTCAACGCGATCGCTCGCGAAAGGCACGACCGCGCCCTCCACCACACCGACGGAACCAACCCTCCTCGTTGGCGCACTTCTGCCTCCGGTGGCACGGCCCTGCTCTCAACGTCCCGCCGTCGCTGGGGCGTCGCCACCGTAGCCGTGCTGCTGCTGGCGGCGGTCCTGAGCTGGCGAGGCGGGTCCACCGCCGGACACCAGGAGGCGCACCCTGTCGCGCCGAGCCGGCTCGCCGCCACGACCGCGGCCTCTACGACCCAGAGGGCGCGTCCGGCGCGGACGGCGCTGCCCGCCATCGCAAGAGCCGATCCCAAGGTAGTCCCCAAAGTCCAAGCCGGAAAGCAGGTCGTCCTTAGGTCGGACGTTCTGTTTGCCTTCGACTCTGCGGCCCTGACCCCAGCGGCCAGCACGGCTTTGACTCACCTCGCCCAGCAGGTTCGCCACACGAACGTGACCGGGACCATCCAGGTCAACGGGTATACAGACAACCTCGGAAGCATCGACTATGACCTCGCACTGTCCCGGACCCGGGCGCTGGCTGTCGCCGGCGTCCTGCAGCGAGCGCTGGTCGGCCTACACGTGACCCTGATCCCGCAGGGATTCGGTCACGCCAACCCCATCGCGCCCAATACCAGCGGCACCGGCCGTGCACGCAACCGCCGCGTCACCATCGTCCTCCCTGTCCCCCGCTGACCGCAGGGCGTGCGGGTCCAGCCGCGGCTCGGCGTGGACGGCGGAGTCGTCCACGATCTTGGGCAGGCGCAATACGACAACAACCACAAGCGAAGCATTGTGTCACTGGTCTTTTCGGGTGGTCTTTTCGGTTGGTCATGTCGCTGCATTTGGATGAATACCCAGCCTAAAGAGCGATTGCGACGACGAACCGTCACAAACACACTTAAGGGGGCGCAGCGGCGGCCATTTCTCTCAAAGCAACCCTCCAAAAGAGGCATGACATGCTGTCACGACTTATCAAGCTCCAGGCAAGACGTCAGGATCCCGAGCGCGGCGCCACAGCTGTCGAGTATGGCCTGATGGTGGCTCTCATCGCCGTCGTCATCATCGCCGTCGTCACCGTCTTGGGGAACAACCTGAGCAGCTTGTTCACCACCGTCGCCACCAGCATCTGATCTGAGGGGCGCTCCGCGCTCCCATCACTGGTCCCAGCGGTAGTTCGATGACATAAAGCCCGGCCGCCGCCACGAGGCGGCCGGGCTTTGTGTCTGCCCTACGGTGCGCCCGCGGTCAGGACTTGTAGGCCAGGGTCGTCATCATGCCGGTCTCGGCGTGGTAGATGTTGTGGCAGTGGGTCATCCACTGACCGGGGTTGTTGGCGTCGAAGTCCACCTCTACGGTCTGCATCGGGCGCACAATGACCGTGTCCTTGCGTGCGCCACCACGGACCAGACCGAAGGTGTGCCCGTGGACGTGCATCGGGTGGAACATCATCGTCATGTTCTTGAACCGCAGCCGGACCCGCTGACCCGCCTCGATCGGCAACGGGTCGGCGTCGGGGAAGGCCTTCCCGTTGACGGTCCACCGATACGGGGTTGTCGAACCGCTCAGGAGCAGGTCATGGCGCCGGTCCACGCCCTTGGCCTGGAGCCGGACCGCATCTGCGGCGCTCAGGTCCGTGCCTAGGGTGACCTTCCCGGCGAGCTCGGTTGGGCGGGCGGAGGCCGATGGCGGTGTGCCGGCCGCCGAACGCACGAGGGCAAGAGCGTTTCCCTGCTTGCCCTCGGCGACTGCGACGAGCGGGAAGACACCGTCACCGACGGTGACCAGCACGTCATACCGCTCGCCCATCCCGATCAGCAGCGCGTCGGTAGTCACGGGCACGACGGGGAACCCGTCACTGTGGGTGACGGTGAGCCGGTGACCGCCGAGCGCGACCCGGAACGCGGTGTCCGAGCCGGCGTTTATCAGGCGCAACCTCAGCCGCTGACCGGGCTTGGCGCTCAGGGTCACTGGGGCGGCGGGGACACGTCCATTGGCCAGGTAGTGCGGATAGGCGACATCGCCGGCTACGCCCAACAGGGGTGTGAGGCCTCCCCCCTTGCCGCCCTTTCCTGAACCCTCGGTGAGGCCCTTGAGAACCTGCTCGGGGGTGCGGCCGGTGCCATCGACCCAGTCATCGAGCACCACGGTCCGTTCGACGTCGTAGCCGCCGGGGTCGGCCGGGTCGTCCACCAGCAGAGCGCCGTGCAGGCCGCGGTCGAGCTGTACGCCGGAATGGGGGTGGTAGAAGTAGGTGCCCGGGTCCGGGACGGTGAACTCGTAGGTAAACGAGCTCCCGGCGTTGATCGGGGCCTGAGTCACGCCCGGCACGCCGTCCATGTCGTGGCGCAGCGCGATCCCGTGCCAGTGCACGCTTGTCGTGGCCGGCAGCCGGTTATCCACCTGGACCCGCATCAGGTCGCCGGCTCGGGCCCGCAGCAGTGGTCCTGGCACCGAGTCGCCGTAGGCCCAGGTGTTGACCACTGGACCGCCGAGGTCGACCGTGACCGGTCGTGGCGTCAGCCTTGCGGTGACGACGCGCTGGCCAGGCCTTCGGCGGAGCGCCTCGGCGTGGCGTACGGACTCGGCTGTGGGCGGCACTGCGGTTGTGCCCCCACAGGCGTTGACCGCAGCAAGGCCGGCGAGCCCGAAGGCACCGAGCAGGATGTTCCGACGGGGCAGCTCCAGCATGCTGGCGTGGCCTTTCCAGTGTGGGGTGCGGGGCACGTCACGCGACGCATTCGCAGAATGAAAGTCCTGAGTCATTTCGGGTGAAAAATTCGCGGACTAATGTCTGTTTTCGGTTAAAATTGAGCTATTCGGATGAGATCTTAGTCAA
>DHJN01000160.1:0-6554 GCA_002404345.1 Actinobacteria bacterium UBA4719 | reverse complement strand
CGGATGAGATCTTAGTCAACCGAAAGGAGACAAAGAAACTGACTCCCAGGACAGCGACGCTCAGACTAGCAGGCCCGGACCTGTGGTCCGGGCCTGCTAGTCTCCGACCGGCTGGTGGCCGATTAGATGGCAGCGCCGCTCGAGGTTGGTGCGGTACCGCCCGCATGACCGCCCGGTCCGCCCAATCCCATTCCGTCCTGGGTCGAGGTGACGTTGAAGTTCTTGTCGAACTTCACGGTTACCCGCGTCCCGTCGGCCTTGGTCATGTGCGCCTCGTACGTCGCGCCGTCCGCGTCGGTCTCGACTCGGTAGACGGCACCACCGGGGACCGCCTTGAGAGCAGCAGCCTTCGCGGTCGCCAGGTTGGTGCCGGTCAGCGCCGTCTCACCAGCGCGCACGGGAGTGCCGCTGTCCGCGGGACCTCCCGGAGCCGCCGCCGCCGGAACTCCGGCGGCCGAGGTCGTCGTCACTGCCGCCGAGGCGGGACTCATGGCGGCGAGGACCCCGCCGGTGAGCCCTCCCGCCAACAGCAGCCCGACAGCCCCGGCAAGTCGCTGGTTTCGCCGAGGCACAGTGCCCGGCGCGTTGACGTTCATGCCGCTGTCCCTCATGTTGCTGTCCCTGATGTCGCTGCCACTCATGTCGTTGCCACTCATGTCGTCCTCCTTGGTTGTACCTGCCGGAGTGGCAGGTTCATGACGGAGACAATGCCGAGTGAAACTGGGATTTCCTTCTGAGTCTCTTGGCTAGTGGCTCTGCATCTCGAGTGGCCGCTGGCCCGACTCTCAGAGGAAACTCACAAGAATCTCTCAGCATGCCCTGAGCCGGCGCGACGATCCTTGACGCATGAGTCTGCTGACGGAACGTGAGAGCACCAGCAAGTCCGCCGCCCTGATCCGCCCGGACGGGGCACCCGTTCGCATCCTCGTCGTCGACGACGAACCGAACCTCGCCGAGGTCCTGGCCAGTGTGCTGCGTCACGAGGGATGGGACGTACGAAGCGCAGGTACCGGGGTGAGCGCTGTCCGCACTGGTCGCGAGTTCCGCCCGGACGCGATCGTGCTCGACATGATGCTGCCGGACTTCGACGGGCTCGAGGTCATGCGCCGACTGCGCGAACAAAACCCCCAGGTTGGCGTGCTCTTCCTCACCGCCCGCGACTCGGTCGAGGACCGGATCGCCGGTATCACCGCCGGTGGCGACGACTACGTGGTCAAGCCGTTCAGCCTCGAAGAGGTGCTGGCCCGCCTGCGCGGGATGCTGCGCCGCGCCGGCATGAGCCACCACAACGCACAGACCCGGCTCGCCGTCGCCGACCTGACGATGGATGAGGAAGCCCGCGAGGTACGCCGGGCCGGTGAGCTGGTCGACCTGACCGCCACCGAGTTCGAGCTGCTGCGCTACCTGATGGGCAACCCGCGCCGGGTCCTGAGCAAGGCGCAGATCCTGGACCGGGTCTGGAAGTACGACTTCGGCGGACAGGCCCACGTCGTCGAGCTCTACATCAGCTATCTGCGCAAGAAGATAGACGCGGGGCATGAACCACTCATCCATACCGTGCGCGGCGTCGGTTACGTCCTGAAGTCCGCCACGTGACCGGATGAGGGGCAACTTGAGCGTGCAAGGGTGGCTGGCCGGTCGGACCCTTCGGACCCGACTGATCGCCGGGGTGTTCGTCCTCCTAGCCGGGTCGTGCGCGGGAATCGGGATCACCACGAGCATCACGTTGCAGCGCTTCCTTCTCGAGCGGCTCGACCAGCAGCTGGTCGGCGCCGGAAGTCGACTCGACGTCAGCCTCGAGCACACCAACGGTCGGGGCGGCCCGGGCGGGCCAACCCCTGACGGCGGCGAGCCCGGAGTCCAGGGGCAGGTGGTGGGCACACTGGCCACCCGCATCGTCAGAGGTTCCCTGGTCGCGCCCGTCGTCGTCAACGACACCGCCGGCCAGGTCAGTCTCGGCAACGTCGCCATGTCCAGCGCGGATCGTCAAAAGCTCCTCCACCTGGTTCCCGACGGGCGGCCGACGACCACTCGGCTGTCCTCGATCGGCGAGTATCGCCTTCGGGCCACCCGGAGCCAGGACGGCGACATCCACATCACCGGCCTGCCGTTGCGCGACATCGAGTCGACCCTGCATCGGCTGGAGGCCACCGAGCTCTTCGTCTTCGCAGCCGCACTGCTCTTGACCGGTCTGGCCGGAGCGGGCTGGGTCCGCCTCGCCTTGCGCCCGTTGCACCGGGTCACCACCACGGCCAACCAGGTCTCTTCCATGACCCTGGGCAGCGGCGCAGTCGACCTCCCACACCGCGTGCCCGACACTGATCCGCGCACCGAGGTGGGTCAGCTCAGCGCGGCCTTCAACCAGATGCTCGGACACGTGGAGACATCCCTCGAACAACGCGAGGCCAGCGAGGCCCGGCTGCGCCGCTTCGTGGCGGACGCCAGTCATGAGCTGCGGACCCCGTTGGCCGGCATCCGCAGCTATGCGGAGCTGGCCCGACGGAGCACCGAGGCCATCCCCGACGAGGTGAGTCATGCGTTGGGCCGGGTCGAGTCCGAAGCCGTACGGATGGGCCGCCTCGTCGACGACCTTCTGCTGCTAGCCCGGCTCGACGCCGGTCGCCCGCTGGAGCAGGAGGATGTCGACCTGTCCCGGCTGGTCATCGAGGTCACCAGCGACGCCCGGGTGGCGGGCCCTGACCACCGGTGGTCGCTGGACCTGCCCGACGAGCCGCTGGTCGTTCGCGGCGACGAACACCGGCTCCACGAGGTGGTGGCCAACCTGCTCTCCAACGCGCGGACCCATACCCCGGCCGGGACCTCAGTAGTGGTCCGACTCAGGGCCAATCAGCAGTCGGACCATCAGGTCCATCAGGTCCTGCTGTCGGTCACCGACGACGGCCCCGGCATCCCCGCAGAGCTGCGGGCCAGCGTCTTCGAGCGCTTCGTGCGCGCCGACGACTCACGTTCGCGGGCCATCGGCAGCACCGGTCTCGGCCTGTCCATCGCGCATGCGGTCGTCACGTCGCACGGCGGGTCGCTCACATTGGTCAGCGCCAAGGGCGGGACAGGGTTTCTCATCGCTCTGCCAGCGGGAAACGGCACGTAGGGCACAAGATCCACCAACCCGTGAGTCGACCAAACCCCGTGGCAGTCCCCAACGTCAGGAAGATGTTCGAAATCGTCAGGCAATCACTGCGTCTACCAATAGGCTGGGGACTGGGCGATTTCTCAGAGGATTGGACGATGGATCTATTCACGGCAGGTTGGGACCGAGCCAAGGGATGGTCGACGCCGCTGCCCGCCTGGGACGGGCCGGGCACCCTCGTCCTGGTCTTCGGCAGCTCGGACCTGCTGGAGGACGACGAGCCTCTGCGCGCGGTCGTGGACGCGTTTCCCCGCTCGGCGGTGATCGGCTGCTCGACGTCCGAAGAGATCCTGGACGCGGCGGTGTATGACGAGTCCCTCACCGTGGCTGTGGCGCGTTTCGAGCGCACTTCTCTGGCGGTGGAGGCCGAGCCCGTGATCAGGTCCGAGTCCGCCGACGTGGGACGAACGCTCGGCAAGCGGCTGCGCGAGCGAGGCGACGACCTGGCCGCGGTGTTCGTCCTGGGCGATGGCATCGACGTCAACGGCAGCACCCTCGCCGAGGGGCTTACCGAGGGAACGGGCGGCTCAGCGGTCATCACCGGAGGTCTGGCGGGGGATGGCAGCCGCTTCGAGCGCACCTGGGTGCTCGTTGACGGGCGTCCTGCGGTATCCCACGTCGTGGTCGTGGGTCTGTACGGGACCGCCCTTGAGGTGGGGCATGGATCTGACGGCGGCTGGACGATCCTCGGGCCGGAGCGCGTCATCACCCGCTCTGAGGGGAACATGCTCCTGGAGCTGGATGGTCACCCCGCTCTCGAGCTGTACAAGAGGTACCTGAGCGAGCGCGTTTCCGGGCTACCGGCGACCGCGCTGCTGTTCCCCCTCGCCATCCGGACCGGCGCATCAGGGGACAGTGAGCTCATCCGCACCGTGCTGTCGGTGGACGAGTCACGACAGAGCATGACGTTCACCGACGACGTCCCGCAGGGGTCGACCGCGCAGCTCATGCGCGGGACGTCCGAACGGCTCGTCGACGCTGCGCAGACCGCCGCGGCACAGGCCCGGCTTCCGGGCGACGAACCTGGGCTGGCCATCGCGGTGAGCGGCTTCGGCCGCCGGCTGTACCTCGGACAGCGGGTCGAGGAAGAGCTCGAAGCCGTCATGTCGGAACTGGGTCCGACCTGCAGCCTGGTCGGCTTCTACGCCTACGGCGAGCTGTCCCCGGTGCCCGCGGGCGGCTGCGCCCTGCACAACCAGACGATGACCATCACGGTTTTCAAAGAGCGACCGAAATAAGCCAACCGCCGGTCTGCGGGTCATGGATGGATCGCGTCTCTGCGGGTCACGGATGGATCACGTCGAAGACCGTGTGGGTCGCGTTGTCCCAGTCGTCCCAGAGGAAGGCGTCTTCGCGCCCGTCGGCGATGAGCCGCAGCGCGTAGCGGACCTGTTCCTCGTAGAACTCGCAGAAGGCGCCCCGTTCGGCCGTCGTGCCGTTGAGTGCGTGGGCTTCGGCCGGGCACGGTGCGCCACAGAAGTGACGGATCGCGCAGCGCCCGCACGGGTCGATCTTCTCGACGGTGCGCCCGGTGACTGAGCGGAAAGCCTTCGTGTCAAAGGCATTCTCCAGACCACCGGCGAACAGGTTGCCGCCCTTGAACTCGGGCAGTCCGATGAACTCGCTGCACGGGAACAGATCCCCCTGGGTGTCCACGGCGAAGAAGCAGCGTCCCCCACCGCACGGCGAGATGTCGCACATGAGGCGTCGCGCGGTCGGCGCGACGACCCCCAGGATGACGTTGGCAAAGTTGGCGACCACGAGCTTGCGGCCTGTCTGCTCGTACAGCTCGTAGGTGCGCTCGAGAGCCGACAGGTAGGCCGTGGCCAAGTCGGCGTCCGCAGGCTTGACCTCACTGCCCCCCGGCAGCGTGCAACGCACCTGGTTGATCATGCAGGTCGGGACCTCGAGATCATGGAACAACTCAACCATGCTGGTCAGGTGTTCCAGGTTCTCAGTCGTCGCGGTGCAGATCACGGAGTGGTACTCGTAACCGCGCAACGCCTCGAGCGCACTGATGACCTTGTCGTGGACGCCGTGCCCGCCGAACGTACGCCGGGTGCGATCGGTGACCTCGGCAACGGGGCCGTCCAGGGACAGGCCCAGGCTGATCTGCCGGGACGTGAGGAACTCGATGGCCTCGGCATCCAGCAGCGTGCCGTTGGTCTGCACCCCGAAGATGAAGTCATCGGCGAAATGGTCGATCGCGGCGAAGATGGCCGCACGGTTGAGCATCGGCTCGGCACCGTGGAAGATCACCTGGGGCAGATCACCTGCTGGCATGGATTTGCGGAAGAACGCGAGCAAGGTCTCCAGTGCCTCGAACAGGCACTCCTTCGACATGTGCTCACCGTGCCGGCGCATGCCCTCAGGCAGGTAGCAGTAGGTGCAGTTGAGGTTGCAGCGCTCTGTCGGGTTGAAGTACACGGCGGCCGGGACCAGCCCGAAGCGCAGCACATGTCTCATTGGGTGAAGCCACCGGCAGGACCACCCGGGCTTGAGGAGTCCTGCCGGCTATCGCCGTCGAACTACCTCACGCTCGCCTTGGTCTGCGAGTCCTTACGCGACGGCTTCGTTGTCGCCAGCACATAGTGCGACAAACCGATTCCGGTCGAAGGGCACGCCTTGCGGTAGGCAATCACCGTTGGTCGCACGGATACAGGTTTCATGGGATCACCTCCTCCTGCAGCAAACGGCAAGTTAGCACGTCGCCGCCACGGCGATGGGCTCACCGCCCAAGACCACACTGGTCGGTCACGCAGACGCAAACCCAACGGCAGCAAGGGTTCTGGTCGTTCAGGCATGGTCAGTCCTTGTCCGTGACACCGGCCGAGTCGAACGTGGCAACCTCACGCAGGATGCGGGCCGAAGCCTGGACCAACGGCACGGCCAGGGCCGCTCCCGAACCCTCGCCCAGGCGCATCTCGAGGTCCACCAACGGCACCAGGTCGAGGTGGGCCAGGGCCGCGCTGGCGCCGGGCTCGACCGAGCGATGGCCGGCGACCCAGTAGTCCGCGGCGTCGGGCGCGATGGCCCGGGCCACCAGTGCTGCGGAGCAGGCGATCACACCGTCGAGGATGACGGGGGTGCGCAGTGCCGCAGCGGCCAGCAGAAACCCCACGACGCCCGCATGCTCAAAACCGCCGACACCGGCCAGCGCCGCAACCGGGTCCTTCGCGCTCACCGCGTTGATCCTGACAGCAGTCTCGATGACGGACACCTTGTGCTCCAGCATCGCGTCATCGATACCGGTGCCACGGCCAGTGACCTCGGCGACACCCAGCCCGGTGAAAACGCTGATCAGGGCCGCCGACGGGGTCGTGTTGGCAATACCCATGTCACCGGTGACCAGCAGCCGGTTTCCCTGTGCGACAAGGTCCCTGGCCACCTCAATGCCCACCTCGAT
>DHJN01000132.1:54057-57296 GCA_002404345.1 Actinobacteria bacterium UBA4719 | reverse complement strand
TCGGAGAAGTTGTGGATGGTGTCCGCCAGGAGGGCGACCGATCCGGTGAGCGGTACCACGATCAGCTGGGCGATCGCGGTGACGCCCAGGCCGGCCAGGCTGATCTTGACCGTCCGGATCCCCTCGGCGCTGGCCTCCAGCGCGGAGTCGACCGAGCCGGCCGCGTCATGGCTGTGCGGGCGGAAGATCGACAGCACGAAACCCTTTAGCCCGGCTGCGTGTTCATGGTGGTGATGACCACCAGGGTCGTGGCTGTGACCGGGTCCCGGCCCCTCATCGTGTCCGTCCTCGTGATCATGGTCGTGGCTCTGCTGGCCACCTTCGGGGTGTGCGTGAGTCATGTGGGGAGCTACGCCCCGGCTGCTGTGACGATGCCGTCGGTGAGGAAGCCGGCGATCAGTCCCACCAGGAGCCCGTAGGCCAGCAGGTCCGGCCGTCGGTTCTTGGCGGCGACGGTGACGAGCTGGGTGACGACATACAGGATCGATCCGGCGGCCAAGGTCAGGAACACGATACTGAGTGCCTCGCTGGTGAACTCGTGGCCCACCAGGGTCCCCAGGAAGGTGGGGCCGCCCCCGATGGCGCCCATCGTCAACAGGAAGCCCCAGCTCGGCCGACGCACGTTGCCCTCCTTGTCGAGGTCGCCGGCGAGGGGGGCAACGATGCCGAAGCCCTCGGTGGCGTTGTGCAGGCCGAAGCCAATGACCAGCAGAAAAGCCAGGGCCAGTTCCCCGCTGGCGGCCGACTGGCCGATCGCCAGACCCTCGGCGAAGTTGTGCAGGCCGATACCCACGGCAATCAGCAGCGAGAGTCGGCGGGCCGCGGACCAGGTGGCCATCCGGCTTGGGCGTCGAGTCTTGACGTCACGCAAGCCCATGGCCCCCGGGCCCTGATGTTCCGGACCTGCCGCCGACGTCTGCGCCAGCGAGAGCTGCCGCGCCATCCAGCTTTCGTAGTAGACCAGCGACAACAAGCCGACGGCCAAGCCTGCGGCGAAGAGCACCCCGTAGCCCACGGCCAGTCCCAGTCCACCCTTGCCGTCGTGAACTGAGGTCAAGGCGTCATCGATGGGAGCCCACGCGGCTGAGAACACGTCCCAGACGAGAAACAGCAGCACGCCGATGGCGGTCGCGTTCAGCAGCGCGCGCAGCGTTGGTGCGGGTGCGCGCAGCCGACCGATCGGCAACCCGAACAGGATGGTCACGCCGGCGATGAAGCCCAGCAGCATGGTCGACATCAAGCTCACGGGACTACCTCACCTTCACGTGCCGGACGGGGCGGGATCACCCACACAGTAAGGGTAAGGCTCACCTTAATGCACGTTCGCGCGCGTCACTGCTCCGCGGTGTTTCAGTGGCCGGGCAGCTTGCCGATGTGCCAGAACTGGTCTGCGCCGGACCCAAGGTTTTCCCAAGGTCGGCCTCCCATCCTTTGCTCATGGACATCATCAAAGCAGGCAGCCCAAGAGGACCCCACGGATGGCGGAACGCCATGAAGAGCCAAGTTGCAGAAACCATTCTGGTGACCTTGATGTGCGCAGCAGCAGCGGCGAGCGTGTACCTGGCGGCTGCTCTTGTTGTGAGGGTTCTTGCCTAGGGGGTTCTTGACTTGGGTGCAGGCGGGGATCTGGCCCGCGCGGACAACCGCGCGGGCCAGTCCGCTGTGCATGAATGAGGAGATCCCGCCCATGAGGAGATCCCGCCCATGAGGAGATCCCGCCAAGTACGAGTTGGCGGGATCGCCTGTGTCGTGGGCGTGACGCCCCAAGACTGACCGGTCAGTGCGGCAGGATCCCCTCGCCCCGTCACTGGCGAGTCCCGACGGGTCATCCCTGCCGGTTGCCGGATCTCGTTTACTGTCCGTCGACGCCGCCCGTTACCGGGTGCGCATCTTCTTTTCTACGCCGGGTCACGGCCGTTCGCAAGAGATCGAGCTGACTCACCAAGGAGGCCGCTCCGGGTCGATCGGGCTGACGGTGCTGATCGCCGTCACGGTGCCGTGAACGTCACGGACCTCGACGCCGGCGTTCACGCCATCCTTGCCCGCGAGCACAGTGAAGGTCTGCGGTCCGATCATCGGCGACACCAGCCGGTAGGCGAACTGCTTGCCGACCAGGCCGTCGCCGCGGCGACGAATCAGCTCGCCCATCATCAACGCCTGCAACGGGCCGTGCACGATGAGATCGCCGAAGCCCTCCTGGCGAACCCAGTTGTGGTCGTAGTGGATGCGGTGAGCGTTGTAGGTCCAGGGCAGAGAACCGAAACAGCAGCGCCTCGTCGGCAGTGAGGGTCAACGCTGGCTCGCGGGGCGCCGGATGCGGCTCGTCTGGCACTGACTCAAGCGTGCCGGCCTGTATGGCGAGACTGGACCCAGGGGTGCGGTAGACGATGTCGTTCTCGTCGACGATCAGGACCCGGCCGTCCTGGGCGTACTCGTTGCGGACCGTGATGAACGTGAGCGGCCCGGTGCTGCCCTGTTTCTCCGTGGTGTCGGCGACCCATGTGGTTCGGGTTGCTGGCTCACCGAAGACCAGTTGCCCCTGCGTGCTGACCCGGCCACCGGCGAACATCCGCTTCCGGCCTGGTCCCGGCGGGGCCGGGATACCGAAGGTTGGGTGCCCGTCAGGGCCGAGGTCGGCGTGGGGACGCTTCTCCAACAGGTGGATCCAGTGCCACAGCGTGGGTAGCTCATCGCTGGGGATGTCGGTGCCGAGCAGGTTGGCGAGGGCCTCCGACGGCTCCGGGGTGATCAGCTCTGTCCTGACCACCCTTGGTTGCGGCGAGCTCGATGCCGTCATGTCAGGGCGCCACCGATCCACGTTTGACGAGCTGTCGGGCGATGACGTTGCGCTGGATCTCGTTGGTGCCCTCGCCGACGATCATCAAAGGCGCGTCGCGGAAGTAGCGCTCTACGTCGAACTCGGTGGAGTAGCCGTAGCCACCGTGGATGCGGACCGCGTCCAACGCAATCTGCATCGCGGCCTCGGAGGCGAACAGCTTCGCCATACCGGCCTCCATGTCGGCGCGTTGGCCTGAGTCGAACTTCCGCGCGGCGAACAGCGTCAGCGCACGGGCGGCGGTGAGCTTGGTGACCATCTCGGCCAGGTAGTTGCCGATCGACTGGTGCTTCCAGATCGGCACCCCGAAGCTCTCCCGCTCCTGCGCGTACTTCAGAGAGTCCTCGAGTGCGGCGCGCCCGACGCCGAGGGCGCGACCCGCCACCTGCAGCCGGCCGACCTC
>DHJN01000132.1:52233-54005 GCA_002404345.1 Actinobacteria bacterium UBA4719 | reverse complement strand
ACCTCGAGCCCGCGCATCATCTGCGCGAAACCGGTGCCCTCGGTCTCGCCGAGCAGCGACGACACCGGCACCCGCATCTGCTCGAAGGCGATCTCGCAGCTCTCCACGCCCTTGTAGCCGAGCTTGGGCAGGTCACGCGACAGCGTGAACCCAGGACCCTTCTCCACCAACAGGATCGAGACGCCCTTGTGCTTCGGGCGGGCCGCCGGGTCGGTCTTGCAAAGCACAGCGATCAGGTCGGACCTGCGGGCGTTGGAGATCCAGGTTTTGGAGCCGTTGATGACGTACTCGCCCCCGTCCCGGATGGCGCTGGTGCGCATTGCCTGCAGGTCGGAGCCCCCGCCCGGCTCGGTCAGCGCCATGGTGGCCCGCAGCTCACCGGTGGCCATCCGGGGCAGGTACCCGTCCTTCTGCGCCGCCGTCCCGTAGTCCTGGATGAGCTTGGCGACCACGGTGTGACCGCCCATGGCCCCGGCCAGGCTCATCCAACCGCGGGACAGCTCCTCGGTGACGAGCACGTAGCACGGGGTGCTCACCTTGCCTTCGCCCCACGGCGCCGGGATGGCCAGCCCGTAGATGCCGAGCTTCTTCATCGTCTCGATGAGCTTCTCGGGGTAGGTGTTGGAGTGATCCAGCTCCCGGACAACGGGTTTCACATCCCGGTCCACGAACTCCCGGACGATCATGACGATCTCGCGCTCCTCGTCGGGAAGGCCTTCCATGCGGTATCTCCTTGGGTGCGCGTCCAGTGCGTTGTCGTCGGTCAGTGGCCGGGTAGCAACACGGGTGGGCGGGCGCGCTCACCCACCGGTGCCGCTCAGGCCGAGCTCGGCCAGGATCTGGCTGGTGTGTTGGCCTGGCGCAGGGATCGGGCCCATCACTGGTTCTTCGCCGTCCAGCGTGGCTGGCGGAACCAGCGCCTTGAGCGGCCCCACCGGGGAGTCGACCTCACGCCAGCGGTCTCGGGCCGCGAGCTGCTCGTGCTCGACCAACCCGACGAGGTCGCGCAGCCGCGCGTTGGCGATGCCGGCCTCTTCGAGCCGGTCTATGGCTTCGTCGACGTGGACGGTGCCGAATGCCTTCGCGATCTCCGCGGTCAGGTCCTCGCGGTGGGTCACCCGCAGGCTGTTGGTGACGAACCGCTCGTCAGTGGCCAGCTCGGGGGTGGCCAGCACCTGGTCGCAGAAGGTCGCCCACTCGCGCTCATTCTGGATGCCGAGGAATACGTGCTCGTTCCCGGCACACGGGAACGGCCCGTAGGGCGCGATCGCCGAGTGGGATGCGCCGCTGCGTACCGGGGGCTGCCCGCCATACCAGGAGTAGTACATCGGGAAGCCCATCCACTCTCCGAGGGCCTCCAGCATGGAGATCTCCACGGTTGCGCCCTCGCCCGTGCGGCCCTTGCGGAGCAGGGCGGTGAGCACCCCCGTGTAGGCGTACATGCCGGCCGCGATGTCGGCCACCGAGATGCCAACCTTGGCCGGCTCGTCGGCCGACCCGGTGATCGAAACCAGGCCCGCCTCGCACTGCACCAGTAGGTCGTAGGCCTTCTTCGTCGTGTATGGACCGCCGGTGCCATAGCCCGAGATCGAGACGTGGATCAGGCCTGGGTGCTTGGCGCGCAGGTCCGCCGCGCCGAGGCCGAGCCGCTCGGCGGCACCGGGGGCGAGGTTCTGTACGAAGACATCCGCCCTGGCGACCAGTGCCTGGATGGCCCGCTGGCCGGCATCGGTCTTCAGGTCGAGGGCGATCGACTCCTTGGACCGGTTGAG
>DHJN01000132.1:45331-52209 GCA_002404345.1 Actinobacteria bacterium UBA4719 | reverse complement strand
GACGAAGTGCGAGGACATCCCCTGGACCGTCTCGTCATAGTCGCGGGCGAAGTCGCCCGGGCCGGGGCGCTCCACCTTGATGACCCGGGCGCCCAGGTCGGCTAGCTGACGGGTGGCGAACGGGGCTGCCACGGCCTGCTCGATCGAGACGACGGTCAGGCCTTCCAGGAGCCGCATGGCTCTCCTCCGGGCGGCGTGCCTTCAGTAGCCGAGTACCTCGAGGTTCCACGCCCTAGGGCAGTGTCGAGATGCCGGCGGAACCCGGAGAAGCCAGTACTCCGGTCCTGAGCCGGGCGCAGCGACCCGGCACCCGTTGCAGAGGACGATTCCGTCCCGGCCTGCGCGCGAGCAACGGCCCTCCACAGTAGGTCCATAACAGTGGTTGACGACCTCATCGGTGACCGCGTCCAAGATGTCTACACGAGCCTCGTTCATTACGTCGCTCCCTGAACCCACAGATTGTAAGGACATTTGAGACAGACCGTACAGGTCAGAAATTACCGTACAGGCATGTCAACACGGGTTGGCCGATCTGGTGGGGCCAGAAGCCCCATCCTGCCTTCAGCGTGGGGGCATCCGCAGAGCACCGTCGAGCCGGATGACCTCACCGTTGAGCATGCCATTGTCGATGATATGGGCGACCAGCGAGGCGTACTCACGAGGTTGACCCAGACGTGACGGGTGAGGCACCTGAGCCTCGAGAACAGCGGATACCTCTTCCGCCAGGCCGGCCAGCATGGGCGTGGCGAAAGTCCCCGGCGCAACGGTCACGACACGGATGAACTTGTCCGCCAGGTCGCGGGCGGCAGAAAGGGTCAGGGCGACGATGCCACCCTTGGACGCTGCATACGCGGCCTGTCCGATCTGCCCGTCATAGGCGGCGATGGACGCCGTCATCACGATGATGCCGCGGTCACCGTCAACCGGCTCGTTCTCGAGCATGGCCGCGGCGGCCAGGCGGACGACGTTGAAAGTTCCGATCAGGTTGATGTCAATGACGTTCCGGAAGGCCTCGAGGTCCATGGGACCCTTCCTGCCGACGACCCGGCCCGGCGTGCCGACACCTGCGCAGTTGACGACGATGCGCAGGTCGCCGAGCTCCTGGGCCGCAGCAATCGCGGCCTGCACCTGGGCCTCGTCGCGCACGTCCGCAGCGCAGAAGCGGACCCGGTCGCCGAGCTCGGCGGCGAGGGCCTTGCCGGTCGACGAGGGCAGGTCGACGATGACGACGGCGGAGCCGCCCTCGTGCAGTCGTCGGGTTGTTGCCTCACCGAGGCCCGAGGCACCGCCAGTGACGAGTGCCACCGTGAAAACGTTGATCTGCAAGGGGTTTCTCCTTGGGAGGGTGGTCAGCCGCGGAGCAGCTGGCGGGCGATGACGAGCCGTTGGATCTGGTTTGTGCCTTCGAAGATCTGGGTGACCTTGGCCTCGCGCATATAGCGCTCGACCGGGAAGTCGCGCGTGTAACCGGCGCCACCGAGCACCTGGACGGCATCGGTCGTGACCTTCATGGCCGCGTCCGTGCAGATGAGCTTGGCCACCGCGGCCTGCTTGGTGAACGGCCGTCCGGCGTCCTTGAGCCGCGCTGCGTGCAGGTAGGTCGCTCGCGCCGACGTGACGGCAGCCTCCATGTCGGCGAGCAGGAAGGACAGTCCCTGGAACTCGCTGATCGGCTTGCCGAACTGCTCTCGCTCCTTGCTGTATGCCGCAGCCACATCCAGCGCCGCCTGAGCCAGACCCGTGGCGGCTGCTGCGATTCCGAGCCGACCGGAGTCGAGTGCGTGCAGAGCGATCGACATGCCCAAGCCCGGTGTGCCGACCATCCGGGCGGAGTCGACCAGGGCGCCGTCGAAGTGGACCTGGCGCACGGTGTCGCAGGCCAGGCCCATCTTGCGCTCGGGCGTGCCGAAGGAGATGCCGTCGGTGTCCCCGGGGATGACGAAGCAGGACAGGCCCTTGCTCGGGTGGTCGTCGGTGCGGACGAACGCGGTGTAGAAGTCGGCATGACCGGCGTGGGAGATCCAGGCCTTGGTGCCCGTCACGCTGTACTGCGAGCCGTCCTGGGTGGGGGTTGCCCTGGTGGAGATCGCGGAGACGTCGCTGCCGGCCTGCGTCTCGGAAAGGCAGTAGGCGCCAAGGGTCTGGCCGCCGAGCATTGCCGGGAGGAGGTCTGCCCGCTGCTGGTCACTGCCATACTCCGCCACCGGAAAGCAGGTCAGCGAGTGCACGGAGACGCCCACGGCCACACTCATCCAGGCCGAGGCGATCTCCTCGACGACCTGGAGGTAGACCTCATAGGGCTGTCCGCCGCCACCGTGCTCCTCGGCATACGGCAGGGAGAGCAGACCCGCGCGGCCCAACAGGGCGAACGTGTCGCGCGGGAACGACGCGGCCCCCTCGGCCGCAACCACCTTGGGTGCCAGCTTGTCGGCGCAGATCTCCCGGGTCAGCTCAATGAGGTCCTGGGACTCCTCGGTGGGCATCACACGTTCCGCTGGCATGATGCAGACGATACGGCTTCGCCCATCTCACCCTTGGCCAGACCTTCTCCGAAGGGATCACCCATGAGCACCACGCCCGAGCTCCACGAGCCGCAGGATCTTGGTGACCTGACTGGCCTGGTCATCGTCATCGCCGGTGCGACGGGCTCCGCCGGACCGCCGCTCGTCGAGCGTCTTGCGGCCGCGGGTGCGACCGTGGTGGCCGCCGGTTCCCACCGTGACCGGATCGACAAGGTTGTTGCTGACGTCACCTCGCGTCTACCGTCCGGCCAGGTCCATGCTGCCGTCGTGGACCTGCTCGATGAGCAAGCCACCCGCGAATGGGCCATGGCGGTCCAGAGCGAGTACGGGCGGGTTGACGGGCTGGTGCACCTCGTCGGTGGTTGGCGCGGGGGCGCCGGCATCGTTGACGCCGACGTAACTGCCGACTGGAACTGGTTGCAGGACAGGTTGATTCGCACGCTGCAGCACACCTCTCGCTCTTTCCACGACGCGATCAAGGCCAGCCCCCGGGGCCGACTCGTCCTGATCTCGACGATCCAGACGCGTACCCCGTCCGCGACCAACGCCTCGTATGCCGCAGCCAAGGCCGCCGCCGAGACGTGGACGCTCGCGGTCGCGGACTCCTTCAAGGACAGCGCCGCCGCCGCCGTGATCCTGCAGATCAAGGCGCTGCTCACGCCGGCGATGCGAGCGGCCAGGCCGGACGCCACCTTCGCGGGCTACACGCCGGTGGACGAGCTGGCCGACATCATCCGTGACCTGTGGCTCACCCCTGCCGGCGAGTTGAATGGACAACGTCTGTGACCCACGCCGTGAGCACGGCAGCTGTCGCGGGAACCTCGATCTGGCAGAGCATGCTCGGCTTCGAGATCCCTGCCACGGAGAAGATCCTGCGGACCCTCGCGGTCTATCTCGGCCTGGCGGTCATCATGCGTCTGGCCGGCAAGCGACAGCTGGCCCAGCTCAACTCGTTCGACCTGCTCGTCATACTGCTGCTGAGCAACGTGGTGCAGAACGCTGTGATCGGGCCGGACAGCTCCCTGACCGCGGGCCTGCTGGGGGCGGTCGTGCTGGTGGGTTTCAACTCGGTCGAGCTGAACCGCGAGGCGGAGAACGCGACCTATGGCGAGCTGCGTCAGGCCGTCCTTGACCTGCAGAGCCACCTCGACGAACGGCTGTCAGCCCTCGAACGACGTGACAGTGACCGTGGGAGCCATGGCGGAGATGGCGTCCCCGGATAGCGGGCAACGCAGCCGGTGTCTGTCCGTCATTCACGCCCCGTCATTCACGCCCGTCATTCAGCCCCGTCATTCACGCCACGTCATTCACGCCAGGCTCCAGTCAATGGGATTGGCCCCCTGCCGGCGCAGCAGGTTGTTGGCTCGGCTGAACGGTCGGGATCCGAAGAATCCCTTGCGTGCGGACAACGGCGAAGGGTGCGGGCTCTTGATGACCGGAACGTTGCCGAGAGAGGGCTCCAGGGCCTGCGCGTCCCGCCCCCACAAGATGGCTACCAGGGGCTCGTCCCGCACGGAAAGGGCCGAAATCGCCTGTGCCGTCACGGTTTCCCAGCCCTTGCCGCGATGGCTGCCAGAAGCGCCGGGCTTGACCGTCAGCACCCGGTTGAGCAGCAACACCCCGCGGTCAGCCCACGGGGACAGGTCGCCGTTCCTCGGCGGAGGCAGGCCGAGATCGGTCTCGAGCTCCTGGTAGATGTTCGTCAGGCTACGCGGGAGTGGCTGCACGTCCGCGGGGACCGAGAACGCCAGTCCGACCGGATAACCCGGGTTGGGATAGGGATCCTGACCGACGATGAGCACCCGCACCGCGTCGACGGGTTGGGTGAATGCCCGCAGGACCTGCTCACCCGCCGGCAGGTAGCCGTGCCCGGACTCACGCTCGGCGTGCAGGAAGGCTCCCAAGGCCGCCAGCTGGGTGGTCGCGGGGGCAAGCGCCGTGGCCCATGAGGGGTGGACCAGGTCGGCCAGTGCGCGGGTAGAGGGCACGTCAGCCAATCTATCGAACGTGGGCGGCCTTAGACTCCGGCAGTGCACGGATTTGACGCAGACACCGAGGCCCTGGGCGAGGCGATCCTGAAGTATGCGGAGGAACGCATGCGACTCCACCCCGTTCCGCTGGACGGGCCCAAGACGCTCGAGGAGCTTCAGTCCGTCGCCGGCAACACCATCACGGCAGAGGGTATGGGCGGCCTGGCTGCCCTGAGGCTGTTCGGCGACGAGCTCGCACTGGCCTGCCTGTCGAACGACCACCCTCGCTACCTGTCCTTCATCCCGTGTGCGCCCACCGAGGCTGCCGTGATGTTCGAGATGGTTGTGGGAGCCTCGGGCATCTACGCCGGATCCTGGCTCGAGGGCGCAGGCGCCGTCTTTGCCGAGAACGTCGCTCTGCGTTGGATCGCCGACCTTGCCGGACTGCCGGCGGAGGCGGGAGGGGTGTTCGTTCCAGGTGGCACTGTCGGCAACCTGTCGGCGCTGGTGACGGCGCGCTGGGCGGCGCGGGCACGGCATACCGCGTCGGGTTCCACGGGGCCGCGACCCACCAAGGTGGCGGCCCAGGCGGGGGCGCACTCCTCGATCAGGTCCGCGTGCGACGTGATGGATGCCGAGCTCATCGGCGTCGGCAGCGATGAGCACCTGCGGCTCACCGGCGACAACCTGCGGGCAGTCCTGGAGGCTGAGGGGCCCGGGACCTTCTTTGCCGTTGTCGCGACGGCGGGCACGACGAACTTCGGCATCGTCGATGACCTCGACTCCGTGGCGCAGGTCTGCCACGAGTACGGCATCTGGTTCCACGTCGACGGCGCGTACGGCGGGGCGGGTCTGGCCGCGCCGACGGTTCGTCACCTGTTTGCCGGTGTCGAGCATGCCGACTCTTTCATCGTCGACCCGCACAAGTGGCTCTTCGCACCGTTCGACTGCTGCGCCCTGCTGTATCGCGAGCCCGCCCTGGCGCGCGGGGCGCACACCCAGAAGGCGTCGTATCTTGACGTGCTCACCGATGCGTCGGAGTGGAACCCGACCGACTACTCGATCGGGCTGACCCGTCGGGCTCGGGGTCTGCCCCTGTGGTTCTCGCTGGCCACGCACGGGACCAAGGCCTACACGGCGGCGATCGAGCGCACGCTGCAGGTGACGCGTTTTGCCGAGGCCGAGATCACCCGACGCCCCTACCTGGAGGCCCTGCGCGAGGCGGACCTGTCGGTAGTGGTTTTTCGCCGGAAGGGTTGGGAGCCCGAGGACTATCACGCCTGGAGCGATGAGATGATGCGCGAGGAGTTCGCCTTCGTCGTGCCGACCTCGCACGAGGGTGAGACGGTGGCGCGGTTTGCCATCGTCAATCCCACGACATCCGAGGATGACATCACCGCGATCCTGGACACGATGGCATAGGAATGACATCGGTGTCATTTGGTCGCTACGATTGAGGAGCACCCTAGTTATCCGGAGGCCCGCATGACCACCCAACAGGACGTCGCAAGAGCGGTCGAGACCACGCCGTCGGGCGAGCTGAGCGACCGCGACGGTGAGATCATCGCGTTCGAGCGTCAGTGGTGGAAGTACGCCGGCGCCAAGGAACAGGCCATCCGCGAGCTGTTCGACATGAGCGCTACGCGGTACTACCAGGTGCTCAACGCCCTGATCGACGACCCGGCTGCGCTCAAGGCTGACCCGATGCTGATCAAGCGCCTGCGGCGCCTTCGCTCTACCCGTCAGCGGGCGCGCTCCGCTCGGCGGCTGGGCATCGACGGCTGAGGCACCCGGCATACCGGTCCATCATTTGCACTCAAGGGGGCCGAGTGCTAATGATGGGGTTAGCACTCTCACCATGAGAGTGACAATCTTGACCGTTTGGTGAGGGCCGGAGAACGCGTGCGAACGGCGTACGCCGGATCCGGTCCGTCCGTCGCGGGCGCCAGCCGGTCATACATCCGTTTCGCGTGGGAGGTACCACCCGAATGGCCAAGATCATCGCTTTCGATGAGGAGGCTCGCCGCGGTCTCGAGCGGGGAATGAACATCCTCGCCGACGCCGTCAAGGTGACCCTCGGACCGAAGGGCCGCAATGTCGTCCTCGAGAAGAAGTGGGGTGCGCCCACCATCACCAACGATGGGGTGAGCATCGCCAAGGAGATCGAGCTCGAGGACCCGTACGAGAAGATCGGCGCAGAGCTGGTCAAGGAGGTTGCCAAGAAGACCGACGACGTGGCCGGCGACGGCACCACGACGGCGACGGTTCTGGCTCAGGCGATGGTGCGCGAGGGTCTGCGCAACGTTGCTGCCGGCGCGAACCCGATGGCACTCAAGCGCGGCATCGAGCAGGCCGTCTCGGCTGTCTCGGACGAGCTGCTGAGCAT
>DHJN01000132.1:44712-45215 GCA_002404345.1 Actinobacteria bacterium UBA4719 | reverse complement strand
GGTCTCGAGCTCGAGCTGACCGAAGGCATGCGCTTCGACAAGGGCTACATCTCCGCCTACTTCGTCACCGACGCAGAGCGCATGGAGACGGTACTGGAGGACCCGTACGTCCTGGTCGTCAGCTCCAAGATCGGCAGCATCAAGGATCTCATCCCGCTGCTGGACAAGGTGCGCCAGGCCGGCAAGCCCGTCCTGATCATAGCCGAGGACGTCGAGGGCGAGGCTCTCGCGACCCTGGTGCTGAACCACATCCGTCGCACCCTGAGCGTCGTCGCCGTCAAGGCGCCGGGCTTCGGTGACCGTCGCAAGGCCATGCTCGGTGACATCGCCATCCTCACCGGTGGTCAGGTCATCTCCGAGGAGGTCGGCCTCAAGCTCGAGACCACCGAGCTCGACATGCTTGGCCGTGCGCGCAAGGTCGTTGTCACCAAGGACGACACGACCATCGTCGAGGGTGCTGGCGACGCTGACCAGATTGCCGGCCGCGTCAACCAGATCCGCGC
>DHJN01000132.1:35992-44580 GCA_002404345.1 Actinobacteria bacterium UBA4719 | reverse complement strand
CCAGATCCGCGCCGAGATCGACAAGTCCGACTCGGAGTACGACCGCGAGAAGCTCCAGGAACGCCTCGCCAAGCTTGCCGGCGGCGTTGCTGTCATCAAGGCGGGCGCGGCCACCGAGGTTGAGCTCAAGGAGCGCAAGCACCGCATCGAGGACGCCGTCCGCAATGCCAAGGCTGCCATCGAAGAGGGCATCGTTGCAGGTGGTGGCGTCGCGCTGCTTCAGGCGACCGACGCTGCGTTCATCAAGCTCGAGCTCGAGGGCGACGAGGCCACGGGCGCGAACATCGTTAGGGTCGCGGCCGAGGCTCCGCTCAAGCAGATCGCCATCAACGGTGGTCTTGAGGGTGGCGTCGTGGCCGAGAAGGTCCGCAACCTGCCGTCCGGTTGGGGCCTGAACGCGGCCAACGGCGAGTACGTCGACCTGATCGCCGAGGGCATCATCGACCCGGCCAAGGTCACCCGCTCGGCGCTGCAGAACGCTGCGTCCATCGCCGCACTGTTCCTCACCACCGAGGTCGTCATCGCCGACAAGCCCGAAAAGGCCGCTCCGGGCGGCCAGGGTGGCGACGACATGGGTGGCATGGGCGGTGGCATGGGCTTCTGACGATCAAGCGAGCGCAGCGAGCGATCAGGAGGAAGCCTCAACCGGGGCCGCTTCAGCCCGCTGGCTCGTCGTCTGAGCCACGCAGCCTGACCAGCACGTAGTTTGACAACACGCAAAGGGCGGTTCCCCACGTGGGGGAGCCGCCCTTCGCGTGCACTATCGACCCGGCTCTCGGCCTGCTCCGCCCGGTGAGGTCGCACGAACCGACGCAACGCGGCGGCGATTGGTCGATTTGTGCTACTTCAGCGACGTAATGGAACCATGGGGGTCGGCAGCCGGAGAGAGGAGCAGGTGATGACGATCTGGATCGACCCACCAAGCTGGCCCGCGCACGGCCGGTTGTGGTCGCATCTGATCAGCGACACCTCCTATGAAGAGCTGCACAGGTTCGCCGAGCGGGCCGGCATACCTGTCCGTGGGTACGATGGCGACCACTTTGACGTCCCCGAGCAGCTGTATGACGCGCTGGTCGCGGCCGGCGCGCGCCCTGCGGAAGGCAAGGAGCTCGCGCGTCTCTTGCGTGAGAGCGGGCTTCGGTTCCAGAAGCGCAAGGGGGAGCGCCCGCTCGCGGCATACCGCAATGTGTTGTCCCATCTTGCGGTCGAGCACAGCGTTCATGTTGTTGCCTCAACCCTGCCGACACCCGACGCCCTCACGGCAGCCGCAGCGGTCTTCGTCTCCGACGCCGGCGGCGCGCGGTTGCTGGTACGTACCGTGGTCCGCGATGCCTGGGGCGCGCCGGCTGGTGGGCGAGAGGCGGGCGAGACAGTGCTGGAATGTGCGACCCGCGAGACCTGGGAGGAGTCAGGGCTGCGCATCGACCCTGCGGCGCTGAGACCGTGCGGCTATGTGCGGGTGACGTTCGACGCCGGGGCCACCGGTCGATGGCCGAACCGTCGCAACTACGTCGCCTGTTTCGCTGTGTCGGTGGATGATGTGACGCCGCCGGTCGCGCCGCGCAGCGTGGACGTCGACGCCGCTGAGTGGGTGGCCTTGCCGGAGGTCAGGCGTCGTTGCAGCGGGGAGTTCTGGTGGCCTCTCTTGGCTTCGTTGATCACTGGCGCAGACGGGTGAGCTCGCGACCGAGGTTGATCCGGGCGGGTGTCTCCCAGCCGTGCAGGGCACGTGAGGTGCGATAGATCGTGTCGCGGTGGAGCAACGGCCCGAGAATGGCCGAACGACCGTGCCGGTATGCCGTGTCCGGCACGTGTGCGTACTCCTCGCGAACCTGGTCGCAGTAGCTGTCGAACCGACCCAGAGGCGCGGACAGGATCCAAAGGTCGGCATCGCGAAAGGCGGCGTCGAGGCGCTCTGCGGCATCCGCATCGTGGCTGACCGTGAGCCGGACCAGCCGGTCGATGGTGTCGACGTCATCGCGGCCGACCCCGAGCAGCGGCAGGGTGTCGCGGGCGAGAGCGGCGCTGTCTGCCTCGTTTGATCCGGACTCGGCTGTCGGGTCGTAGATCGCGTCGTGGAACCAGGCGGCCAGCCGGGCGACCGAGCACTGACGGTCGTTGATCTCCCCGGCATCCTCCAGCTCCTCCAGAGCCCCGAACATCTCCACCAGGTGCCTGGTCGTGTGATAGCGGCGGGCGGGCTCAGTCCATCGCGCCAGCAGGTCGGCGCCCGCGCGCGCGACAATGTCGTCGTGGGGGGCGTGCCGCGCGACGGTGCGCACGTCCATGGTCCACCAGGTGATCAGGGCAGGCATGGCGTCAGTCTGTCAGCCCGCCAGCTCGACGGGTAGTTCGTCGGAATGGAACACGGTGAGCTCGGAGACTGCGCGGGTCAGCACGACGTAGAGCCGGCGCAGCCCGGTGCGCCGGTCGGGCTCGGCCGCAGCGATGGCCGATGGCTCGACGACGATAACTCGGTCGAACTCCAACCCCTTGGCCACAGTGGCCGGGACGACATCCACCTGATGGTCCACATCGCCGTGGTCAGCGCCCAGCATCCCGTGATCAACTCCCTTGCGGGACAACGCCTTCGAGATCGCCTTCACCGCGGCGTCCGGGGCGATGACACCGATCGATCCGGGCTCGTGAACGGTCTCGGCGACGGATCCGGCGACCAGGTCATAGAGCCTGACGCCGTCGACGCGCACGATCTCGAGGCGGCCGGGGTTTTCTCGTACCGACACCGGCGTGCCCAGACCGGGCGCCATCGACGGCAGCAGCTGGGCCGCATAGTCGATGACACTCGCGGGCACCCGGAACCCACGTTCGAGGATCTCGATGACGGCGTCCGGTTTGCCGAGGTGCTCCAGCGACGCCTTCCACGAGTCGGTGGCCCAGGGGGTCGTGCCCTGCGCCAGGTCGCCGAGCACCGTCGCCGAGCCGGTCGAGCAGCGTCGCCCCACCGCGCGAAGCTGCATCGGTGACAGGTCCTGGGCTTCGTCGAGGACCACATGGCCCAGGCTGGGGGTGCGCTGGAGGTGGTCGTTGATCTCATCGACCAGCACGGTGTCGGCCGCCGACCACCGGGCCGACCCGCGGCCGGCAGGAGGGTTGGCCCACAACAGCATCGAGCGTTCCAGGTCAGTGAGCAGGTCGGCGGCGTGCCTCTCCAGAGCCGTGGCATCTGAGAGCAGGCTGAACAGCACGGCCTTCGGGTCGAGGGCGGGCCAGAGCTGACCGGCATACCTCCTGACCACCGCCGAGCGGGCCACGGCATCCTGCACGCGGTCGTCGGGGGAGTCGCCGGCCTGCTCCATCTGCAGCAGGATCGCGCGCACGATCTCGGCCAGGCGTGAGTCTCCTTTGAGGACAGCGGTGTCGACAGAGTCCAGACAGCGGACAGGCACGGACGCGAGCAGCTCGTCGATCGTGGCGTGCCGGACCTCGACCTCGCCCAGAGTCGGCAGCACGGCGCCGATGTGGTCGAGGAACGCGCGGTTCGGACCGATGACCAGGACTCCGCTTCGGGCCAGGCGCTCGCGAAAGGCATAGAGCAGCCAAGCCGCCCGATGCAGGCCGACCGCGGTCTTGCCGGTGCCGGGCGCACCCTGCACACAGACCGTCGTGCCGACGTCGCAGCGCACGATGGCGTCCTGCTCGGGCTGGATCGTGGCCACGATGTCGCGCATCGGTCCCACCCTTGGCCGCTCGATCTCGCCGACAAGAATCTGGCTTCGGAAGGTGGAGGGCGCTGTGTCGCCGTCGCCATCACCGCCGTCGAGCCGCTCGTCCTCGTAGGCCGTCAGCTGACCCCGGTCGATGCCGAACCTGCGGCGCAGACTCACGCCCATGGGTTCGGTCCGGGATGCGCGGTAGAACGCGGTGGAGACGTCGGCCCGCCAGTCGACGACGACGGGGTCGCCGTGGGAGTCGGCGACGTGGCGTCGGCCGATGTACCAGCGTTCCGGCGCTGGGGCATCGCTGCGCTGCTGGTCGATCCGGCCGAAGAACAGGTTGGCGCTCGGGTCGTCGATCAGTGACTGCGCGCGGCGGTGCAACGTTGCTGCCAGGACCTCGCTGGAGACCCGGTCCCCACCGTGAGCCTCCAACGACAGTGTCTGCTCGCGCATCCGGGCGAGCTCGGCGCGCGCCCCGATCAGGTAGTCACGCTCGCGTTTCAGCTCCGTGGCGACAGAAATGACACAACGCCTTCCGCGGGCAGGTGCAAGGGGTGAGCCGTTGAGCCTACCGTTGCAGGGGACAAGGAGCGGAAGGCGTACGCAGCGTTACTGACTCGTGGTCGGTCTGTTGGTGAGAGTGACGATCATGCTCCTGGTCTGACCATCACGCAGGATCTTGAGCGTCACCTTGTCGCCTGCAGAGCGCTCGCGCACCTGCCCGACCAGTGACAAGGCTCCGTCGATCGAGTCGCCATCGACAGCGATGATGGCGTCGCCTACCTTCAGTCCCGCCTTGTCGGCGGGAGTGCCGCTGGCGACACTGGTGAGAACGGCCGCAGCGCGCTTGGCGGACCCGTCGGCCACGACACCATCCTTGGAACTGACCCCGAGATAGGGATGCGCAGCTTTGCCCGAGGTGATGAGCTGATTGGCAATCGACCTGGCCTCATTTACCGGGATCGCGAAACCGATCCCGATGTTGCCGCTCTCCGAGGATGAACCGCCGGAGGACCCGAGCGAGGCGATGGAGGAGTTGATCCCGATCAGCTGGGCGCCGGCGTTCACCAGTGCGCCGCCACTGTTGCCCGGGTTGATCGCGGCGCTTGTCTGGATCGCGTTGGTCACCACCGGGTCACCAGCGGACTGCTGCCCGAACGGGTCGGCGGATTGCTGGGGTGACGTGGTCACGGGGCGGTTGAGGGCGCTCACGATTCCGGTTGTCACCGTGCCGGCCAGACCCAGAGGGTTGCCGACAGCCATGACCGGTTCGCCAACCTTTAGGGTTTTGGCGTCGCCGAGTGCGATGGACTTCAGGTCGCTCGGTCCGTTGGTCAGCTGGATGACGGCCAGGTCCGTGGACGCGTCGGTGCCGATGACAGTCGCGCCATACGTCCGCTTGTCGTTCAGTGTGACCGAGAGCTCCGAGCCCTGCCCGCCGGCTGCCACCACGTGGTTGTTGGTCAGGATGTGGCCCTTGTTGTCGTAGATGACGCCCGAGCCCTGGGCTTTGCCCTGATCGCTCTGCACAGAGATCGCCACCACGCTGGGTGAGACGGCGGCGGCGGTGGCCGACCAGTTGGGGGCGACGGCGTTGGCCTGCACTACCGGCGCCGCGGAGGTGGTCGCGCTGGTCGGGGCCTGCCCGGCCGGCGAGGCGGCGACGTCACCTCGCGTCAGGGCATAGGTGCCGGCGCTGGACAGGATGGCGGCGATGGCGGCGATGGCGCCGAGCTCGGCCAACCTGCGGGGTTTGGCTGCCTGAGCCGGCTTGGCCGGAGCCTGTGGGCCCACCGGAGGGTATGCCGGGTACTGCGGCTGTCTCTGGGTCTGGCCGTACCAGAGCGGCGCGGTCTCCTGCGATGCACTGTCAGGCTGAGATGACTGCGGCGCACCCTCAGGGGGCTGCGGCGGCGCACCATCGGCTGGATGGTTTGGCTGAGTCGGAAGCTGTTGTGTCATCGGAGTCTCCTTGGGTTGTTGACGCCCACTCAATCCCACGAAGGTCAAACGACGCTGTGCGCTGACTGGGAGTTTGCTGTGGGCAGGTCCACGACGAACGTCGCCCCACCGCCGGGCGTGGGAGCCACGCCTACCCGACCTTCGTGAGCGTTCACGATGGCGGCCACGATAGCCAGGCCGAGGCCATTGCCACCGCCGTTGCCTCGGCCGCGTGAGGGATCGGCGCGGTAGAACCGCTCAAAGACCCTGCGGGCCCTGATCGGGTCGACGCCACCGCCGTGGTCCCGCACCTCAAGCTTCGCCCGACCGGCTGCGCCGGTGCCGACGGCGATCTCGATGTCGGTGCCTGACGGGGTGTGATTCACGGCGTTACCCACGAGATTGGTGACAACCTGGCGCAGCCTGGCCTCGTCACCCTCGATGGTGGTTGGCGCGAGGTCACCGGAAAGGCCGAGGAGTCGCACGTGCCGCGTGGGGTCCAGCGCGCGGGCGTCCTGCACTGCGTCCGCGGCCAGGACGGTGAGGTCGACAGGTCCTCGCTCGAGCGGGCGCTGGCTGTCCAGCCGGGTCAGGAGCAGCAGGTCGTCGACCAGTCCGCCCATCCGGATGGACTCGTCCTCGATGCGGCGCATCGTGACGGCCACGTCCCCGGGATCGGTGACCGCCCCCTGGCGGAGCAGCTCGGCATACCCTCTCACCGTGGCAAGTGGAGTGCGCAGCTCGTGCGACGCGTCGGCCACGAACTGGCGCATTCGCTCCTCAGATGCCTCGCGAACGGCGAAGGACTGCTCGATCTGCGCCAGCATCGCGTTGAGCGAACGGGACAGGCTGGTGACCTCGTCCTTGGCCGTGGGCTCGGGGATCCGCCGGGTCAGGTCGCCCGCTGCGATGGCCGCGGCAGTGTCCTCGATCTGGGTGAGCGGCCGGAACGCGCGGCGTACGCCGTACCAGCCAAGGATGGCGCAGCTGGCGATGACGGCCAGGCCAATCAGGGTGGCAAAGCTCAACATCTGGCGGACCGTGGTGTCGACTCCCCGCAGTGGCACGGCCACGGCGAAGGTTGCCGAGCCATCTCGCAGCTGTCCGGGCACGACCCGCCAGCGCATCTCACCGTCGATGGACCGGACCGTGAAGAGGGTGCCGTCGTGCACGCGGGGGTCGTTCAGGGTCAGAGTCGGGATGTCGGGGTGCAGCCGCTCGCCAGTGGGGTTGACCTGGAGGGGCGGGCCGCCATCGGTCGGCATGAATCGGACGGCGTAGTTGGTGGGGATACCACCGCCCCGCCGGTTGAGCAGCTGGGTCAGGACCTGTGCGGCGGTCGGCACGGCGGCCGCCCTCAGGTCGCGATCGGTGCTGTCCATCAGCTGCCGGCGCATCACCGCGCTGGTGGCGATGCTGCTGAGTGTGAGGGCGACCAGCAGCAGCAGCACGAGCAGGGCGACCAGCCTCACCCGCAATGGCAGGGTCTCAAGTCGGGCCGTGATTCCTGAGATCGCGGATCGGCGGGGACGGGATGTCATGGTGTCCGTCACGTTGGGCCGCTCAGGTCGACTCTGGTGGCAGGCGCAGGACGTATCCCACACCGCGCCTGGTCTGGATCAGCCCCGGTTCCTCCACGTCGATCTTGCGCCGCAGGTAGGAGATGTAGGACTCGACGATGCCGGACTGGCCGCGGAAGTCGTAGTCCCAGACGTGGTCGAGGATCTGGGCCTTGGAGAGCACCCTGTTGGGGTTGAGCATGAGGTAGCGAAGCAGCTTGAACTCGGTCGGGGAGACCTCGATGACGCGCGTGTTGCGTCGGACCTCGCGGGAGTCCTCGTCTAGCTCGAGGTCGTGGAAGCGCAAGGTGGCGCCGTCGTCGATCTTGCCTCTGGTCCGTCGCAGCACGGCGCGGATCCGGGCGACGACCTCCTCGAGGCTGAACGGCTTGGTGACGTAGTCGTCGCCACCAACGGTCAGGCCCTGGATCTTGTCCTCGAGCGAGTCTCGCGCCGTGACGAAGAGGATCGGCAGAATCCGCCCGGAGTCGCGCAGCTTGCGCGTGACGGTGAAACCGTCCATGTCCGGCAGCATCACGTCGAGCACGACCAGGTCAGGGTTGTGGGCGGCCGCCTGTTTGAGCGCCGACGCGCCGTCGGCGGCGACATGCACCTCGAATCCGGCAAAGCGCAGGGAGGTGGCAAGCAGCTCGCGGATGTTGGGCTCGTCCTCGACGACGAGGAGCCGGGCCTCAGCGGTGCCGGTGGTCACGAACGCAATTCTGTATGTCGTGTCTGGGAGTTCCCTGTGAATGTCCTGCGTGAGCTTGGGTCAGGCCGGGTCGATGGGGTTGAGCAGGTCGCCAGCGTCGATGATCCGGTAGGAGTAGCCCTGCTCGGCCAGGAAGCGCTGACGGTGGGCGGCGAAGTCGGCGTCGACGGTGTCACGTGAGACAACGCTGTAGAAGTGTGCGGTACGCCCGTCGCCCTTGGGCCGCAGGACGCGCCCCAGCCGCTGGGCCTCCTCCTGACGGGAACCGAAGGTCCCCGACACCTGGATCGCGATGCTGGCCTCGGGCAGGTCGATCGAGAAGTTGGCGACCTTGCTCACCACCAACAGCCCGACCTCGCCCGTACGGAACTGCTGAAACAGCTTCTGGCGCTCCGCCACCGAGGTCTGGCCGGTGATCAGGTCGGCGTTCAGTCGCGCGGCCAGCCCGTCGAGCTGGTCGAGGTACTGGCCGATCACCAGGGTCGGCTCGCCGGAGTGCTTGTGCACCAGCGCCTCGACGATCCGGTCCTTGGAGGTGCTCGTCGAGGCCAGGCGATACCGGTCCTCGGGCTCGGCCATCGCGTACGTCATCCGCTCGGCATCCGGCAGGGTGATTCGCACCTCGATGCAGTCGGCGGGCGCGATGTAGCCCTGGGCCTCGATGTCCTTCCAGGGTGCATCGAAACGCTTGGGTCCGAT
>DHJN01000132.1:22481-35862 GCA_002404345.1 Actinobacteria bacterium UBA4719 | reverse complement strand
GCGGTCATCCGGAAGATCGGCGCGGGAAGCAGGTGGACCTCGTCGTAGATGATGAGTCCCCAGTCACGGGCATCGAGCAGGCTGAGGTGGGTGTAGACGCCTTTGCGTTTGGTCGTCAGAACCTGGTACGTCGCGATGGTGACCGGTCGGATCTCCTTGCGTGAACCGGAGTACTCGCCGATCTCGTCCTCGGTCAGGCCGGTTCGACTGAGCAGCTCGTCGCGCCACTGACGGGCCGCGACCGTGTTGGTGACCAGGATCAGGGTGGTGGCGCTCGCCTGGGCCATGGCGGCGGCGCCGACCAGGGTCTTGCCTGCGCCACAGGGCAGGACCACGACGCCCGACCCGCCGTGCCAGAAGCCGTCAACCGCCTGCTGCTGGTAGGGGCGCAGCGCCCAGTTGTCCAGCTTGAGTGAGATCGGGTGCGCCTCACCGTCGACGTAGCCGGCGAGGTCCTCGGCAGGCCAGCCGATCTTGAGGAGCTGCTGCTTGAGCTGTCCGCGCTCCGAGGGGTGCACCAGGACACTCGAGTCGTCCAGCCGTTCGCCCAGAAGCGGCTGGATCCTCTTGTGCCGCAACACTTCCTCGAGCACCGGGCGATCGGTGCTGTGCAGGACGAGCTGGTCTCCGTCCTTCGCCAGGGTGAGCCGGCCGTAGCGGTCCATCGTGTCGGCGACGTCCACGAGCAGGGCGTGGGGCACGGCATACCGGCTGTACGTGATGAGGGTGTTGATGACCTGCTCGGCGTCGTGTCCCGCGGCGCGGGCATTCCACAGGCCGAGCGGAGTGAGCCGGTAGGTGTGCACGTGCTCGGGCGCGCGTTCCAGCTCGGCAAAAGGTGCGATGGCCCGGCGCGCCGCCTCAGCGTCAGGGTGGTCGACCTCGAGCAGGAGTGTCTTGTCGCTCTGAACGATCAGGGGTCCGTCAGCCATGGTGTGTCCATCAACGCGATCGCGGGCGGGAGTGTTCCCGCCCGCGATCGATCATCGTGGGTGAGAAGTCGCTGTTGGTGAGAAGTCGCTGTGGGTCAGAAGTTGTTCGGTGGCCCGGACAGGTCGCCGTTGCTGGTCAGGTAGGCGATGGCGAGGAAGGCGAGGGGCACCAGAATAGCGAGGCCAGCGTTGACGGCGAAAATGATCCAGCCGATCTTGGCCTTCTTGCGTGAGCCCACGGGGTCCATGGTGTTGGACGTCAGCGCAATGATGCCGAAGACGAGGCTCGGGATGCCGATCAAGAAGCAGGTGCTCAACATGAGGAGCCCGGACACGATGGTCAGCACGATGGCCGAGGCGTTCGTCTCTGCGGGCGGGCCGGTCCCATAGGGCTGTTGGCCGTATGCCGGGTACTGCTGGCCGTATGCCGGGTACTGCTGGCCGTACGGCTGAGCCGGAGGCTGCTGGGCGTAGGGATTGCTCATCGGGGGGGCGGCCAGCGGGGTCGCCTGCGAAGCTGCCGACTGCTGGTCCTGGGGGTGTGCCGCGCCCGGAGGAGCCGGCGGCGGGGAGATGGATGCGGTCGGGTCGGCCCACACTGGTGCGATCGGGTCGTTGAAGACCGATCCGGCGGGCTGGTCCTGGATCTGGTCCTGATCCGGGTTCTGGCCCCGGCCCAGGTCAGGATCGGGCGGCTGATTGCCGCCGTTGGTCGTCTCGCTCAGGCGTTTTCTCCCCGTGTCGTCCGGCTCGTACGTGAGCTGTGGACGACAAGGTATCAACTTGCGTTGCCCCTCTGATGCTTGGCCGATGGAGACGCCCCAGCCCTTGCTGACACGATGGGTGCCCCAAGCAGGAGGTACCGATGCGAAGACCGCAGCATGAACCCCAGACGGGTATGCCCGGACGGGTCACCATCTACGAGGTCGGACCTCGCGATGGGCTGCAGAACGAGAAGACACTGGTCCCCGTGGAGGTCAAGGCCGAGTTCATCCGACGCCTGGTGGCCGCCGGGCTCGACACGGTCGAGACGACCTCCTTCGTGGCGCCGGCGTGGGTCCCCCAGCTCGCCGACTCCGCAGCCCTGCTCGGTCTGCTCGGTGAGGTCGGCCGCGGTCGCAACCGGCCCGTCCTGGTGCCCAACGAGCGAGGTCTCGACGCGGCGCTCAGCCAAGGTGCCCAGGCCATCGCGATCTTTGGCAGCGCGACCGAGACCTTCGCCCGCAAGAACCTCAACACCGGCGTGGAGGAGTCCATCGCCATGTTCTCTCCCGTCGTCGAGCGAGCCCGGGCCGAGGGCCTGTGGGTCCGCGCCTACGTCTCGATGTGCTTTGGCGACCCTTGGGAGGGTGATGTCCCCGTTGACCAGGTCGTGGACGTCGCAGCCCGGATAATGGACCTGGGGTGTGACCAGCTCAGTCTGGGCGACACCATCGGAACGGGCACCACTGGACATGTCCACCGGCTGCTGGATGCGTTGGACACCAAGGGGATTGGCGCCGAGCGCATCGGCGTGCACTTCCACGACACCTATGGTCAGGCGCTGGCCAACACCCTGGCTGCCCTGGCTCACGGAGTGACCGTCGTCGACGCCTCCACGGGTGGTCTGGGTGGCTGCCCCTACGCGAAGAGCGCGACCGGCAACCTGGCGACCGAGGACCTCGTCTGGGCTCTCGATGGCTTGGGGATCGAGACGGGCGTCGACCTCGAGGCGCTGGTGGAAACCAGCGTGTGGATGGCGGGGCACCTGGGTCGGCCGTCGCCGTCACGGGTCGTCAAGGCGCTGGCAAGTAGCTCGAATGATGCTTCCGATGATTGACCAGACCCCCGGCGATCCGACGCCGACAGATGCCACGTCGCCCAGGGGGCGCAGGGGTTGGCTGCAGCGGCGCGCCGAGGCCATGCTGCGCAAGCCCGGTCGGGCGCTGCCCAAGCTGACGGAGCCTGGGGACCGTCAGGTCGTCCTTCAGGTGACCGGAGCCAGTCCGATCCGCGTCATCACCGTCATCCGTGGGGCGACCGGGCTCGACTTCATGTCCGCCAGCAGGCTCGCGCAGGATGCGCCGGTGGTGGTGGTGTCCGGGATCAGTGCGGCCAGTGCCGAACGCGTGGTCGAGCAGCTGGAGAAGGCTGGCGCGAAAGCCGTTGCAGGAGAGCCGTACCGGCCGCAGTAAGGTCGGGCAGCTCAGCGGTCAGCTCACGGCAGCACCGGTGATCCGGTGGATCGAGAAGGCGCGCTCGACATTGGACCCCTCGACGGATCCGTAGGCGCGTCCACCCTCGATTCTTCGGGGATAGAACAGTATCCGCGTGGTCCGGCCATCGGCATCGGCATAACCGATCCAGACCCCGAGACTGTCTGCCGACGCCTCGCGGAGGAGGGCAAGCGCGACCGCTGGCTCGGTGGACGGCAGTCGGGGACCCGGCTGGGACTGCGCGTGCGCCAGCTCGTATGCCGCCGACTCCTCCCCGGCGCGCAGGGCGGAGACCAGAGTCTCGGTCAGCTCGTCATCGACGACGGACGTGAGCGTGGGCGAGGCTGGCGAACGGCGGGCTGGGGTGCGGTGGTGGGAGACGGGGGGGACCATGACCCCGCCGTCCGTGGACTCGGCGACCGGCGCAAAACCGTTCTCGCGCAACATCTCCAGGACCACCATGGTGTGTGCCGGCGACACGACCACCGTCGGCGCGACCCGCCTCAGCTGCAGCGCGGCGAGCCCGCGATCGGCCAGCATCGTGTCCAGCACCATCGAGTCGTCGCTGCGGATGTATGCCGACACCGAACCCACTCGGGTCTGGCCGTGGCGCCGGGCGACATCGCCGACGAGGTACTCCAACGGCTGGGGTACCGGCGTACGGCTTGCATCCTGCAGCGCGGTGAGGACCTGCGCGGACGACCATCCGGCGTCCAGGCCCCTGCGAACGCTCGCGGGGGAGAATCGGTAAACCGTTGCGCCGCCTCGTGACTCGACATCGGCGACCAGGCGCATGAACTGCGCCAGGCTGCCTTCGAGCCGACCTGGCGCGACGGCGGTCAGGTCCGCCTGCAACAGGACGTGCTCGACGGGTGACGGCAGGTGGGCGCTCATCGCCTCCTCCGCGGCAGCCGCGCCGGCCGTGGCGTCGAAGAGGAGACGTCCAGCGGTGCTCAGTGCTCCGCGCCCGGTGATCCCGAGCCACTCGGCCTCGCGCAGCACGGCTGCCGTGACCGCCTCGATGATCTCGGCCCGGCGCATCGGTCTGCGCCAGCCGATACGGTCACCCAGGGCGCCCAGGTCCGGTGCCCGCCCTTCGGGCAGTGCGGCCAGCTCGGTCAGCACGTCGCCGCGCAGCTGCCGCATCGGCGGATAGACCACATCCCCGCTAAGGGCGTTGATGGGGCTGCCGCCACCGGCAGGAACTGTGCCCACCAGGTGCGGTGCGCGACCCGAGGCCAGCCACTCCCGACCGAGCCGGACCCAACGGTGCGCGGAAGGTCTTTGCTGCCACTCGTCATACCCCGGGGTCGGCGCCCACACCGGCTCCAGCGATCCATCGTCGGCCAGCAGACCCGCGGCATAGGCAGTTTCGACGACGAAGGCGGCCTGCGCCGGATCAACGTCGAGGATCGCGGCCAGGTGTTTGAAGTCGCGCACCGACAGGCCACCGGCGCGCAGGACCCGCGGTGGACGAGGGCCCCAGTCTGCTGCCAGCTCGTCCACGAGGCCGAGGAGCTCGGAGGCCTGACCCCCGGCGGCGGCATCCACCGAGGACTGTTCGTGGGCAGTGACGGTCAGCTGTGGCGCGGTCAACGCGGTCTCAAGGTTCAACCGGTCACCACGCAGTCGCAGGGCAACCTCGCGGGGCAGGACGACGTGGTCGCCGGACAGGGCGCCGATCAGCTGATGGGACAACAGCCAGGCGCCTGCGGCAGCCATGGGACCACCGGGTGACAGCGTCCCGATCGGCGGTCCCCAGGTGAGCTTGTCGAGGATGCTTCGGGCGTCCGGGGGCGCTGAGGCGATGACCGAGTCGAGCGCCTCGGGGGACCCCATCCAGGCTGGGGTCGAGCCGCGCAGGTCGGCAATGCCCGGTCCGAGGCCGGCTGGGTGGGGCCCGAGCACCTCGGACACCGCCCGCACGACGTGCTGACCATCGCTGCTGCGCCACAGGAATGCGCGATCCCAGAGCTCCCGGACGAATCCGTCCAGGGACCGGGCCGACCTGCCGAGCAGCTTCGCGGTCGTGGCGAGGTCGACCGGGTCTCCGCTGACCACGAGCGCCTCGAGGACCTGCAGATGCCCACGGTCGAGCCCGTCCAGGGCCCGCTGCACGCTGGCCCGTGTGCTGGCGCGAGCAGCCAGCGAGGTCAGGTCGCTCGGAGCGGGTCGCGCCAGGTCGGGGCGACGGCGGACCAGTGCCCGTAGCTGCTCATCACTACGACCCCGGACGTCGTCGGCGAGGCTCCTGACGGCGGCGGCTGTTCGGGACGAGGAGGTGGACACACGTCATACGGTAGTTGCCCGTAGCCTCTGGCTTGCCCCCCAACGGGCGGTGCGAGGATGGGCGAGGACCGACCCTCGTCCCCGCGGAGGAACTGTGCAGGCTCAAACGCTCTCGTCCTATGGCTCTGGGGCCTGCGACACGCCGCTGTTGGGCGACACGATCGGGGACAACCTGGCGCGCACTGTGTTGCGGGTGCCCAATGCCGAGGCGCTGGTCGACGTGCCCAGCGGTCGCCGTTGGACGTACGCCGAGCTCGATGCCGACTCCACGGCGCTGGCTCTTGGCCTGCTGGCAAGAGGCGTCGAGGCCGGTGACCGGATCGGCATCTGGTCGCAGAACTGTCCGGAGTGGACCCTGCTCCAGTTCGCCACGGCCAAGGTCGGCGCGGTGCTGGTCAACGTCAACCCGGCGTACCGCAGTCACGAGCTCGCCTTCGTCATCGGGCACTCGGGGATGCGCATGCTCGTCAGCGCGGTGGCGGCCAAGAGATCCGACTACCGAGCCATGATCGCGCAGGTGCGCTCCCAGTACCAGGACCTGCGCGATGTCGTCTACATCGGCGAGGGCAGCTGGGACGAGCTGGTGGCGGCCGGTGCCGCCGCGTCGTCGATGGACCAGCTCACCGAGCGGATGGCGACGCTGAGCTGCGACGACCCGATCAACATCCAGTACACCTCCGGCACGACGGGGTTCCCCAAGGGCGCCACGCTGAGCCACCACAACATCCTGAACAACGCCTTCTTCGTTGGCGAGCTGGTGGGCTACACCGAACGTGACCGGATCTGCCTGCCGGTGCCGTTCTACCACTGCTTCGGCATGGTGATGGGCAACCTCGCGGCCACCAGCCACGGCGCCGCCGTGGTGATCCCGGCGCCCGCCTTTGAGGCTACCGCGACCCTCAAAGCCGTTGAGCTGGAACGCTGTACGAGTCTGTACGGAGTCCCCACGATGTTCATCGCCGAGCTGGCGCTCGAGGACTTCGCGGCGTACGACCTGTCCTCGCTGCGTACGGGGATCATGGCCGGCTCGCCCTGCCCGGTCGAGGTGATGAAGCGCGTGGTGGCCGAGATGAACATGTCCGAGGTCGCCATCTGCTACGGCATGACCGAGACCTCGCCGGTCTCGACGATGACCAGGGTTGACGACGACCTGATCCGACGGACCGAGACCGTTGGCCGGGTCATGCCGCACCTCGAGGTCAAGGTGGTCGACACGGTCACGGGCCGAACCGTCCCCCGGGGCGAGCCGGGTGAGCTCTGCACCCGCGGCACGAGTGTGATGTTGGGGTACTGGAACGAGCCGGAAAAGACCGCCGAGGCGATCGACAGTGCGCGCTGGATGCACACCGAGGACCTGGCCAGGATGGACGACGACGGCTACGTCTCGATCGTCGGCCGGATCAAGGACATGGTGATCCGGGGCGGTGAGAACGTGTATCCGCGCGAGATCGAGGAGTTCCTGTACAGCCATCCCGACATCGCCGACGTCCAGGTCGTCGGCGTTCCCGACCCGATTTACGGCGAGGAGCTGATGGCCTGGATCGTGATGCGTCCTGACGCAGAACCGTTGACCGCCGAGAGCGTTCGCGCCTTCTGCCTGGGCCGGATGGCGCACTACAAGGTGCCCCGTTACGTCCATGTCGTCGACGGGTTCCCGATGACGGTGACCGGCAAGATCCGCAAGGTGGAGATGCGAGCGGAAGCCGTGGAGATCCTCGCGGGGACCCAGAAGGATTCATAGGCTACTCGTTTCACAGGCAACTCGTTTCTCGTTTCACAGGCAGCACTCAGGGAGTTCTCCGACATCTCTCGGACAACGGCGGGATGCTGAGCAGAGCGAAAGGAACACCATGACAGAGCAGCCTCCCGCACAGCCGCCCAACCAGCCGACCGGCGGTCCGTCCAATCCGCAGGGAGAGGGCAACCCAGCGACGCAGCAGATGCCGGCCGCCTCCAGCATCCCGGCCACACCGCCGCGCCCGCCCAAGGGGAACCCGTGGAGGCGGGCAACATCGACCCCTCGCGGGCGTTGGGCGCTCGGGTTAGGTGCGGCCGCTCTTGTGGTCCTGATGCTTCTCGGAGTCGGCGTAGCCACCTTTGCCGTCCTGCGTCTCCACGACCGGTTCAACCTGGTGGGGAACCGACAGGATGGCTTCTCTCGTGGCCAAGACCGCCAAGACCAAAATGGCGGCCAGGGCTTCGACCAGGGGCCTGGCGCGAACGGCGGGAACCACCGACACCTACCCGGTACGCCGGGTACGCAAGGTGGTCGGGCCCACGGTCCGGGCGGGCTCGGAGGCTTCCTCGGTGGCACGGCCCTACATGGCGCGGTGACCGCGTCCGCCAACGGTTCGGTCCAGTCGCTGGTGTTCCAGCGAGGCGAGGTCACCGCCGTCAGCGACACCTCGATCAGCCTGAAGAGCTCGGATGGCTTCACGGGCACCTACGGACTCAGCTCCGCGACAACCGCCAACCGGGGCGATGCCGTCAAGGGTGGGCAGGCGTTCGTCCTGGCTCGTGCTTCCGACAAGGTGGCCATCACGGTGATGGCTGGCAAAACCTCTCGGCAGTAACGGCTAGCCTTGTGTTCAGCGCAACGCGCGCGATCGTGCCGTGCCCTCAGGTGGGGTGGCGGCCGACCAATGAGCAAGAGGTGGGCTGTGCCTGTAGGCAAGGTCAAGTGGTATGACGCCGAGAAGGGCTTCGGCTTCCTCAGCGATGACGAGGGCGCTGACGTGTTCCTGCATGCGGACGCGTTGCCCGAGGGCATCTCGACGCTCAAGGGCGGCACCCGGGTGGAGTTCGGCGTCGTCGAGGGCAGGCGCGGCGCGCAGGCTCTGTCGGTGCGCGTTCTTGACCCCTTGCCGTCAGTGTCTGCATCCGTCGCAGCCAAGAACCGTACGTCGCCGGAGGACCTGACGGTCATCCTGGAGGACGTGATCAAGCTCCTCGACAGCGTCTCCACCACGCTGCACCGGGGTAGGTACCCCGACAAGGCCACGGCGGCCAAGGTCGCCAAAGTGTTGCGTGGGATCGCGGGCCAGCTCGAGACGGGCGCCTGACGCGATGGCGATCAAGGACGATGCCATCCTGCTCGCCGCGACCAACGAGGCGCGTGAGGCCGCCCAAGGCATCGCCGAAGGGGGCACGGTCGGCGAGCACCTTGGTGCCGTGATGGACAACGAGCGCCTCGCAACCCACTACTTCGCGTGCACCGCTGCGGCGTACCCGGGTTGGCGTTGGGCAATCACCGTCGCGCGCGTGCCACGCGGCAAGAAGGCAACGGTCTGCGAGACCAACCTCGTGCCGGGAGAGGGCGCGCTGCTCTCGCCCGAGTGGCTGCCCTACGACCAGCGGCTCGCTCCCGGCGACCTCGGGGCAGGCGACGTTCTGCCCTACATCGAGGACGACCAGCGCCTTGAGCCAGGTTATGAGGCCACCGGCGACGAGGACGTCGACGAGGCGGCGCAGTGGGAGCTCGGGCTGGGTCGCAAGCGTGTCCTGTCCGCCGAGGGCCGTGAGGAAGCAGCCGAACGTTGGTATCGCGGGGACGCCGGCCCCACGTCGCCGGTCGCCGAAAAGGCCACTGCGCCCTGTTCATCGTGTGGCTTCTTCCTGCCGATGCCGGGTGCACTTCGCTCTTTTTTTGGCGTATGCGCCAACGCCTGGTCGCCTTCCGACGGTCGCGTCGTGAGCCTTGACCATGGTTGCGGCGCGCACAGCGAAGTTGACCTTGTCCGCGAGGACCCCAAGCCCGCCGAGGAGCCTGTGCTCGACGAGTTTGCCATCGATCTGGTCTGAACGAACTGGTTCTGCCGGGTCAGCCAGGACCTGACCGGCGTCGGACACCGCCGGTAGGACCATCCACCGGTCGCGAGGATCGTGCCGGAAGATGAGCGCCTGAGGCGTTTCCGCGGCCGCGACGGATGTACAGCAGCGCGAGCCCGCCGCCCACGATGCCCGCGACGCACGCCCACGGCCACCACTGCCGCCCGAGCTGATGCAGCGTCGGCACGAGCAGGCTGACCACGAGCGCAACGCTCCAGAGGGCGATACCGATCTCGAGAATTCGAGCGGTGTCGCTGGCAAGCGGTTGCGGCTCTTCGGGACTCACACCGGCAAGCCTATGTGTCCCCCGGGCAGTTGAACGCCGCCGACGCCCTACGCTGTGCGCCATGCCTTCGACTGCCGCCTCCAAGAAGACCGCCGCCCCGCGCGGTGCGCTCGACTCCTTCTTCCAGATCACCCAACGAGGCTCGACCCTGTCCCGGGAGGTCCGAGGCGGTTTCGCGACGTTCTTCACGATGGCCTACATCGTCGTTCTCAACCCCCTGATCATCGGCACCCAGGCCGACTCGACCGGTGCCTTCCTTGGTGGTGGGGGCCACCCCAACCTCTCCATGGTCGCCGCGGCGACGGCGCTGGTGGCGGGCGTGATGACCCTGCTCATGGGCATCGTGGCCAACTTCCCGCTCGCCCTCGCCACGGGTCTGGGTCTCAACGCCTTCGTGACGTTCGGCATCGCCAAGCTGCCGGGCATGACCTGGGCCGACGCCATGGGGCTGGTCGTCCTCGAGGGCGTCATCATCACGGTCCTGGTGCTGACCGGCTTTCGCAAGGCCGTCTTTCATGCCATCCCGACGGCGCTGAAGACCGCCATCAGCGTCGGTATCGGCCTGTTCATCACCATCATCGGCCTCGTCGACTCCGGCTTCGTCCGCAAACCGTCGTCCGCCAGTCCGGTGCCGGTCGAGCTCGGCGTCGGTGGGTTCCTGGCTGGTTGGCCCATGCTCGTCTTCGTCATCGGTCTGCTCTCGATCATCGTCATGATCGTCAAGAAGGTGAAGGGCGCGATCCTCATCGGCATCGTCGGCGCGACCGTGCTGGCCGTCATCATCGAGGCCGTCACCGACATCGGCGGCCAGGTCGACACGACGGGCAAGCTCGTCAAACCCACCGGCTGGGGCCTGACCGTTCCCGAAGTTCCCCTCACAGCTCGTGGACATGCCTGACTTCGGCCTGCTGGGCCACTTCTCGCTGCTGGGCTCCTTCGGCAAGCTCGGCGCCGTGTCGGCGATCCTGATCGTCTTCACCCTGCTGCTCGCCGACTTCTTCGACACGATGGGCACGATGGTCGCGATCGGCGCCGAGGCCGGCCTGCTCGACCGGGACAACAACCCGCCGAACGCCCAGAAGATCCTCATCGTCGACTCCCTGGCTGCCGTTGCGGGGGGCGCGGGATGCGTCAGCAGCAACACGGCATACATCGAGTCGGCCGCGGGAGTCGGTGAGGGCGCGCGCACCGGCCTGGCCTCGGTCGTGACCGGTCTGCTGTTCCTCGTGGCCACGTTCCTGGCGCCATTGGTCTCGGTGGTCCCCTATGAGGCGGCGACCCCGGCCCTGGTGGTGGTCGGCTTCCTGATGATGCAGCAGATCAGGGGTATCGACTGGGACGACCTCGAGATCGCGATCCCGGCCTTCCTGACGATCGTCCTCATGCCGTTCACCTACTCGATCACGGCCGGTATCGGCGCGGGCTTCGTCGTGTACGTACTGCTCAAGGTGGTGCGGGGCAAAGCCTCGGTGGTTCACCCGTTGATGTGGGTCATCGCCGGTCTGTTCGTTGTCTACTTCGCCCTCGACCCGATCAAGCACGCGCTCGGCGTCGGCTGACGCCCGGAATAGTTAGCCTGGGTAATGAGTTAGGCTAAGTAGGCCGGAAGGAGCTCATGCCACCCAGGACTCGAACAACCCAGAACGCAACAACTCAGAACGCAAGAACCCGGAACGCAACAACCCGGAACGCAACAACCCGGAGCGCTCAGCCCACGTCGCTCGCACACCTCGCGAGCGATCTGCGCTTGGCGTGCATGCGAATCAGTCGACGGGTCCGCTTCGAGAGCATCCAGGTCGTGGCGCCCCACCAGCTCAGCGTCATGGCGCGACTCGAGGACACCGCGTTGACACCGCGCAAGCTCGCCGAGATCGAACGCGTCAGCCCTCCGAGCATGACCCGCACCGTCGCGGCGCTGGTCGGGGACGGGCTCGTCACCCGCCAGGACGACCCGCTGGATGGCCGCCAGGTCTTCATCTCGCTGACGGCGCGGGGACTGCTGCTGCTCCAAGAGACTCGCCGAAAACGCGATGCCTGGATGGCGACAAGGCTCAAGGGGATCAGCGCGGACGACCGTGAGGTGCTGGTCAGGGCCAGCGCGATCCTCACCCGGCTGGCCAGCGAATGAGCCCCACCTTCGCCTCCCTGTCGATCTACAACTACCGCGTCTTTGCCGCTGGTGCTCTCATCTCCAACACCGGGACCTGGATGGGCCGGGTCGCGCAGGACTGGCTGGTTCTGACTCAGCTGACCCCGCACTCCTCCGTGGCGCTCGGCATCGTGACAGGGCTGCAGTTCGCCCCTCTCGCGCTGTGTGCGCCGATCGGGGGGATGATCGCCGACCGCTTTCCCAAACGCCGCATCCTGTTCTGCACCCAGAGTGCGCTGGCCCTGACGTCGCTGCTCACCGGCGTTCTGGTCGTCACCGGCGCCGTCCAGCTCTGGCACATCTACCTGCTGGCTTTCGCCCAAGGAGTCGCCACGGCCCTGGACAACCCGGCCCGCCAGACCTTCGTCTCGGAGATGGTGCCGCACGAGTCGCTGAGCAACGCCGTGGGCCTCAACAGCGCGTCCTTCAACGGAGCGCGCCTCATCGGGCCCGGTGTGGCGGGTCTGGTCATTGCCGGCTTCGACACCGGCCCGGCCTTCTTCGTCAACACGCTCAGCTTCGTGGCGGTGCTGTTCGCACTGTCGAGGATGCGGCCTGGTGAGCTGAATCCCTCTCCGCGCCAACGCGGAAAGGGACAAGTTCGTGAGGGGCTTCGCTATGTCCGCGGTCGTCCCGACATCGTGCTGATCATGGCGCTCGTCTTCGTCCTGGGCACCTTCGGGATGAACTTCCAGATGACCACCGCGCTCATGGCCACTGCTGTGTTCCACCAGGGCGCAGGTGCTTATGGGCTCCTGGGCTCGATCATGGCAGTCGGATCGCTGTCGGCGGCGCTCCTCTCCGCGCGGCGCCCGCACCCTCGTCTGCGCATCCTTCTGGTTGCCTACGCCGCGTTCGGCGTGGCATCAGCGGCGGCCGCGCTCGCCCCGTCTTACGTCTGGTTTGCGGTTCTGCTGATCCCGGTCGGGCTGTCAGCACTGACTGTCCTGACCACGGCGAACTCCATGGTCCAGCTCAGTGTCGACCCAGCCATGCGCGGTCGGGTCATGGCGCTCTACATGGCGTTGTTCATGGGCGGCACGCCGCTGGGCGCACCACTGATCGGGTGGATCGGTTCGGCCTGGGGGCCCCGCTGGACCATCCTGATTGGCAGTGTCGCCACAGGTCTGGCCGTCTTTGCTGCCATGCTGTATCTCGTGCGCAGCGAGAACATGCACGTGAGGTACGAACGCCAGGACCGGCCCCGGTTGAGTGTCATCCGCGGTGAGATCAGCGAGCCAGTGCCTGAGGTCGCCAGCTGATGACGCCCAGGTTTCGCCGTGGAATCGTGCTTGTCGCACTGGCCGTGATGTTGGTGGCGGTCCTGGCGGGGCAGCTGGTTCGTTGAGAGCCGGACGACCCCGTGGCGTCCGGCGGTGGGGGGCATGAGGCGGTGGGGGCGTCAGGCGGTGGGGGTGGCCGTCGAGACCAGCGGCACGATGGTGCAGCTGTCGACTACTGGTGGCGTTAACGGTGGGGCAGCAGGTGCTGGCGGCGGGGTGGGTTGTGTTGGGTCGGGCAGGCAGGGGTCCGGCGCTGGCGTTGGCGTCGGGCACAGGATCGGCGGTGTGGGGTCGGGCACGCACGTGGCCGGCAGGGTGGTGGCCGGCGGAGCGGTAGCGGGTGGAGCGGTAGCCGGAGGAACGGTAGCCGGAGGAACGGTAGCCGGCGGAGCGGTAGCCGGCGGAGCGGTGGCCGGCGG
>DHJN01000132.1:20930-22415 GCA_002404345.1 Actinobacteria bacterium UBA4719 | reverse complement strand
GTGGCCGGCGGAGCGGTGGCCGGAGGAGCGGTGGCCGGTGGAGGGGTAGCCGGGGTAGTCGGAGGAGCGGTAGTCGGAGGAGCGGTGGCCGGCAGAGCGGTAGCCGGTGGGGTGGTAGACGGCGTAGTCGGAGGAGCGGTAGCCGGTGGAGCCGTGACCCGTGGGGCCGGCGCTGGGGTGGATTGGGTGGCCGCGGGTGCGCTGGGAATGACCGTGGGCTGCTGCCCAGACACCACGGTCGGCGTCGGGCCGGGCTGGCCGGCGGGCGCGTTCTGGGCGGGCATCCTGGGCGCGAGGGCAAATACGGACGTCAACGGGGCCGAGCTGACCGGGGGCGGGTTGGAGGCCGGCAGGTCGGAGGCCGGCAGCGCGGTGACTCCATGGCGGTACGCGTCGGCGATTGCGGTCACCGTCCTGACATAGGAGTCCGAGGCGTTGTAGCGCATGATCGCTGAGCGCAGGTCCCCCGGCTGGCTGAGGTCCCCGGGGCCGGAGCAGAGGTAGATCGCGGTTGCCGCAGCGGCATCGGCCATGTCCTGCGGGTTCTTGGCTCCGTCACCGTCGGCGTCGGTGCCCACGGCGCGCCAGGTGCCGGGGATGAACTGCATCGGGCCCACGGCCCGGTCGTAGACCGTGTCCCGGTCCAGCTGGCCGCCGTCGCTGTCGGTGATCAGGGCGGTTCCGTTCGAACCATCCAGCGGTTTGCCGATGATGCCCGGTTGGGCCACGCCAGCCGAGTCCAGCTGGTTGCCGCCGAAGCGGGCATGGTCGCTCTCGACACGTCCGATGGCAGCCAGTAGCGCCCAGTCGATGTGGCAGGCCGGGTCAGCTGCGTCGATCAACGCGACTGCCCCGCGGTAGCCCTCGAGGGCGCGGACCGGGATCCCCCTGGTGTCCAGTGTCACTGGTGTTGAGCTGCCCGCCCCGGTGCCCTCCGGCAGCACGAGAGCTGGTGTCTCGGACAGCACCGGAGCAGGTGCCTCTCGCGGTGCCGCAGCGAAGGGATCGGCCGGGTTCGGCGTCGAGATCGGCGCCGGGACTGCGGGCATGGTCAGCGCGATGTCGGGTACGACGATCGCAGGCGAGTCGTTCGAGACGGCGACACCCTTGATGGTCGGTGCCGGTTCAGCCAATGCGGTGAGACCGACGCCGCCACCGATCAACGCGATCGCCGGAAGCACGGCGCAGACCTTGCGCAAATGGTCCGACATGGTGCGCATTCGACTGCTGTTCGACATGCCGTTTCTCCCCCGGCCGCGGTTTTGTCCGGCTCGATCGCCAGCTGACGCGCACCCATCCTGAATCCCGGTCCATCCTCTATTGTCTGAAGCCGGACTAGGGGATGCCTCGCTTGCATCGACCAGTATTCGGAGCCGACCTTATGGGAATCTTGTATCGTGCGTAACCCATCAGTCGGCATGTGTCGGCAAACCCGGCCATCGCCGGAGGACACAGGTGCACACCATGAGCAGAGTGACGCTCGCC
>DHJN01000132.1:0-20882 GCA_002404345.1 Actinobacteria bacterium UBA4719 | reverse complement strand
GCTCGCCATGAGCAGAGTGACGCACACCATGAGCAGGGAGTGACAATGAGCAGGGCTGGATCGAACAGGGGTGTCACGAAGGCCGTGCGAGTGACCACGGCGCTTGTCGTGGGTGCGCTGGCGACGACAGCCATGGGGGGGTGTAGCGGCGACGCCAAACCGAAGGCCGCGCCCACCTCGACACAGGCGACGATCGCGCCCACCAATCCCCTGACCGGGGTCGGAGCGTTGCCGACTGGTCCGGTGATCGCCGTGAAGGTGGACGACACCGCGGCCGGCCGGCCCTCGCTTGGTCTGGACAAGGCCGATGTGATCTACATCGAGGAGGTCGAGGGTGGGCTGTCGCGGATGGTGGCCGTGTTCGCCACTGCCAAGCCCAAAGTCCGGGCGGTCCGTAGCGTTCGGGCCAGCGACATTGAGCTCCTGGGTCAGTACGGCAGGATCATCGTGGTCGCCAGTGGGGGCAAGCCCAGCTCCCTGCAGGTTCTGGACCGGTCGACCCTGCACAGCTCGATCAACGATCGCGGGCAGGTGGGCTTCTACCGGGACAAGTCACGGCCGGCGCCCTACAACGTGGTCTCGGACCTGTCCAAGGTGAGCGTCGCCATCAAGGCCGACGGTGTGCGCAACGTGGGGTTCACCTGGGCGGCCCACGACCCGCGGCTTGCGCGCGCCAAGCCCGCGGCGACCGTGAGTACTCGAGTGGGATCCACGCCTGTGGGCTTTGTCTGGGATGCCAAGCTGGCCGGTTACGTTCGCACGGTCGGTGGCCAGCGGATCCTCACCGGTGATGGCGCTCCGGTCGCCAAGCCCAACGTGCTCCTGCAGTTCTGCCAGATCAAGGCGAATCCCGCCGACACAGACGTCAACGGAAACCCCACCATGTTCACCAAGTCGGTGGGAACTGGTCGTGTCGTGCTGTTCCGCAACGGCAAGCGGGTCGACGGCAAGTGGTCGCGACCGAGCATCGGCGCCCCGACGACGTTCACTGACGCCGCCGGGAAGCCGCTGCTGCTGGCTCCGGGTGGCACATTCGTGGCCTTGGTGCGCCCCGGTGCCCCTGCCTGATCAGGCAGAGTGCCTGATCANNTGATCAGGCACTCTGCCTGATCAAATGTTCTGGCTGACGACGTACTCGATGCTCGAGATGAGCTTCGAGATGTCGTCGGGGTCGACGGCCGGGAACATGCCCACGCGCAGCTGGTTGCGCCCCAGCTTGCGGTAGGGCTCCACGTCGACGACTCCGTTGGCGCGCAGGGCCTTGGCCACCGCCGCAGCGTCGACCTCGTCGGTGAAGTCGATCGTCCCGACGACCAGCGAGCGCGCGGACGGGTCCGCCACGAACGGCGAGGTGTATGCCGTGGCCTCGGCCCACTCGTAGAGCCGGCTGGAGCTGTCGGCCGTGCGCTTCACGGCCCAGTCCAGACCGCCCTGGTCGTTGATCCATCCGATCTGGTTGGACAGCAGCGCCAGGGTCGAGACGGCGGGGGTGTTGTAGGTCTGGTTCAGCCGCGAGTTGCTGATCGCGGTCGGCAGGCTGAAGAAGTCAGGCACCCATCGGCCGGAGGCCGCGACCTCGTCGACCCGAGCCAGGGCTGCGGGGGAGAAGGCGGCGAGCCAGAGGCCACCCTCGGCCGCGAAGCACTTCTGGGGCCCGAAGTAGTAGACGTCGGACTCGGCGACGTCCACTGGCAGGCCGCCGGCGCCCGAGGTGGCGTCGATGAGCACCAGCGAGCCCTCGTCGGCCCCTTCGACCCGGTTCACCGGTGCCATGACCCCGGTCGAGGTCTCGTTCTGCGCCCAGGCGTAGACGTCGACGCCGGCCTCCGCGGTGGGGGCGGGCAGGGTGCCCGGTTCGCCCTTGATGATCGTGGAGTCGCCCAGGAACGGCGCCTTCTGGGTGACCGAGCCGAACTTGGCCGAGAACTCACCGAACGCCAGGTGCTGGGCGCGCTCGCGGACCAGGCCGAACGCGGCAATGTCCCAGAAGGCGGTCGAGCCGCCGTTGCCCAGGATGATCTCGTAACCCTCGGGCAGGCTGAACAGGTCCGCTAAGCCATTGCGCACGTTACCCACGAGGTTCCTGACCGGAGCCTGGCGGTGAGAGGTGCCCAGAACCGTGCGGCCGACCGAGGCGAGGTAGTCCATCTGGGCGGGACGGACCTTGCTCGGTCCACAGCCGAAACGGCCGTCCTGGGGCAGGAGCTCGGCTGGGATGGACAGGGTGGCGGCATCAGTCTTGGCTGGGTCATTCACGAAGAGTCACCTCGGGGGAGAGCGGCGGGCAGGGAACCCGACCTGGCACCGTTGGCAGATCGCCGGGGACGCCAGTTTGACAGTCCCCGTGCGCAGCCGGACCGGCGGTCCGATCTTTGGGACATGGATCTGCTAGATGTCGTCGCCCCAGCCCACCACGTCCTCCGGGCCGCGCGGTTCCTCGCCGACGTAGCGGGCCGACGGGCGGATGAGGCGGCCAGCGACCTTCTGCTCGAGAACATGGGCAGACCACCCGGCCGTGCGTGCACAGGTGAACATCGGCGTGAACATCGAGGCCGGGACCTCGGCGAAGTCGAGCAGGACGGCGGCCCAGAACTCGACGTTCGTGGCCAGGACCCGGTCGGGGCGTCGGGCGTGGAGCTCCTCGAGGGCGGCCTTCTCCAGTGCCGCCGCGACCGTGAAGCGTGGTGCCTTCAGGCGCTCGCAGGTGGCCCGCAGGACGCGCGCGCGAGGGTCCTCCGCGCGATACACCCGGTGGCCGAACCCCATCAGGCGCTCGCCCTTGTCGAGCACGTCCTTGACGTACGCCGTGGCGTCGCCGGTCTTCTCGACACCCTCGATCATGTGCAGGACCCGTGAGGGAGCCCCTCCGTGCAGCGGACCGCTGATGGCGCCCACCGCGCCGGAGAGACAGGCTGCGACGTCGGCTCCGGTCGAGGCGATCACGCGCGCGGTGAACGTCGAGGCGTTCATGCCGTGTTCGGCGGCGGACACCCAGTAGGCGTCCACTGCCTCAATGTGACGGGGGTCGGGCTCGCCGCGCCAGCGGATCATGAACCGTTCGACGATGGAGTGCGCCTTGTCCACCTCGCGCTGGGGCACCATGGGGTGGTCCTGGCCGCGGGCGGACTGGGCGATGAACGACAGGGCCATCACGGAGGCGCGCGCGAGATCCTCGCGGACCTGCTCTGCGTCGATGTCCAGCATCGGCCGGAAGCCCCAGACCGGCGCGAGCTGGGCGAGGGCGCTCTGGACGTCGACGCGTACGTCACCGGTGTGGACCGGCAGCGGGAACGGCTCGGCCGGCGGCAGTCCGGGATTGAACTCGTTGTCGACGAGCAGGCCCCAGACGTGACCAAAGGACACCCGCCCGACCAGGTCGTTGATGTCGACGCCGCGGTAGCGCAGCGCGCCACCCTCCCTGTCAGGTTCGGCAATTTTTGACTCAAAGGCGATGACGCCCTCGAGGCCCGGCCTGAAGTCGGTGTCGCTCATCGGTAGACCCTCTCCCCGGTCGGCGTGTTTGCCGGACCGCAAGCCATTGTGCACCGTCCGGTTGCCGGGCGCTCTTCGAGGTATGACGCCCCTGATACCTACGCCCTGGTGGTCACCGTTTGCGGCGCATTGCCTTGAGGGGACTGGCTTTCGGGGGCTGGTCGATCGTGGGCCGGATGCGCTTGTCCAGGTCGTAGCCCTGGACCAGCTGCGCCAGCGGCATCTCCGAGGTGGGGTGGCTCGCGATCGGCTCGTCGCCGTTGAACACGACCCACACCTGTTGGTCGCCCTCCCACACGGGCATCGCCGAGCCGTCCGTCAACCCTTCGGCGTGGGCGAGCGCCTGCTTGCGAGCGTTGAGCTTGCCGAGCTGGCGCTGGGCAAACTCCTTGGCGGGCTCCTTGCCGTGCTTGATCGCCTCGTAGGCGACGGGGCCGTATTTCGCCCCCAGCTTGACGACCGTGGTCAGTGCCTTGGCCTTGCCCGCCATGGTGCCCTCCGTCTCGAGCGTATGTCCATTCAGTTTAATGTCGTGGGATGAGCGATGCGCTGCGCAGGGAGTACCACGGCGAGGGTCTGGCCGAGTCCGACCTGGAGGCAGCTCCGTGGGAGCAGGCGCGACGTTGGGTGGACGACGCGGTCTATCGCTCCGTGCAGCGGGACGACGTGCCGGAGCCGCTGGCCATGTCGGTCGCCACGGTCGACGCGGCTGGGCGACCCGATGTCCGGACCGTCCTGATGCGCTTCTTCGACCCAGCCGGCCCCGGCTTCGTGGCGAACCTCGAATCGGCCAAAGGCGTTCAGATTGCTGGCAATCCGGGCGTCGCGGCGGCCCTGGTCTGGCCTGCGTTGTACCGCGCCATCCGGTTCCGCGGGATGGCCCGCCAGCTCGGCCGGGACGAGGTCGAGCGCTACTTCGGCGAGCGCCCGTGGGGCTCGCGGATCAGTGCCTGGGCCTCACGGCAGTCGCAGGTCATCCAGGGCCGGTCCGGTCTGGAGGAGGCCTACCAGCGGTATGCCGCCCGGTGGCCGGATCAGGGCGGCCCCGCGGATGTCCCGGTCCCCGACTTCTGGGGCGGCTACCGGATCACCTGCGACGAGGTGGAGTTCTGGGCCGGCCGGAGCAACCGGCTGCACGACAGGCTGGTCTTCGTCCGCGTCGGCGATGGCGGCCTCGACGATGCCCGCGCCTGGCGACTGGAACGGCGGCAGCCGTGATGGTTGGGGCATGGAACAGCCCGTGAGGTCTGGGAGCACCAGAATGCGGAGTACCAGAATGCGATGGACGGGTCGCACATCCCCACGGGCTGCGGTGCCTGCATGAGATCGCGGTCACCAGCTTCGTCCCGGTCGCCGATCGCCCTGAGGGCAGCCAGCGACGGCTGGGCTAGTGCGCAGTCACCTCACGCGTCCGTTGGTTATTCACTAGGCGGACCACCTCCCTTCGTTTGTACCTACAACGGTAGGTCGGCAGATGGACGCTGGCAACGGGGTCAGACGCTGGCAAAGGGTCAGACGGTGGTGACGACCTCGTCGTAGTCGAGGCGCGGCAGGCGGTCCATCCAGGCACCCTCGCCGGGCTTGCCGATGTTGACCACGGCCACGACCTTGTGCTCACCATCGCCGAAGAACGCGTCGTTCAGAGCGGCAGCGTCGTAGCCGGTCATCGGGCCCGCGGCCAGGCCGGCCGCACGCACGGCCAGGATGAAGTACGCGGCCTGCAGGGCGGCGTTCAGGTCAGCCGACTGCGCTCGCATGGCGTCGTTGGCGGCGAACAGGTCGCGGGCGCCGGGGAAGTGCGGGAACGTCCTGGGGAGCTTCTCGTGGAAGGCGTGGTCCGCAGCGAGGATGGCCACCAGGGGAGCGGCAGCGGTCTTTGCCTTGTTGCCGTCGCCCAGGGTCCGGACCAGCTTGTCGCGGGCCGCGGGCGAGCGAACCAGCACGATGCGCAGGGGCTGGTTGTTCATCGACGTCGGCGCCCACTTGGCCAGGTCGTAGATCGCCTTGACCTGCTGGTCGCTGACCGGCTCATCGGTGAAGGTGTTTGCGGTTCGGGCCTCACGGAACAGCAGGTCCTGAGCTTCCCGGGAGAGGGCGAGCTGGTCGGCGAAGTCGGTCTCGAAGTCGGTGATGTCAGCGGACGTGTTCTGAAGGGAGATGGACATGTGTGGTTGAACAGTCAACTAGTGTCCGTCATTCCCGACCGCTCAGGTGACCTGGGTCACATGGCGATCCACACTGCTTCGGCCTGGGCGAGCAGGCGACCGTCGACGGCATACAGGCAGGTTCCGCTGTAGTACTTGCGGCCTTCCTGCCCCCGTGGCCAGGCCATCACGACGTGGGGCTCCCCGACCGTGGGCAGGTCACGGACCGCTGTCGTCATCGTCCCGAGGACCATCTCACGTTTCGCGATGCCCGAGGCCCAGGCACCGGGGCAGTCCAGCGCCGCCCAGACCAGCTCGGGGGTCGACTCGCCCGGTGTCCAGGCTGCTGCATGCAGCGTGGTCTGCCCGGCGAGAGGGCCAGTGCGCAGGCACAGCGCGTCGGAGGGGTCGCGGTCGGTTCCGCAGGTGAAGCAGGTGGGGAACGGATGCGAGCGCAGACCCTCGTATGCCGGACCGGCCGTCTCCGCCTGGGCGTAGGTCACTGGGGTCGGCAGCTCGGCAGCGTCCAGTGGCTCCGCAGCAAAGGCCTGGGCCACCAGGGTCTGGCCGTCCCAGACCTCGACCGTGCCGTCGTCGGCGCGGGAGATCGCCATCTCGGTGTCCAGGGGCGGCGGCGTGCGCAGGCGAACCGTGACGGCACCACCGTCCAGAGCCTCATCGACGAGCTGGGCCAGATGACCACTCGTCCAGCCCCCGTTGCCCGACATCGGCGGACCGCAGAACCGGGCGGGGACGACAAAGGACTCGCTCATCGGCAGAACGCTAGTCCATGGGCCGCGAGGAGGATTGACAGTTGCCGCCTGCGTCGTCAGTGAGAGGCTATGTCAGTGAGAGGCTATGTCTGTGACGGAATTGATTGACACGACTGAGATGTACCTCCGGACGATCTACGAGCTCGAGGAGGAGGGCGTCATCCCTCTGCGGGCCCGCATCGCTGAGCGGCTGGGCCACTCGGGTCCCACCGTCTCCCAGACCGTGGCACGGATGGAACGTGACGGCCTGCTCTCGCTCGCCGGAGACCGGCATCTCGAGCTGTCCGTGCACGGACGCCAGATCGCGGTACGGGTCATGCGCAAGCACCGACTGGCCGAGCGGCTGCTGGTAGATGTCATGGGTCTGGAGTGGGAGTACGTCCACGAAGAGGCGTGCCGGTGGGAGCACGTCATGAGCGAGCGGGTCGAGCGCAAGATCCTGGCGCTGATCGGCGAGCATCGGGAGAGTCCCTATGGCAACCCGATCCCGGGGCTCGACGAGCTGGGGGAGCCGCTGAACGAGGACTTCCGCCGGGGGGTGACCAACCTGGTGGAGCTGGTCGCCGACGGGCCCGGCGTCGTGACGGTGCGCCGGATAGGCGAGCCGGCCCAGGTCGACCCCGAGGCGCTGCACCTCCTGAACGTGGCTGGCCTGATGCCGGGGCGGCGCGTTCGCATACGCCGGGAGGGTGCCTGGATCGTCGTCGTGCGCGAAGGCGCCGAGGACTCGTCGGGGGTCTCGCTGCCGCACGACGTCGCCGTCCACGTGTTCGCCGATACGCCGGTTTAGCTCTGGCGTTCTCGTTATTTGGTGAGTTCTTGGGCTCCCTGTGATCGAAATGTGACATGTGGACGCTCCGTGTGTACGTTGGTCGGGCTTCATCTGTTCCGATGGAGTTCTTGATGCGGTTCGCCTAGTCCTGTCACCGCAGTCGAGACTTTCAACATCCGCTTGGCAGGAGCGGGGGACCCACATTCGGGGCGTCGCGAGACGCTCCTTGGGGTGAAGCCCTCTCGGTGGTGGTCGACTTCGGTCGATTCGCCGGCGTGAGGGCCGGGTGCAATCTCCCACCCGAATCCGACAGCTGACCTCGTAGGCGCTTGGAGAGGTATCTCACTTTGTCGAACCATAATTTGGGTCGCCATCGCGCCCCAGGTCAGTTGAGTCCTGCGTCATCCCTTTCGTCGGCGATCTCGCGTTCGGTCAAGCCCGCGACCAAGGCCTCCGCCGTGATCACTATCTCCGGTGCCATGGTGGCTTCCCTGGCCCTTCCGGCCTCCGCTTCCACGCTGACCACCACGGTCAAGACCGCGGCGCCGATCGCGATCGCGACTCCGGTGGCCGCACAGGCACCGATGGTCTCCCGGTCCTTCGGGCAGATCGGTTTCACCGGTGTCGACAAGCCCAAGCCCAAGCCGGTCCCGGCGCCGGTCGTCGTCGCTCCCGTTGTCGTTCCTCGCGCGATCAGCACGGTCAGCCGCTCGACCACCCGTGTCGCGCCCGTGCCCACCCCGACACCCGTGTCCACCCCGACACCCGTGTCCACCCCGACACCGAAGGCGCCGGCTCCCAGCTCGGGCGGTGTGCTCGGTACCGCTGCCAGCCTGGCCGGCATCCCGTATGTGTACGGCGGCACCACAACGGCTGGCTTCGACTGCTCCGGCTTCACGCAGTACGTCTTCGGCAAGGCCGGCAAGAGCCTGCCCCGCACGTCCCAGGCCCAGCAACAGGCCGCGACGCCCGTATCAAACCCGCAGCCGGGCGACCTGGTGTTCTTCGGCTCGCCGGCCTATCACCTGGGCATCTACGCGGGTAACGGCAAGATGTGGGACTCCCCGCACACCGGTTCGTCCGTCGGCCTGCGCGCCGTCTACTCCGGTGCGACCTACGGTCGCGTCTGAGCGACCCCCTCGCGTGACCGCGCGGCATACCCTGCCGTGCAGCATCTGGCCCCTGACCGCTTCGGCGGTGAGGGGCCAGACGCGTCGCGAGGTATGCCGCGTCGAGAGGCCGCGACCAGTGGTGCCCCCGGCAGGATTCGAACCTGCGACCTACCGCTTAGGAGGCGGTTGCTCTATCCCCTGAGCTACGAAGGCGGGGCGCGTCTGGATCCACGGAGGAACCGTACGCGGCTGCCCATTCTGGCAGGGGGTTGGCTGGTGTCGCTCGCTGGGCTGCTTCTACGCGTTGACGTTGTCGTCTGCACGTTGACGTTGTCCGGGGAGGTAGCCGGCGCTGGCAAGGAGCGCCGGTTTCTGGCCAGCGCCACGATCGAACAGGCCAGTGCCGGGACGGAGAACACCCCGATGCTCATCGCCCCCAAGATGACGCCCACGGCCAGCACGACCGTGCAGACCATGGTCCGTTGATCCACCGGTGAGAAGGAAGGACAGGGCCACGGCGGCCGCGGTCGCACAGGCGGTGGATGCGACCTGCCAAGGCCGCGAGGGCACGGACCGGATCCGGTTCATACCAGCAGTATCCGGCTCGGCATCCTTGGTGGGAAGGCTCGCTGCACCGAGCTGACCCCGGTAGCCTCCACCCCATGATCACCGGTGACCTCAAGAGCAAGATCGACCGCATCTGGGACGCCTTCTGGTCCGGTGGCATCTCCAACCCTCTCGAGGTCATCGAGCAGATCACCTACCTGCTGTTCATCAAGCGCCTGGACGACCTGCAGATCAACGCCGAGGAGCGGGCGACGTTCACCAAGAAGCCGATTGAGCGTGCCATCTTCCCGACGGGCCTGGATGCGCAGGGCAGGGCGTATGACGGGCTGCGCTGGTCGCGCTTCAAGGACGCCGCGCCGGCAGCGATGTTCGAGGTCATCTCGGAGCGGGCGTTCCCCTTCCTACGCACCCTCGGCGGCGACGGGTCGACATACTCCCAGCACATGAACGACGCCCGCTTCACCATCCCGACGCCGGGACTGCTGGCCAAGGTCGTCGACATGATGGGCGACATCAACATGGATGGCCGCGACACCAAGGGCGACCTGTACGAGTACATGCTCTCCAAGATCGCCAGCGCCGGAGCCAACGGGCAGTTCCGTACGCCGCGGCACATCATCAACCTCATGGTGGAGATGACCGCGCCCATGCCCAGCGACGAGATCTGTGACCCGGCCTGTGGTACGGCCGGCTTCCTGGTCGAGGCGGGTGAGTTCCTGCGTCGTAGTCATCCCAAGGCGCTGCATGACGCCGCGCAGCGAAAACACTTCCACCACAACATGTTTCACGGCTACGACTTCGACAACACGATGCTGCGGATCGGCAGCATGAACATGCTGCTGCACGGCGTCGAGGGCCCCGACATCGTGTATCGCGACTCGCTGTCGGAGGGTGCCAGCGGCGAGGCCGAGAAGTACTCCCTGGTCCTGGCAAATCCGCCTTTTGCCGGGAGCCTGGACTTCGAGAGCACCGCCCAGGATCTGCAGCGGATCGTCAAGACCAAGAAGACTGAGCTGCTCTTCCTCGCGCTCTTCCTGCGCCTGCTCAGGCCGGGCGGTCGCGCGGCGGTCATCGTGCCGGACGGGGTGCTGTTCGGGTCCAGCAAGGCGCACAAGGAGCTGCGCCGGATCCTGGTGGAGGACCAGCAGCTACAGGCGGTGGTCAAGCTCCCGTCCGGTGTCTTCAAGCCGTATGCCGGTGTGTCCACGGCGATCTTGTTCTTCACCAAGACCAACTCCGGTGGCACCGAAAGTGTCTGGTTCTACGACGTGCAGGCTGACGGGATGAGCCTGGACGACAAGCGCACGCCGTTGCTGGGCGAGGACAAGCTTGGCGCGGTGCCGTCCGGTGACTTCTACCAGGCCGATCACGCGAAGAACAACCTGCCGGACTGCCTTGAGCGGTGGGCGAATCGGGAGACGGCGGAGGTTCAGCGCAAGCGAACCGACCAGAGCTTCTGCGTGCCCAAGGCCGACATCGTGGCCCAGGGTTATGACCTGTCGTTGAACCGTTACAAGGAAGTGGTTCACGACGAGGTCGAGCATCGGCATCCCGCCGAGATCATCGCCGACCTCGAGAAGCTCGAAGTCGACATCCAACAGGGCCTCGCCGACCTCAAAGCGATGCTCGGATGAGCATCGCAACCGCTTCGCTTGGCGACGTCGCAGACGTCGTGATGGGGCAGGCGCCAAGCGGCGAGTCCTACAACCATGAAGGCGAGGGGTGGCCGCTCATTGCGGGTGCGGGGGATTTCGGCGAGAGCGTTCCGGTCGCCAAGAAGTTCACGACGGCCCCATCAAAGCTGTGCTCGGACGGCGACATTGTTCTGGGCATCCGCGCTTCGATTGGTGAGAAGGTCTTGGCTGACGGTCAGTATTGCCTTGGGCGCGGGGTTGCTGGACTTCGTGCGAAGCGAAATCTGGATCAACGTTATTTGTGGCACTGGCTCACTCATTCAGAAGCCGAACTGTCATCGAAGGGCCGTGGCGCCACCTTCAAGCAGGTCAATCGTCAGGACATCTGCGAGCTGATGATTCCGCTGCCGTCGTTGGCCGAGCAGCGGAGGATCGCGGCGATCCTGGATCAGGCGGATGCATTGCGCGCCAAGCGCCGCGAAGCCCTCGCCCACCTCGACGACCTCACCCAGTCCATCTTCCTCGACATGTTCGGCGACCCGGCTTCGAAGTCGAACGGCGGGAAATGGGCGCGACTTGGCGATCTGGCGTCGAAGTTCTCAGATGGACCTTTCGGATCGAATCTGAAGAGCTCTCACTACACTGAGGCGGGCGTTCGAGTGGTCAGGCTCCAGAACATCGGTGTCGGCGAATTTGTCGACAACGACCAAGCCTACGTTTCCGATAGTCACTTCGCGTCGCTGGGGAAGCACCGATGTCAGCCCGGAGATGTTCTCGTCGCCACACTTGGGGATCCGAACCTCAGAGCGTGCATCCAGCCTGATTGGCTCCCGGTCGCGCTCAACAAAGCCGACTGTGTTCAAATCCGCGTGGACCCCAGTATCGCCACTCCCGAGTTCGTGAGCGCTCTCATCAATCAGCCGGGCACCCTGACGTTGGCTTACTCGCTCATGCTCGGGCAAACCAGAGTCCGTATAAGCATGGGACGTCTTCGAGAATTGAAAGTGCCCGTCCCGCCCTTGGAACAGCAGCACGAGTTTGCGAAGATCATTCGCTCTGTCGAGCGCGTGAAGAAGCAGCAGTGCGAGCACCTGGCTCACTTGGTTGCAGTTTTCAAGTCTCTGCAGTCGCGGGCGTTCGCGGGCGAGCTCTGACTGGGCAGTCAAGACGAAGCCGGCCACCCGCCATACATCCTCCGATGTATAGGGTGGTACATCAACGCCAACCCCGCCACGGCGCAGCTACAGCCGGCGTCGAGCCCTGAGTCGTCTGATGGGCTTCATTCCTCAGCTGCGCGTGGTCCTTGTGCACGGCACTGCCGTGCTGTGCCGTCCTCCAGCCTCCAAGCTGGACCCACAGTCAAGCTGAGTTTCGACAGGCAGGCCTGGTCGACCGACTAATCCTGGGACCGGCCCGCTCGCTCCTTACAACTTGTGCAGCCTCGGCGCTCCCAGCGTCGCCATCATCGGGAGTCTTCGGCATGGACGAAGACCCATATGCCTCGAATCGAGCGGTTTGCCTCGTGGCCTGCGGGCAACTCGGGCACACTGGAGCCCGTACGTGCGTTTCTCACGTAGGGAACGCTCAAACGGGCAGGCCCCGCCCCGATTCGACGCGAGGAGAAGAGTGAACGCTGTACGGACGCCTCCGGTTAACGAGGTGGTTTTGTCTGTCCAGTTTCCGCCGCAGGATCAGCTGATCGGACCTAGATTGCCGCAGATGCTCGGCGAGTGGTACGAGACCCATCCGGGCATCACTACCGCGCCTCCGTACGAGATGCCTGCAGAGCATGAGTCGCTCTACGCTGGCCAGCCGGGCTTGGGCTCCCCGCGCATCGAGATAGCCGGCCCCGGTGCGGAATCGCGCTATTGGTTCTCGTCGGGAGACGAAGTTTACGTAATTCAAGTTCAGAGAAGCTTTCTCGCCCTTAATTGGCGACGGCGCACGGAGGAATACGTTCGTTTCGATGAACTCCGCAAAAGGTTTTTGGATGTCGCGGGAACGGTCATGAAGAATCTAGAGGCTCACGGCGGTACCCTTGTGCCCAACCGCGCGGAATTGAGTTACATCAACATGGTTCAGCCGAACGACGTATGGGCCAAGGCCAACGATCTTCACAAGTTGATCGATATAAATTTCTGGGACCGAGATGTCTATGAGCAATTTGCCTTGCAATACAGCAAGTCACTGCATCGGAACGGGCAGTGGATTGGTCGTTCGCATGTCGTCGTTCAGCCCATTTATTCTTGGCTTACTCAGGAGCCCAGCTTGTATGTCAATCTCACAGCTCGAAGTGGGTTGTTAGAAACCCCCAATTTTGAGGCGTCAATCGATTTCTTGGACTACGCTCATGATTCTATCAACCACACATTTCTCAGCATGCTTCGGCCCGAAGCGACAACTTTCTGGGGGCTGACTAGTGACAGTTGACGTTCGTGGCCAGCATGCACTTGTGCTAAGCGAAAGCTCGACACTGGGTACCGGCATGGAGGGAAGATACTTCCTGTCGTCTGATCCAGATTGGTCAGTGAGCACTATCATGCGTGCGTTACTCGAGGCACCTTGGAGATCTCAGGTACTTGACCAGGTTCTCCTGTTGGCTGAAATTTCACCAATTGGGAACGAGACACTGAACAGTGCCGCTCATTGGCTTCTTAATCTTCCTCCTTCAATGCCTCGACCTGCTATCGGAGTTGGCGACGACGGGACTATCTCAGTCGAGTGGGACAGACGTGGAAACACCCTCCATGTGATGTTCGAAGAGGGCAATGCCGAGGTTTACTTTGCTGGCGCTAATGGGGATGAGTGGGAAACCAATCTGGGCCAGGCCCCGGATAAGCTCGACATGGCTATGCGGACCATTGCGTCGAGTCAGTAGCGCCTAACAAGGTGGCATCTGAATCTGCACCAGATTTGTTACCAGGCTCACGAGTAATTCGTATGATCCGAGTCTCTAACGTTGTAAACCTTGAGGACGGTCGCCTTCGACCGCAGTCATCCGAGTTCTCCGACAGTCGTGAAGATGGGGCTATGTCCGTCTTTGTTGAGGACTGGGTGCTGGCAGCTAATGAGACGTTGGAGAGTTTACTGCGGAGGTTTCCGGGTAGCCGAATGTCATGGCTATATGCCAGCGAGTACCAAAAAGAGAACCAAGTGGTGGAGGCCGCCCCTCAGGATGATTTCTTTCCTGGGCATGCAGTAGTCCGAGACCGGGGCGGCAAGCGATCCGCGGGCACCAGGACGAGGTTGGCCAGGGCTAGCCAGTGGCTCGATCTCGATTAGACCTCTGGCGCTCATAGACTCATGACGAAGCCGAAGAAGCGCACCGGAGTCGTGACGGCACTGCGCAAGAATGACTGCACCTCGTTGCGCAACGTCCGCGGACAGTGATCCGCAGCATCAGCAAGCAGATGGGCTGCCTGCCCGAAGGATGGTTGAAATGAGCACCTATCGCGCCACTGCCACTCGCGAAGGCAACTGGTGGGTTATCGACGTTGAAGGCGTCGGCATTACCCAGTCGCGCACACTCGCGGAGTCGCACGCCTGGGCGGTCGGCCTGATCGAAGCAGTGACCGGTGAGGCTGATGCTGACGTCACGGTCACGCCCCATGCAGGCAATGAGCTCAAGACCGCACTGCAAGCCAAGGCTCTCATCGCTCTGGCCGAGGCGGACCTCAAGGCGGCTGCTGACCAGATTCGGAGTAGCACCCTGGATCTTCTCGCTGCTGGATACACGCAGCAGGATGTGGCGCTCATGCTCGGAGTCTCGCGGCAGCGCGTTCAGCAGTTGGCCTCGAAGCGTTAGTCGCAAGGGACAAAATCGCCGGGATCGGGATCGGAGGCTGAACGAAAGACTCTGATCTACAGCGCCGTCACAGGGACGCGGTCGATCCTGGGTGACAGGATCCCCTTGTGAGCAACTTCGAGTTCATGCGGGCCGAGTGGCCGGAGCTTTTCGGGGAAGCTGTGCGCGCTGAACGCGAGGCCTTCGCCGACCCTCGCATCTGCTGCTTCTACGCCCGTCGGACGCTCGAGCTCGCCGTTGCGTGGCTGTACGACGCGGACGCAACCCTGCGCGCGCCGTACAAGGACGACCTGTCGGCCCGGCTGTATGAGCCGACGTTCCGCGCTCTGGTGGGCAACGGCATACAGATCAAGTGCGACATCGTCCGCAAGCAGGGCAACGCCGCGGTCCACAAGACGACTCCGATCCCCACCAACGCGGCGGTTGACGTCCTGCGCGAGCTGTTCCACATCCTGTACTGGATCGCGAAGCGCTACACCCGTCACACCGGCGACCTGCTGGCGAGCGGGATCACCTTTGATACCAACCTGATTCGGCGGCCAGAGCCGGCTAGAGTGCGGGTCCAGACGCAGACCCAGCTGCAGAAGCTGGCCGAGGACCTGGCGGTCAGGGACGTCCAGATTGAGGCAGAGCGACGCAAGAACGCCGACCTCGGCGGGCAGCTTGCCTCGCTGCAGGCCGTGGTCGCGGCGGCGAAGGCCGCGAACGCGGCGAGACCGGATGACCACGACTACGACGAAGCCACGACGCGCGACCTGTTCATCGACCTGCTGCTCAAGGAGGCCGGGTGGGCGCTGGGCCAGGCGCGGGACCGCGAGTTTGAGGTCTCGGGGATGCCCAACGCCAAGGGCCTCGGCTACGTCGACTACGTCCTGTGGGGTGAGGACGGCCTGCCCCTGGCCGTGGTCGAGGCCAAGCGCACCCAGCGCGACGCTCAGGTTGGCCAGCAGCAGGCCAAGCTCTACGCGGACTGCCTCGAGACGGCATACGGTCAGCGACCAGTTGTGTTCTACACCAACGGTTACGAGCACTGGATGTGGGACGACACGACATACCCGCCGCGGCCGGTGCAGGGGTTCTACACCAGGGACGAGCTGCAGACCCTGGTCCTGCGACGCCGGACGCGGCGCCCTCTTGCGGACGTGGCGATCAGCACTGAAATCGTGGAGCGCTACTACCAGCAGCGGGCCATCCGCCGGATCGGTGAGCGGTTCGAGCACGACGGGCAGCGCGAGGCGCTCGTCGTGATGGCCACCGGTGCGGGCAAGACGCGCACGGTCATTGCCCTGGTCGATCTGCTGATGCGGGCCAACTGGGCCAAGCGCGTGCTGTTCCTGGCCGACCGGGTGGCGTTGGTCAACCAGGCGCACAACGCCTTCAAGGAGCACCTGCCGGACTCCTCGCCGGTCAACCTTGTCAGCGACAAGAACGCCGACGGGCGCGTGTTCGTCTCGACATATCCGACGATGATGGGGCTCATCGATCAGGGCGCCGATGATGAGAAGCGTTTCGGGCCAGGGTATTTCGACCTCATCATCATTGACGAGGCGCACCGCTCGGTCTATCAGAAGTATGGCGCGATCTTCGCCTACTTCGACTCGTTGCTCGTCGGGCTTACGGCGACACCCAAAGATGAGGTCTCTCGCAACACCTACCGGTTGTTCAACCTCGAGGACGGTGTCCCGACCGACGTCTATGGCCTGGACGAAGCGGTGGACGAGGGCTATCTGGTCCCGCCCCGGGCGGTCTCGGTGCCGCTGAAGTTCCAGCGTGAGGGCATCCGCTACGACGACCTCAGCGAGGAGGAGAAGGACGACTGGGACGCCCAGGACTGGGGGGAGGACGGCGAGGCTCCGGACGCCGTCGGTGCGGACGCGCTGAACACCTGGCTCTTCAACGCCGACACCGTTGACAAGGTGCTCGCAACGTTGATGACCCGTGGGCACCGGGTGGCCGGTGGCGACCGGCTGGGCAAGACGATCGTGTTTGCCAAGAACCATGACCACGCGCAGTTCATCGCGGACCGGTTCAACGCGAACTACCCAGAGTTTGCAGGGCAGTTCGCTCGCGTCGTGACCTACAGGACCGAGTACGCGCATAGCCTGATCGATGACTTCTCGGTCAGGGACAAGGCCCCGCACATCGCGATCTCGGTCGACATGCTCGACACCGGCATCGACGTGCCCGAGGTCGTCAACCTGGTGTTCTTCAAGATCGTTCGGGCCAAGTCCAAGTTCTGGCAGATGATCGGTCGCGGCACCCGGCTGTGCAAGGACCTGTACGCCCCTGGCGAGGACAAGCGCGACTTCCTGATCTTCGACGTCTGCCAGAACATCGAGTACTTCAACCAGGCGCTGGCCGACTCCGAGGGCGTGCTGGTGGAGACGCTCTCGCAACGACTGTTCAAGGCCCGGCTCGAGCTGGTGACCTGTCTGGACAAGCGGTCGCCCGCCGGCTCGGGTGACCCGGGTGACCCGGGTAGCCCGAGTGACCCCGACGAGACCGGCACCGACTCCGAGCAGGGGCTGCGACGCGATACCGCTGCCCACCTGCATCGTCTGGTGCAAGGCATGAACCTCGACAACTTCGTCGTGCGTCCACAGCGCCGATGGGTTGAGACGTATGTCGATCCGCTCGCCTGGCACGTGCTGACGCCGGAGGCAGCGGGCGATGTTGGTGAGCACCTGTCGGGGCTGCCCACCGCGGTGCGTGACGACGACGAGCAGGCCAAACGGTTTGACCTGTTGATGTTGCGGCTGCAGCTGACCCAGCTGACGGGGGAGCCCGGCTTCGACCGGCTCCGCTCGCAGGTGCAGCTGATCGCCACCGCTCTGCTTGGCCAGCGCAACATCCCCGTGATCGCCGCCCAGCAGGAGCTCCTTGACGACGTTGCCGGCGACCAGTGGTGGGACGACGTCACGCTGCCGATGCTGGAGCTCGTGCGCAGACGGGTTCGTGGTCTGGTCAAGCTGATCGAGAAGGCGCGTCAGGTCGTCGTCTACACCGACCTCGAGGACGAGCTCGGGGAGGCGACGGAGGTGGCGTTCAGGGGAGTAACGGTCGCGGCCGACTTCGAGCGGTTCCGGGCCAAGGCGCAGGCTTACCTGCGCGCACACGAGGATCACCTGGCGCTCCAGAAGGTGCGACGCAACGTGCAGCTGTCCCCGGTGGACGTCGAGGAGCTCGGCCGGATGCTGACCGAGGGTGGGATCGGGGGGCCCTCCGAGATCGCCGCCGCGCGCGCTGAGTCTCATGGGTTAGGGCTGTTCATCCGGTCGCTGGTGGGCCTGGACCGAGAGGCCGCGGTTGAGGCGATGAATGGATTCGTTGGCGCCAAGCTGTTGACTGCCAACCAGATTGACTTCGTGAACCTCGTTGTCAGTCATCTCACTGAGAATGGAGTGATGGATGCCGGTGCGCTGTTCGACTCGCCATTCACCGACGTGGCCCCCCGCGGACCGACGTCGCTGTTCAGCGCGGACGAGGTCGGCCAGATGGTCGGAGTCCTGGAGCAGGTCCGGTCCACCGCTGCGCCTGAAGATTTTGTCGCCTGACACCCTCGGCGCCGCGCCGGTCGAGGACGCGGCCGGCATATCGAGGACGCGGCCGGCATACCAGTTCGTTAACCTGCTGTCGTGAGTCAGATCCCGCAGGACCCCGCCCAGCAGCCGTCCACCGTGTCGGTGGGAGTGCCTGTGCCCGCCGGCGGGGACCCGCGCGCGGACCGGGTGGCGGCCGCGGTGCGCACCTGGCAGCGGCACCTGGTGGACCTCGGCGGTCGCAACGCCCTGCTGTGGTACCGCGACCTGCCCTCTGGAACCCTCGACCTGACCACCGCCCACCCCGGCGGCATGGCCATGCTGCTGGCCGGACGGCCGACCAGGCTCTCCGATCTGGTGCGCGAGCCGACGGCCCTCGAGGAGGCCCGTCGACGGGCTCGCACCATCCGCGCCAAGACCCTCGAGCTGCGCGAAGAGCGTGGAATCACCGTGGGATACATCGCCGTCGGTATGGCGACCTGGCAGGTCCCGGGCGCGAGTCGCCCCCCGTGCGCGCCGGTGCTGCTGCGCTCGTGCGTGCTCAAGCCCACCGGAGCGGCCCAGCAGGACTTCGACATCGACCTCGGCGAGGAGGTGGAGTTCAACCCGGTTCTCGAGCACTATCTGCGCTCGGAACAGGGCATCGAGCTCGACCCCGAGACGCTCGAGGAGATGGCTATGCGCAACAAGGGTTTCGACCCGCATCCGGTCTTCGCCGAGCTCGGCCGGATGTGTCAGCGAATCCCGGCGTTCCAGGTCGCGCCCCGGCTGGTGCTGGGCACGTTCTCCTACGCCAAGCTGCCGATGGTGGCCGACCTTGCGGCCCAGCTCGGGACCCTGGCCAAGCATGACGTCGTCGCTGCGCTGGCCGGTGACCCCGATGCACTCAAGGCCGTCCGCAGCACCATCCCGGACTCCCGTGCCGACCCCAATCCGGCCAGTGAGCACCTGGTTCTGGATGCCGACTCCTCCCAGCAGGCCGTTATCGACGCTGTGCGCGGCGGGGCCAACCTCGTCATCAAGGGCCCGCCCGGCACCGGCAAGAGCCAGACCATCGCCAACCTGATCGCGAGCCTGGCCAGTGAGGGCAAGCGGACGTTGTTCGTGGCAGAGAAGCGGGCCGCCATCGACGCCGTGATCGGACGACTTGAGCGCCTCGGCCTGGGCGACCTGGTCCTGGACATCTACGACGGCGCGTCCAACAGGCGACGAATTGCGCAGGAGCTCGGCGAAGCCCTGGACCGGGCCGCAGATGCCGAGGATCCGGATACCTCAGCAGTCGAACGAACCCTGAACGACCGACGCATCCGCCTGGTGGAGCATTGTTCGGCGCTGCACGACAAGCGAAACCCTTGGGGCGTCAGCGCATTCGACGCACAGGTTGCCCTCGCCCAGCTTTGGTCGCGCCGCATGCCGCCGACCTCGCGGGTCCGCCTCCATGGCGATGCACTCAAGGGCATCAGCCGCGAGCGGGTCACCGAGCTGAGCCAGTCCTTGACCGAGGTCGCCTCACTCGGAGCGTGGATCGTGGGGGAGGACGACGACGACCCTTGGTATGGCGGGCGCGTCACCTCCCCGGACGAGGCGGCGCAGGCGCTCGAGATCGCCGGCGGTCTTGGCGGCGACGGTCTGCAGGCCGCCCAGCGGCAGCTCGGTGCAGCGATGCACGAGGCAGGTCTGCCGAACGCTGAGACACCAGCGGACTGGGGCCGCGCGTTGGGCGTCGTGGAGCGGGTGCGCCAGACGCTGGAGATCTTCCGGGTCGAGGTGTTCGACGTGCCGCTGACCGACATGGTGGGGGCCACCGCCAGCAAGGACTACCGAGACAGCCATGGGCTCCGGCTCAGCTTCTGGTCACGGATGCGGTTGCGGCGCCAGGCGCGCAGTCTGCTGCGCCCGGGCACGCCGCCGGCCGATCTGCACTCTGCGCTCAAGGTCGCCCAGGAACTGCGCGCGGCCTGGAGTCGGCTGTCCGGGGGCGGGGGACGTCCCGCGGTGCCCGGCGGGATCGACGAGGCCGTGGACGCGTACGAGGCGCTGGCCGGTTCCCTGCGCTGGCTGGGCGCCCGGCTGGCGACGACGGCCGTCGGTGGGGACCTGTTGGGGACGCCGTTGGTCGACCTACAGGTTCGCCTCGAGGCGCTGGCCAGGCGTCGCGATCGCCTTGCCGTGCTGCCCCGCGTGGTCTCCGTGATCGATGACCTGCGTGAGTCCGGGATGGGGCCGTTGGTCGACGATCTCGCCGCACGCGGGGTGGCCGCCATCGACGTGGCCCCCGAGATGGATTTCGTCTGGTGGACCTCGCTGCTCGACGACATCAGCGTCCGCGACAGCGACTATGGTGCCCACGATGGCGACTTCCTGCGTCGGATCTGGTCCGAGTACATCGAGGCCGACCATGCCCACCTGGCCGGGACGGTTGACAGGGTGCGTGCCGCGGTGGGTCGTCGACTGCGCGAGGTCCTCGCCGACCACCCGCAGCAGGAGGCTTTGGTGCGTGCGGAGGCCGGCAAGTCGCGGCGGCACCGGCCCTTGCGCGACCTGCTGCCCCGAGCCGGCGAGACGCTGACCGCGATCAAGCCCTGCTGGGCGATGAGCCCCCTGGTGGTCGCCTCGATCCTTCCGGCCGGGCACTGGTTCGACGTGGTGATCTTCGACGAGGCGTCGCAGATCCCCCCCGCGCAGGCGGTCTCGGCCATCTCACGAGCGACCCAGGTGGTCGTCGCGGGCGACGATCGCCAGCTCCCTCCGACCAGCTTCTTCACCGCGGCGGTCGACGAGGAAGTCGCTGCAGACCCCGCCGACGACTCGCTGACCGAGGGGTTCGAGTCGATCCTCGACGTCCTCTCGGCCGCGTTGCCGATACGCAGACTGAACTGGCACTACCGCTCGCTGGACGAGCGGCTGGTCTCCTTTGCCAACGCCCAGATGTATGACGGAGCGCTCGTCACCTTTCCTGGGACCAGCGACGAGGCGGTTGTCCGGCTCGAGGTTGTCGACGGTTCAGCGCCGGTCCAGCCGGGCCTCGAGGCGATCGAGTCCAC
>DHJN01000263.1 GCA_002404345.1 Actinobacteria bacterium UBA4719 | reverse complement strand
CCCACGGCATAACCCCCGCGCCGGACCAGAATCAGCGCCAGGTGGGTCGGCGGAGCCGCCCAGCCGGCCAGGGAGTCGAGCCGACCCGACCCGTCTTCTACATCGGATCCACTGGAGGAGCCTGGCCCGAACGGCTCAAGGACCGCCGTGGCGCCATCAGCCGCAGACAAAGCCACTGATCGCTCAGATGATGTCCACGTGAGCTCACCGTGACGTTCGGCAAATCCATTGACCCACATCACGATCCGCTCGGGGTCGACCTCGATGCGCCTGGCCGGTGCGGCTCCGCTCACACCGTGAAACCGAGAGTGGGGATCCGGCACCTTTGAACTCTAGCCTGCACAAATGTGGTGTTTGCCTTCCTTATACATCTGCCTCGTGCGATCCCGGTGCCACTCGGTCCGAGCAGGTGCCCTCGCGAGACCCGTATCGCCATACGCCAGCTTGTGGCGAACCTGTTGTCGCCGGTGCCGTCGTACAACCGGAGGGCAGTGCGGTCTCCGTTCGGGAGACGTGATGCAGACGTACCTGCGAAGTGAGTCGTAGGGAGGATTGTTTGCAGCACTTGCGGGGGCGATGCTCTAAGGACGAGCTAGCCGACCGAACGGTCGGACGGTTCGTCTGGAACCTCCGAGGGAGAAGAAGATGGCGCGCAAGCAACCGACAAATCCGGTGGTCGGCGAACTGATAGCCACGGCACTCTCGACGTCGGCAAGGGGCCAAGGAGAGCACCCGGGGGCTGACACGACCCACTCAAAGAATTCCGGGTTGCTCTACGACTGGAACGCAATCTCACCGCAGGTCGTATCGTTCGAGCGCCCCGAGCGAGTCGTGCTGAACGATGAGACACTCCGCGACGGGCTGCAGAGTCCGTCGGTCCGCCAGCCGTGCATCGGGGAGAAGCAGGCGTTCTTGCGACTGCTCCCCCGCATCGGCGTCACCGCTGCCGACATCGGCTATGCGGGCGCCAGCGCTACGGCGCTGTCTGACGTTGTCGTCCTCGCGAGGACGATCGAGGAGGAGAAGCTCGGGATCGCCCCGAACTGCGCGGGCCGCACGCATCGCGCCGACATCGATCCAATCGTGGAGGCGCAGCAGCTCAGCGGGGTGGCGATCCAGGCGGCGTTGTTCATCGGCTCGAGTGCGATCAGGCAGTGGGTCGAGGGGTGGGATCTCGACGGGTTGAAGCGAACCATCCACGACGCCGTCAGCTATGCCCACCGACAGGGTCTTGAAGTGATGTTCGTGACTGAGGACACCACCCGGGCGCGCCCCGAAGACCTCGGACCGATCTACCTGGCCGCCGTCGAGGCGGGGGCCAGCCGCCTCTGCGTCTCGGACACCGTAGGCCACGCGACCCCCGTCGGAGTGCAGCACCTGGTCGGATTCCTCCGTTCCCACCTGAACGACGCAGGTTTCTCGCAGATCGCACTCGACTGNNGGCCTTGACGTCGTCAACTCCCTGGCCGCGCTGTCCGCTGGTGTCGAGCGGGTGCATGGGTGTGCGCTCGGAATCGGGGAGCGGGTGGGCAATGCGGCGATGGACGAGATGCTGGTCAATCTCGTGCTCATGGGCTGGATGGACCAAGATCTCACTGCGCTCGGGGAGTACTGCTCACTGGGCGGCTCGATGACCGGGATGCCGATCCCGCGCAACTACCCCGTAGTCGGTGCCGACGCCTTCCTGACGAGTACCGGGGTGCATGCCGCGGCTGTGGCCAAGGCCTATGCCAAGGGCGACACCTGGCTCGCCGACCGCGTCTACTCCTCGGTGCCCGCGAGCCTGGTCGGGCGGCGCCAGAGCATTGCGATCGGCCCGATGAGCGGCAAGTCGAACGTGGAGTTCTGGCTCCGGGGTCACGGGGTGGAGTCAACCACCGAGCGGGTGGCTTGCGTGCTCGCGGCAGCCAAGACCACGAGCCACGTGCTCACCGACGCAGAGATTGCCAAGGCCCTGAGCCTCTTCGGGAAGTCGGAGTCCCCGGTACCTCATGTTTCGAAACGATCGAAACGATCGAAACGGTCGAAACGGTCGAGACGGGTGGGCGTGTGATGACGGTCACAGCGAATAGTTGCAAGGTCCTTGCCCCCAAGACTGAGATCGAGACCGCGCGGGTAGCGGACGATCTGCCCGGACAGTCAGGGCGACTCGGCGGCGAGCTCCTGCTCGGGAATGAGGCCATCGGGCTGGGAGCGTTGCATGCAGGCGTCACCGTGGCGACCGGCTACCCGGGAACACCGAGCACCGAGCTCATCGAGTACATCGCCCGGATCGCGTCCAAGGACGTCCATGTTGGCTGGGCCACGAACGAGAAGGTGGCGCTGGACGAGGGGATCGGAGCGTCACTCGCGGGCGCCCGCGCTCTGGTCACCATGAAGCATGTCGGGCTCAACGTGGCGCTCGACGCGTGGATGGTGAGCCCCTTCGTCGGAGTGGGTGGCGGTCTTGTGGTCCTCGTCGCTGACGATCCGGGGATGCACAGCTCCCAGAATGAACAGGACACCCGCTACCTTGCGGCATTTGCGGGCATCCCAGTCTTCGAGCCGTCGGACAGCCAGGAGGCCTACGACTTCGTTCGGGCCGCCTTCGCGGCCAGCGAGGAATGGGACACTCCCGTCCTCATACGGTCCACCACACGGGTGAGCCACTCGCGCTCCCGGGTGGTTGTCAGTGCCGTCGAGGAGGCGCCGAAGCGCACCTTCGAGCGCCACCCGGAGAAGTACGTGATGCTCCCTGGGAACGCCCGCAAGCGACATGCCGAGCAGCTGAAGCGTTTCGAGCTGCTCGGGAAATGGGTGGAGGGCCATCCGTTCAACCGGGTCGAGCTTCGTTCCCGGTCCCTCGGAGTGGTCACCGGAGGCGCCAGCTACAACTACGTCCGGGAGGTACTTCCTGAGGCCAGCGTGCTCAAGCTGGGGGTGATGTTTCCCCTGCCCGAGCAGATGATCGCGGACTTCGCCTCCAACGTGGA
>DHJN01000140.1:3595-4104 GCA_002404345.1 Actinobacteria bacterium UBA4719 | reverse complement strand
GGCAAGCTGCAGCGCTTCAAGGTGCGCGACCTCGTCACCGAGAACGTCAATGCGACGGTCGAACAGCCCTCGAGTACAACGGGGCAGGCGATTTGACCAGTGAGTGCGATCGAGGTTGCCGACATGCGAGCCGTCTCGGGGTGTCAGCCGATCTATAACCACATCGGGCAGGCCGCGCCAGGCGATGACCTTGGGACCGGCAGTCTGACCCAGAAGCACGTTAGTGAAGGAGATACCGTATGAAGCCTAGGCACAACATCGTCCCCGACTCGCCGGATCAGCTGTTCGATATTGACTCGTTGCTGAACGACGAGGAGAAGGCCGTTCGCAGTACGGTGCGCCAGTTCGTCGACGAGCGGGTGAAGCCGCACGTGGCCGACTGGTATGCGACCGGGCAGTTCCCGGCAAGGGAGCTCGCGAAGCAGTTCGGCGAGATTGGGTTGCTGGGCATGCACCTCGAAGGCTACGGATGTGCCGGTATGTCGGCGACCGCTTACGGTTTGGCATGC
>DHJN01000140.1:3003-3514 GCA_002404345.1 Actinobacteria bacterium UBA4719 | reverse complement strand
ATCAGCGCACGCAGTGGCTGCCCACCATGGCCACCGGTGAGGCCATCGGTTGCTTCGGTCTGACCGAGCCGGACCACGGGTCCGATCCGGCCGGAATGCGCACGCTCGCCAAGCGAGACGGTGAGGACTGGGTGCTGGCTGGCACGAAGATGTGGATCACCAACGGTTCGGTGGCTGACGTCGCGGTTGTGTGGGCCCAGACCGAGGACGGTATCCGGGGTTTTGTGGTTCCTACCGCGACGACCGGGCTCACCATCAACGAGATCACCACGAAGATGTCACTGCGCGCGTCGGTTACTAGCGAGCTGGTGCTGGACGGTGTGAGGCTGCCGTCGTCCGCCATGCTCCCGGGAGCCCGTGGGCTGTCGGGGCCCTTGGGGTGTCTGTCTGAGGCACGCTTCGGCATCGTGTTCGGGGTGATGGGCGCTGCCCGGGACTGTCTGGAGACGGCGATCGACTACGCCGGCACCCGTGAGCAGTTCGGCCGTCCCCTCGGCGCGTTCCAGCTGAC
>DHJN01000140.1:2372-2756 GCA_002404345.1 Actinobacteria bacterium UBA4719 | reverse complement strand
AACGGGATCACGTCTGAGTACCCGGTGATGCGGCACGCCAACAACCTCGAGTCGGTGCTGACCTACGAGGGGACCAGTGAGATGCACACCCTCGTCATCGGTCAGGCCCTGACAGGCCATATGGCCTTCCGCTGAAAGACGCATACACGACACCAGTTCTGGTGGGTGCCTGCTACGGGGTCGACCCTGGGCTGAGCCTCGACCCCGTCGCCTGGACCCGGCACCGCCCACCTCAGCGTCGCCGGCCCGACCTTTCAGACGTAGGTGTAGAAGCCGCGGCCGGTCTTGCGGCCGAGCAGGCCGGCGTCGACCATCCGGGCGAGCAACGGCGGCGACGCGTACAGCGGCTCCTTGAACTCGTCATACAACGACTCGGCCACTGCC
>DHJN01000140.1:0-2279 GCA_002404345.1 Actinobacteria bacterium UBA4719 | reverse complement strand
TCGATGTCCTCGGCGGTCGCGAACCCGGACTCGAGCATCCGGATCGCGGAGAGCACGAACGGGATCAGCAATGCGTTGACCACGAACCCGGCACGATCCTGGCAGTCGATGGCGTGCTTGCCCAGGGTCTTTTCGACGAAGGTGCGGGCGCGCTCAGTCGTGTCGTGCGCTGTCAGGAGGCTGGGAACCAGCTCCACGAGTGAGAGCACCGGAACAGGGTTGAAGAAGTGCACACCGAGCACATGGCTGGGCCGAGAGGTGGCCACGGCGAGCTTCATGATCGGGATCGAGGAGGTGTTCGAGGCGAGCACCGCGTCGCGGGAGGTCACAATCCTGTCCAGTTGCTTGAACAGCGCTACCTTGGCCGCCTCATCCTCGATGATCGCCTCGACCACCAGGTCGCGGTCGGCCAGATCCTCCAGGCTCTCGACGACGCGGATCCGGTCGAGCACCTCGGGAGCGCTGTCGATCCTGCCGCGTTCCTCGGCCCGAAGCAGCGACTTCTCGAGCCGTGTCCGACCAGCGACCGCGGCGGCCCCGGACGACTCGGCGACGACCACGTCCAGGCCGACCCTGGCGCAGACCTCGGCGATACCAGCGCCCATCAGGCCACATCCCACTACACCAATTCGTTTCATCATCTCTCCCTTTCAGCCCTGGACACGGTGGGTCTTGCCGGCCCGCTCCAGGTCTCGCAGGGCAAACTCGGGGATCTTATCGGTAGAGGTTTTCGACATCTCCTTGTCTGGGGTTGTCTCGCTTCACAGGGCAGGGGACCGCCCAATGAAGGCCAGTGTCGGAGTGAGCTATATGCTACCGATCCTTGTTGTTTCGCACAATATACGTCAAATATATCTCGGGTGGTGGCTCTGTGCGAGCCATCCGATCCGGTCTGCCTTGACATGCCTGTCGCTGCAGACCAAGGCCAGGAGGCCAGCCCCCGAAGGCGTCAAGCTCTTACCCGCTTCGGCAGGGGTCGGTCGAGCCGGTCAGCGGCGCTGGCCGGCTTCGTCGTTCATGCGGTCCCACTGCGCTTGTGCCCTGCGGTGCCAGCGGGCGTGGAGGTCATGGAACGTTGTGGCTGCGCGTGGCCCGGGCCAGTCGTGGTCGAGGAGCTCGCTGGGCAGATCGGGGTCCAGGAACGGGAACCTGCGCCACTGCTGGACGAGGCGCACCTGGTTGACGAACGCGTCCTGGTCAGTGGTGGCCGTGGCATCCCCGAAGTGGTCGATGAAGGCCAGGTACCGCTTCTCCACGTCCTCCAGGTCCCAGGCTGTGTTGATCAACTTGCCCGGATCGCCGGCAGCGACGGCGGGACCGGCCCAGGCAAACGCGCGATCGTGCAGGCCCAGCTCGTCGATGACGGCACTGACCTCGGCCTCCTTGGCCGCGTCCGGGACCACCCACAGTCCGGGCGAGGGCGAGCCCATTCCCAGCCAGGTGAGCCGGGTGCGTAGCCGATGACGAAGCTGGCGTTGGCTCTCCGGGACACTCACGGTCAGCACGAGCCAGCGGCCGTCCCACGGGTGCGGCGCTCGCATGAAGCCGTAGATCCGCTCGGTGCCCTCCCGCAGGATCTGCTCACCGGTAGCGGTCGGCTGCCAACGGACCCGTCGACCGTGCGGGGTCGAGGATATCAGACCCTCGCCAGCGGCCCGGAACAGCGCCTGCCGAGCCGACTTCTCCTCGATCCCGAGCACGCCCAAGGCTTCGACCAAGGTGCCGGTCCACACATCTCCGCGCCGATGAACGAACTCGCCAAGAATCGTGAGCAGTAGTGCGCGCGCGCTCGGGTACCCCGACTCGCGCTGAAAGCCGTTCGTCTCGGCCGCGCTGGCTACCGCAGACTCCTTCTGGTTGGCGCTTGGCACGCCTCTGCCCTCCTGCTTGTTTGACATCTCCTTGGTCCGAATTATCTCATCCTGTGGTGTGTTTCTGCGGGAGGGCCGCACTGACGGCGATTCTCAATGTGATATAAACACTACATTCTCTTGACGAATCATACAATCTGCGTGGAGTATTTGTCTTACTCCACATCCAACCCAAACTGCTGAGAGGTGCGACATGCCTGTCGCCGCCCACGAGACCACGAGGACAGCCAAGACCGCGATCCACGGTGCCCCTGCAGGTGGTTTCTACGAGTTCGCCGTTGCCTGTGACCAGATCGCCCTGATGGACAACGGGTCTTGCTTGGTCTCTCCCGTCGAGGTCTCGCGCCTCACAGTGCCACCCCGCGCCACCGGCGTCCAGAACCGCATCTTCACCCGGCCCAACGCTTC
>DHJN01000142.1 GCA_002404345.1 Actinobacteria bacterium UBA4719 | reverse complement strand
GAACTAAAGTTAATGCCATTGGGTCTAGTCCGGCCAGGGCGGCGCGGATAGCGACGGTCTTGCCGGCGCCGACCTCGCCGGTGACCACACCCAGGGCTCGTTCGCTGATGCACCAGCTGATCCGGGCGACGGCTTCGGCGTGGCTGGCGTGGCGGTGCAGCATCTGGGGGGCCAGTGCCCGACCGAAGGGCATTTTCGTGAATCCGTATTCTCTGAACTTGCCGTGAAGTGGTTTGGTACCAGTCGTGTCCGGTTCGATCAGCCGGTGGCCGTGCTCTTTCGTGGTTTCGGGTGTGCGGATTGATCAGGTTTGCCAGGGGTGGGGATGCCGAGGTTGACGAGGCGGTGTTCGGTGGGAGATCGGTCGAGCTGGGTGAGTTTCTGTTCTGCGCCGGCGAGGCTGACGTGTAGTCCTTCGACCTCGCCGTGCCAGCCTTCGCGTCGCGCCTCGGCGATGCGAGCGGTGAGGTTGTCGCGGATCTCGATCAGGCGTGGTCGTTGGGCGGGGTCGGGCCAGAGCATCGGGCAGCGCACGCAGGCGTGCTCGTGGATGCACGGCGTGTCGTACGCTCGTCCGCAGGTTCCGATGGAGACCTTGCGGCGCTCGAAGTGGCCGAGGAACTCCTCCCATTCCGCGTCGGTGGGCACGCGGTATTCCTCGCTGGGACGCAGCCCGCGGCGACGGGCAAGGAAGGCCAGGTGGGCCTGGATCGTTCCCGGCGCCAGCAGGCCTTCATCGCCTCCCTTGCGTACCAGCTCAAGGCGGCCGACACTCTCACCAACCCGGGCAAGCTCAGTGGCCTCCTGGACGTCTCCAACCAGAACGTCGCAGTGGACAACGCATTGAACCTGCTCTCGTTCGCCCGCCAGGCCTCGGGACTCACCGGTGGGAACGTCACCTTCTACACCTTGCCCATCGACCACTTTGGCACCGATCCGATCGGCGAGTCCGTCAACATCGTCAACCTCCCCCTCATTCAGAGCACCGTCCGATCACTGCTGAAGGGCAAAGTGCCCGCACCCCGGGCAACGTCGGCAACCATCAGCCCGTCGCCAACCCCCGCTCCGGCCACTGCCGTGCCAGCCACCGGAGGCGCCAGATCCGGTCCAGCCCCGAACCACTCAGCGCCCTGTCCGGCGGGGGCATTCCCTGCGTGAAGTAGGAGCTGTCCTCACCGGTTCACACCGGATGCCGCCGATCCAGGTGGCGTGGGCCCAGCGCCACCGTGGCGGCCCGCCCCCCCGGTGCTCGCAGTGAGGCCCAAGAGGGACCTGAACATGAAGGCAGCAACCGGACAGAGAAAGCCACACCTGAGTCGTTGACAACGGCGCCGACGCTCTGCGGCCTGAAGGGCCCCAGTGCCCCAGGGCCCCAGGGCGGCAGAGCGTTCAGAGGACTGCTGTTGGGCCACGACCAGCACCTGAATCGAAGTCCAGAGGAGATGTCCGGGGGTTGTGCAAGATGTATGGCCAAAATCCTCCCCGTCGTCCCCGGACCGAACACCGTCCTCGAACGGGTCCCCACTGTGGGGGCAAGCTCTCGAGCTGTCCGTGCCATCGGACTTCGGCACAAACGGTCGACAGGTCGCGCTCAGACCCTCAGTGCTTGCTCCGAGGACCTCCGCCGAGACGTTGGGCGTACCCGGCTGCGCGGCGTGCGGTCACCGGCTTCCCTCTGTCCAGACCGCAAGCGCCCCGACCCTGCTCAGCTCCTCGACCACGGCAGCGGCCAGGAGGGAGTGCCCGCTCGCGTTCGGATGGTCCCCATCCTGGATGAGGTCGGAGGTCGGGTCACGCGTGCCCAACTTCCCCTTCAGTAGCGTGTACGCGTCGGCGTACTCGGCGCCGGTTCGCGTTGCCACCTGCTGGACCGTGATGTTGACCAGGCGAGTCAGTTGGTCGCTGCCGAGGACGAACTGCGGTCCGAATGCGCGGCCAACCTTCCCGTCGACGGCGACGTCCCAGTAGCCGAAGAGGACCACGCGCAGGTCGGGCCGCACGTCGATCTGGCGGATGCTGTGGATGATCCGTGTCAGCCCAGCGCGCAGCCCCTCGATGGTCGATGTCCAGCAGCCGGAGGATGCCGCCGGGACGCAGCCGGGGTCGTCGACGCGGCTGAGGTCGAAGTCGTTCGCGCCCACCTCGATGAGGACGAGGTCGGCGTCAGCAAGATGGGCGCGGGTGGCGGCCGCGCTCAGGTCGCTCTCGACGTCAGAGGTCCCCCAGCCGTCGGTGGCGTCGTTGTGGACGACCCAAGAGCGATGCGTCAGCATGTCGAGGCGCTCGCCGACCTGCTCGACGTACCCGGTGCAGCCGCATGTGTCCGCCGATGGCACGGAGTCGCCCAGGGCGACGAGAGTCCGTGACCCGGGGGGTGTGCTCGTCGAACTCGTCGTCGTGCCCGAGGCCCCACCGACAGTCCCGTCCGTTCCCGCACCAAGGACGCGACGTGCACTCGGCGCCAGGACTGCGAGGGTAAGCGCCACGAGCCCTGCCAGCCCGAGGAGCGTGACAACCCAATGCGCGCGGTGCCGGACGGAGCAGCCGCCGTGGTCAGCCACGGAACCCGGACAACGTCTGACCCAGCCAGTGCATGGCGGTAGGGATGTATGGCTCGAACACCGAGTTGCGATGGCCACCCGTGGCCAAGACCACCCCGTCGACGTCGAGGGGGGGTCGGGCGACGCTGAGGAACGCAGAGGTCGTCGGGTAGGACAGCGAGTCCTCGCGCGAGGTGAGGATCCACATCGCGATGGGCGGGGGTGCCTTGCGGGCCAGGTTCACCAAGTCGTAGCCCCGCAGCGTGGAGCTCGTCAGTGGGTCGTAGCCGCTGCTGAAGTCTGGGCGGAAGTAGCCGAGCATGACGATGGCGGCGCCGAAGACGTCGGGGTGGCGCATGGTGATCGACGCGGCGCACCACGCGCCGGAGGAGTAGCCGATCGCCGCCCACGCGGTGCGTGTGAGCTTCACTCGGAAGTGCCGTGCCGTCCACGCAGGCACGTCGTGCGAGAGCCATGTGTCGGTCTGCGGTTGACCGGAGCCGCTGTTGACGCACTCCGTGTCGATGGTCGCAGGGGTGTCAATGCGAGGCACGACCACGATCGAGGCGGCCAACTGGTGCCGGGCTGTGAGGGTGTCGATGCTGCTCATGAATGGTATCCGAAGGAAGGACTCGGGCCCGGCAGGGAAGCCGTGCAGTCCGAGCAGGACCGGGTAGGTCCTGGGCGACCTGGGGTCGTACCCGACGGGTAAGTAGACGAGCACTTGACCCGCGGAGTTCGAGCGCTTGTCGACGACCGTGTAGGTCTGCAGCCTCGAGTTCGGCGCGGGCAGCGGTGGCAGACTCGCCGGGGTCGCCATTGCGGCGAACCCGGGACCGTGGACCTTCGAGGCCACGTGGTCCGGTGAGCGCCCTCCGCGGTGCACCTGTACCGAGGGAGATCGCGCCCCGAGCAGGTCGCCCCAGCTGGAGTAGAAGAGGTACTGGTCGTTGAGCGCGGCTCCGAACAGGGCCACGACGAGAACGTTGAGCACCAGCACCTGCAGGCCGCGTCCGACGCCGCGCCAGAACGGGCTGCTCCAGCGCGGTAGACCGGCAACGACGAGACCGAAGAACCCGAGCGCCAGCGTGGCGAGCAGGACGATCAGGCTCGTGTCTGCCAGCGCCACGGCGCAGACACCCCCCCCGGCGCCTCCGGATGCGGGGTCGGGTCGCACGAAGGGGGTGTCGACCGGTGGCGATGGGTCAGCGGCGAGGTCTCGACGGGGAAGTCGGTGTAGAAGGTCGGCGGCATCGTCATCGGCTCACAAGCTGAGCGTACAGGTCCTCGACCACGGCGCTTGGCCCTATCTCGGGCCGCACAGTGACCCGCGCGCTTTGTCGATCCACAGCAGCACGTCCAGGTCGGGGTGCTCATCTGGCTGCCGCACTGAGGTTCGCTGATGAGGGGCCGCTCTACGATACGACGAAGGCCCCTGAATGGCGGGAGCGCATCCAGGGGCCTCGTCGTTTGTCTCGACGCCGGGGTTAGGCGGCGGACTAGGCGGGCCTAGGCGCAATGGCATTAACTTTAGTT
>DHJN01000233.1:12751-16600 GCA_002404345.1 Actinobacteria bacterium UBA4719 | reverse complement strand
CCGGATCCGGGTCGGGAACAAGATCGGCTCCGCCGCCCTGGTCGCCGACGGGCTGCACGCCCGCACCGACGGGTTCACCTCGCTGGCCGTGGTCTTTGGGGCGGTCGGGGTCATGGCCGGCTTCCCGCAGGCCGACCCCATCGTGGGCCTGCTCATCACGGTGGCGATCCTGGTCGTCCTGCGCAGCGCGGCCCGGGACATCTACCGCCGACTCATGGACGCCGTCGACCCGGACCTGGTCGACGCCGCCGAGGCAGCCCTGCGGGACGTGCCGGGAGTCCGCAGCGTCGACAGCGTCCGACTGCGCTGGATCGGTCACCGGATGCACGCCGAGACCGTGCTCACCGTGGACAACACCCTGGGCGTCGTCCAAGCCCACGCCATCGCGGACGATGCCCAGCACCAGCTGATGCACCGCGTCCCGCGCCTAGATGACGCCACCGTCCACGTGAACCCCAGCACCCAGCCTGGCGTCGACTACCACGCCGCCACCGGACACCACCGGGCACAGACGCCCGCGGACACCCAGTAAACGGGTCGGGACCGCTCACCGAACCCAACCGACACACGTCGTCGTCGTCGTCGTCGAGGCCGGACTACCCCGTCGGAACGCCCAGCTTGAACCGCAGGGCCGAGTCGGCCCGGTCGAGGGCCCGGACTGCGGCCATGTCACCCGCCTTGGTCAAGTCCTTCATGACGGTGGCTGTTTCCGCGGCTTTCAGTGCGGCAGGGCCCTTGCCCGCCCACTTGAGGTACTCGTCGACGTCCTTCTGCGCGTCCACTGGCCGCCAACGGCGGCGGGCTGGTCTCACCGCCCACGCTCGGCCGGCTGCGGGTCGCTGGTCAGGAGTGGCTTGTGGGCCTCGACCAGGACATAGCCGAGGTAGGGCACCGCGCGGGACATCCGCGGCAACAGCCAGGCCATCTTGCGCAGATAGGTCGACCGCGTCATGAGCCGCGCCGTTACCGCAATCGCGTGCGACCCCTCGTCGGACAGGAATCCGCGGGCGGTCATCATGTCGAACGGCCCGCCGGCGGTCTGGATGTCGCTCAAGTCGGCGCCGGTGTAGATACGGCGCCACTCCTCGACGGTGTCGAACTGCATCCCGGGGCAGACCTGGCCCAGGAAGATCTCACGTGCCTCTTCGCTCGGTGGGCGGCGCCAACAGAACTCGGTGGCCAGCACCCGACCGCCCGGCTTGCACACCCGGGCCAGCTCCTTGGCGGCACGCTCCCGGTCCACGAACATGGTCACGGCTTCCGCCACGACGCAGTCGAAACTGGTGTCGTCGTAAGGCAATGCGAGGATGTCCGCTGCTTCGACACGCACTCCGTTGACGCCGCTGCGCGCCACGTTGCGCAGAGCGCGAACCCGCATCAGCGGGGAGATGTCGGCGGCCACGACGTCGGCGCCAGTCTCGCGAGCGATCCGGATCGCGGTGGTGCCGACCCCGCACCCGATATCCAGCACCCGCTCGCCCGGCTTCAGAGCCGCCCACTCCAGGAGACGCTCGGTCGACTCCCGACCACCTGGATGGATCACCCATTTTCCTAGGACGGCGAGGAATGCGTAGGGGTCAAGGGCGCGGACCTGCTGGGCTGACAGCTGCGACATGATCAGACCTCCGTCATCTACAAGTGATCACTTGAATACTCCAGAGGATGCGCCCTCTTTGTCAAGTATTCTCTTGAAGATGCCGGCCGAGGAACACCGCCAATACCGGCCTTGGAACACTGCCAACGGCTCGCTCAATCGTCCCTTTGCGTGACGGCAACTGGAGCCTGAGGCTTGCCGCTGGGTGGGGTCGGTGACGTCGGCGAACACATCGGCAGGCCGGTCGATGTCGATGCCTGTGGCGGTCATTGGTCTCCCTCGGGTCCGGGACCGGCCGGCTGGTCGGCGGGCCCTTCTCAGCTGGTGAGTAGTTCGGCGTACCGGTTGAGGTAGAGCGGCCATCCCTCGCCGGCGCTGACGCCGTCGCGGACGCCTGTCCAGCCGTCGCCGTGATGATCGAGGTGGCGATGCTCGATGTCGACGCGGGTACGGTCCTCGGCGAGCGCGGTGAACGTGACTTCGACCTCGCTGGTCTTGTCCTCGTCGGTGTCGACCTGCCAGTGGGGGCTGATGTCCCAGCTGAAGACGAACCGGTCAGGCGGTTCGTAGGCCAGGACACGTGCCCAGCGGCATTCGCTGCCGTCGGTGCCGCGGTCGATGATGTGGCCCCCGACATGGGTTTCCACGACGGTCTCGGCGATGGGCACCGCGAGCAAGTTGTGGTCGGGTGGCTTGAACGCTCCGAAGTCGCGTGTGAACACCTCGAATGCGCGTTGCAGGGGTGCGTTGACCTCGATCGTCGCGTTCACCGTGGTGGGTTGGGTCGTCTGTGTCATCAGTTCTATCCCGGTAGTTGGTGGACGTGGTTGGTGTGCTCGTTGCTGGTCGGGTCGGGCTGTTCGACGGCGCGTTTGTACGCGGTGAGGGTGTCGTTCCAGAACGTGTCGAGCTCGTCGCGCATCTGGCGCAGGCCGGCCTGGTTAACCCGATAGATGCGGCGGGATCCGGCGCGGTCGTCGATGACGAGGCCGGCGGTCTTGAGGATCTTGAGGTGCTGGGAGACCGCTGGCCGGGAGACGGGCAGGGTGTTGGCCAACTCGCCTACCGCACTGGGCGCGGTGGCGAGCCGGGCGAAGATGGTCCGCCGCGTGGGGTCGCCCAGCGCGGCCCAGCCGTCGAGCATGTAAGTAGTCACTAACGGTAAGCATCTGCTGACCACTCCGGATTGTCAACCCTCCGCCAGGTGTCGATCACGACTCTCCAGGAGGGCGTTGAGGGCGACTGCAACGCTTTGACCTGCACCTATGTCCCCATGAAGGTCCTTCAGGTTTGGAGCCGACGGGGGGACTCGAACCCCCAACCCCCTGTTTACAAGACAGGTGCGCTGCCAATTGCGCCACGTCGGCGAACCGCCGCCGAGTCTCCTCAACGGCAAGCATGACTGCGAAATCGTACAGGCTCAGCACGCAGGCCCGGCGGGTGATCCCACCGGGCCTGCGCGAACTTGACCTGCTCATCCAGCGGACACCGGATGAGGTCGGGCTCAGTGCCTGTTCAGGAACCTCTGGAGTGCAGCCACTGTCCGCGCGTTCAGGTGTCGCGCGCCATCGCGGCGAGTGCCGATCCTGACCTGAATTGCGCGGACGGTCCGCGGGCCGATGACACCGACCGGCCTCATGCCAAGCCTGCGTTGGAGGGCCTTGACAGTCCTCGAATCGAGGTGCCCGGTCTGGGTGGTGCCGACCCAGTGCTGAAGTGCACGGATCGTTCTCGAGCCCATCCTTCCGTCGACCGCGAGCCTCGGGTGAAAGGCGATGGCAACGCGCGTCCTAGAGCGCGACACGTACAGTGCGCCAGCACGCCCGTTGGCTCGGGTCAGTCCAGCACGCTTGCCGCAAGCGGGCCAGGCGACGGGCCCCTGCACCACGAGGACGCGCCGGGCGATCGCGATCTGGAGTCCCCTGCTGGCTCGGTCGGGGCGCAGCGTGTAGCGGGCACCGCCGAACAGCTTCCAGGTCGCGGCGGAGAACTGCAGCCCGCCGTAGTAGCCGTTGTGGGCGTTGATGGCCCAGTGACCACCGCTCTCACAGGCGGCGACGGCGTCCCAGACGGAGCCCACCGCTTGTGCGGGGGCGCCCAGACTGACGCCGGTGACGAATGTGGCCGAACAGGCAATGGCAAGTCCGGTGATGCGGTGACGTAGTGGGTGCCGCTTTCGGGCAGCGGAGTACCTGGGTGCGTAATACAAGGGGTGTCCTCTCCTGACGTGCGCCGGAGAGGTCAGCTGTCGGGTT
>DHJN01000233.1:9797-12674 GCA_002404345.1 Actinobacteria bacterium UBA4719 | reverse complement strand
CGGGCTGTCAGGTGCCCGGCCGGGATTCCGGCTTCACCCCAAGAACCGGCTATCGCCGGCTCACAAGTGGGTCCCCCACCCTCGTCAATGTCCGGGAATTTCCCGGAAAGTGTCCGCCGACGAGGTTTGGCGCTGCGGACACACGTGCGTGTGATGGCGATATCCAATTGTCAATGTATTTGTCAGTGCTTTCGAGTCCCGACCCGTACATGACGCACGTCGCGAAGTATTGACGCGACGAGATATTCAAGGATCCCACGACCCCCCGACTACCGTGCCGCTTTCCGGATAAATGGGTTCACCCGCGCGGAAGGGTCTGCGCGGATGATGGGGTGGGCGCCTTACCGGAAGAGGCGCGAGATGACCGGGAACTGACCCGAGGACCAGGGCCACCAGTCCGGTTGGCCATGTCGCAACCAGGCCCACGTTCCGAGCCCGACCCCCAGCAGGAGGAACGTGACCACGACCAACTCAGTAGCCCCTTTGCCAGGTGCCAAGGCGCGGACCAGACTTCGCGAGCCGCGTTGCAGACTTGCACCGCCGAGGCCCCACCAGCCCATGAGCAGACCGAGGAAGCCACCCACGACCAGCGGTAGTGACCTGTCCGGCTGGGGGTCTCCGCCGGACACGGCCGCGACCGCAAACGCCACGGAGAAGGTCGAGCCCGTCGCAACGATCGCGGGAAGCAAGAGAGCGAAAACCGTCGCCAAGGCAGAGATGACGACATGCCACGGGCTGGCCGCGACCGCCAGGGGGACATCACGGCGCCGCCGTCCATGCTCGTGGCGTCGCTGCACCAGCGACGTGAACGAACGGTCAGAGAAGCGGGCACACCAGGACCATAGAGTGACCAGTCCGATCGCGACCAAGGGCCAGACCGCCGCGACGCCGAGCGCTCCCACCAACAGCGCGAGCATCGTCCCGAGGCGAGACTGCGGCTCGATGCGGAGGCCAGGTTGAGCGGAACCGTCATCCCGGGCTGCCCCGCGGTCCGACCGGGGCTCCGGATCGCGCTGCCGGTCCCCCACTCGGTCCTGCTCCTGGGCCCCGAAGATCGCCTGATCCAAAGCCTGCGTGGAGGATGCGCTGAGGTACTGCCGGGTGGGTGAGTCGCCGGAGCCGGGGACAGAGACAGGGACGGGGAGCGTCACGGGCGCTCCCGCGGCATACCGGTCCAGGGCCTCGACGACCTGGTCGGCGTGTGGGCGATCCCCCGCGCTCGGCGACAGGGCCGCCTGCAACAGCGGCACCAGGCGCTGGTCCACCCCCGACAGGTCCGCCTGGCCACGGCGGACGCGGTCGAGGACCACATCCATGGGCCCACGTCCGAACGGTGGCGCCCCGGATGCCGCGAACGCGAGCGTGGCGGCCCAGCCCCACCAGTCCGTCGCCTCGGTGACCGGCGCGCCCTCGATGACCTCGGGCGACAGATAGCCCGGCGTGCCCATCACCAACCCGGTCATCGTCAACCGGATGTCGTCGGCCACGTGCGCGATACCGAAGTCGATGACAATTGGTTCCCCATCAAGGAGAATGACATTCGCGGGTTTGAGGTCCCGGTGGATGACACCGGCGGCGTGGATCGCACGAAGCGCGTCCGAGAGCCCACGACCCAGCAGCAGCAACGCCCCGCCCTGGAGTGGTCCGTTCTCGGACACGACCTGGTCGAGGACGTGACCGGGGATGTACCTCGTCACGATGTAGGGCCGAGGTCCTTCGGTATCGGCATCGAGCACAGCTGCCACCCGAGCGTCCTGCACCCGGGCCAGGGTCCGGACCTCGCGCATCAGACGGTTGCGCGCCTCAGTGTCGTGCGCAATGTGCTCGCGCAGAACCTTGATGGCCACCGCGCGTCCAGACGGATCGAGCGCCAGGTAGACGACGCCCATGCCACCCTCGCCGAGCTGCTGGATCAGCCGATAGGGGCCGATCCACTGCCCAGGTCCCGGCACGATCCGGCCCGCCTCGTCGTCGCGCCTCAAACCCGCAGTCATGCCCCCACGGTATGCCGTCACGGCAGCCTTGGGTTGGAGGCGGGCACCGCGAGGACTACTGCTGGATGTAGCCGACCAGCTGGTCGCGTTCGGTCTGGAGCTCGTCGATCCGCCACTTGACGATGTCGCCGATGCTGACGATCGCCACCAGGTGGCCGTCGACGACGACCGGGACGTGACGGATGCGGCGGTCTGTCATGGTGCGGGCCAGATCCTCGATGAAGTCCTGCGGGGTGCAGGTCTCGACATCCTTGGTCATGATCATCACGACGGTCTCTTCGAGCACGCCAACGCCGTCCGAGTGAAGGTAGCGCACCACGTCCCGCTCGCTGACGATACCCGACACCGTTGAGCCGTCATCGCTGACCACGACCGCACCGATATGGTGTTGCTCCAGGATCTCCAGGAGTCGCAGGACTGTCGAGTCCGAACGAACAGTTATCACAAGGTCGCCTTTACGGCGGATCACGTCTGAGATGCGCATGACATGACCGTAGTCCCGCCCGGGCACTCTCACCAGAGGAGGGTGGACGGGACCGCTCTAGGACCAGACATGACCGGGTCCCCGTAGGGTGACCTCAGAAGCCCAACGTAGGAGCTGATAGAGCGTGACCGTCGCTGCACCGGTGTTCGACCTGGTAGTTGCCGCAAACCGCCTTCCCCTCGACCGCGTGGTCGAGGACAGCGGTGAGAGCACCTGGCGACGCAGTCCGGGTGGTCTGGTGACAGCCATGGAGTCGGTCATGCGGGGCCGCGACGCCGCGTGGGTCGGCTGGGCCGGCGAGCCAGGTCCGCCGCCCGAGCCGTTCCGCGAGGAGGGGATGCACCTGCATCCGGTGGGCCTGTCACCGACCGAGATGCAGGAGTACTACGAGGGTTTCAG
>DHJN01000233.1:0-9676 GCA_002404345.1 Actinobacteria bacterium UBA4719 | reverse complement strand
TGGTTCCCGCGATGGTCCGGGCGATCCGACCCGACGTGCGCATCGGCTGGTTCAACCACATACCGTTTCCGCCGGTCGAGCTCTTCTCGCAGCTGCCGTGGCGACGGGCTCTGGTGGAGGGCCTGCTGGGCGCGGACTTCCTGGGCTTTCAGCGCACCGCCGACGCCGACAACTTCCTGCGCTGCTGCCGGCGGCTGCTGGGCATGGCGACCAAGGCCGACACTGTCACCTTCACGCCGCCCGGCGACGACCCCTCCTCACGGCGGACGGTTCGGGCCAGCGCGATACCGATCTCGGTGGACTTCCGCGCGCTCGACGAGCTGGCTCGCACCCCCGGGGTGATCGCCCGCGCGGCCGAGATCCGTACCTCGCTCGGCGACCCGAAGATCATCATTCTCGGCATCGACCGGCTCGACTACACCAAGGGAATCCGGCACAGGCTAAAGGCCTACAACGAGCTGTTGCAGGACAAGGCGATCTGGCCGCCCGACGTGACGCTCATGCAGGTGGCCACACCGAGCCGCGAACGCGTGGGCGCCTACCGCCACCTGCGCGAGGAGATCGAGGGCACGGTGGGTCGGATCAATGGCGAGTTCTCCGACATCGGCTCACCCGCCGTCTACTACCTCTACCAGTCCTATCCCCGGGCTGAGATGGCCGCGATGTTCCTGGCCGCCGACGTCATGCTCGTGACCCCGCTTCGTGATGGCATGAACCTCATCGCCAAGGAGTACGTCGCGTGCCGGCACGACCTCGGCGGCGCACTGGTGCTGTCGGAGTTCGCTGGCGCCTGGCACGAGCTACATCAGGCCTTCATCTGCAACCCTCACGATGTCGAAGGCGTCAAGCAGACGATCATGCGCGCAATCACCGCTCCCGAGGACGAGCGTCGGCGCCGGATGAAGGCGCTGCGAAAGCGCGTCGCCGTGCACGACGTGCAGCGTTGGGCCTCACGCTATCTCGATGCGCTCGCGTCGGCGCCGGCGAAGCCTCACCGGCCGACCCGCGCCAGCGACGTGGAGCGGCGAGGCGTCGAGAGGGCCAACAGGTCCAACCAGAGGGCGATGGACACGGCGTCAGAGCGGCTGAGCGAGTGACTGACGCACGCAGCGAGCTCCGTATCGCGGTCGCCGCCTTCGCGGCACGGCCGCGGGTCCTGGTCGCGGTCGACTTCGACGGCACCCTCGCGCCGTTCGTCACCGACCCACTGCAGGCCCGGGCGTTGCCCGGTGGCCTCGAGGCCTTGGTGGCCGCGGCTGCACTCGACGACGTCACCGCCGCGGTCGTTTCGGGGCGCGATCTCGCGACGCTCGCAGCGCTCACGGGCATCGGTCCGGACGCTGGTGTCACGCTGATCGGCAGCCATGGCGCCCAGACCAGCCTTGGCCAGCACACCAACCCGGGCGACCCGGCCAACCCGGGCGACAGAAGCAACCTCCACCCGGCCGGTGACGCGGCCTTCCTTGACGAGGAAGCCACGGCCCGGCTCAACGTCCTGCGTGGTGAGCTTGAGGCGATCAGATTCCGTTACCCCTCCGTGCGACTGGAGAACAAGCCGTCTGCCGTGGTCCTGCACACGCGGGGCGTCGAGCCCTCGGTAGCCGCAGCCGCCACGGCCGCAGCGCACGAGGTGGGCGCCCGGTACGCGGGCGTGCACGTCATGCCCGGCAAGGACGTGGTCGAGCTGACCGTGCTCGAGGCGAACAAGGGCAACGCCCTGGTCGACCTGGCCCGAGCGACCAGCTCGGACGCAACGCTCTACCTCGGGGACGACGTCACCGACGAGCGTGCCTTCGCCGCGCTCGACCCGCAGTCCGGCGACCTGACGGTCAAGGTCGGCGAAGGTGAGACCGTAGCCGCACAGCGGGTCCCTGACCCGGAGTCTGTCGTGGCGCTGCTCGAGCTCTTCGTTGCGCAAAGACGCGTTGCTCAGGGACGCCCTGTTCAGGGACGCGTTGCGCAAAGACGCGTCGACTAAGTAACCCAGCTCTTCCGTAACCGGCCCGTTATACGGCAGGATGCCCCTCACTCTTCGGCAACGACGCCGCGAGGGGGGACGCCCCCTGCAACGGATCGCCCGGCATGCGCTGCGGGTGAGGGAAGGCTGACTCTCCATGGCAACAGTCAAGTTCGAGAACGCTAGCCGGACCTACTTCGGCAACCACAAACCCTCGGTCAACAAGCTCAACCTCGAGATCGCGGACGGTGAGCTGTTTGTCCTGGCTGGTCCCTCCGGCTGCGGCAAGTCCACCAGCCTGCGAATGCTCGCCGGACTCGAAGAGGTCAACGGCGGCGAGATCTGGATCGACAACCGCAACGTGACCGACCTGTCCCCCAAGGACCGCGACGTAGCAATGGTCTTCCAGAACTACGCGCTCTACCCGCACATGTCCGTCGCCGACAACCTGGGCTTCGCACTCAAGATCGCGGGCATCAACCAGGGCGAGATCGCCACGCGCATCGCCGACGCTGCCAAGATCCTCGACCTCGAGGACTACCTTGAGCACAAGCCCACAGCACTCTCCGACGGCCAGCGTCACCGCGTCGCCATGGGCCGAGCCATCGTGCGCCAACCGCGGGTGTTCCTCATGGACGAGCCGCTGTCCAGCTTCGACGAAAAGCTGCGCGTTCAGACCCGCACCCAGATCGCCTCTCTGCAAAGGCGATTGGGCGTCACCACGGTCTACGTCACCCACAATCAGGTCGAGGCCATGACGATGGGGGACCGGGTCGCGGTCCTCATGGACGGCGTCCTGCAGCAGTGCGACACCCCAAGCCGCTTGTACGACCACCCGGACAACGTCTTCGTTGCTGGGTTCATCGGCTCGCCGGCCATGAACCTCCTCGACGTGTCCGTCGTCGAAGGCGGGGTGAAACTCGGCTCGAGCACCCAACCCATCGAGCGCGACCTCTTGGCTGACGCCGGCCAGGAGGTCACCCTCGGTGTCCGTCCCGAGGACCTGACGATCTCCTCTGACGGCCGGGGCCTACCCGTCACCGTCGAGGTCGTCGATGGGCTCGGCGCCGACGCCTACATCTGCGGCTCGACAACCAATGCCGACGGTAACGTCTCGCCGATCATCGCGCTCCTCGACGGTGGCGCCCCTCCGGAGAAGGGCGCCGTCGTCCACCTCTCCCCCAAACCCGGCCACGTGCATCTGTTCAATGCCCAGACCGGCCTGCGCATCGGCGAATGACACACGCGTGAGGTCGACTGGTCGCCGTTGATGCCACGGGTTGCCCTAAGGTGTCGACTGGCGGGGGGCCTGCTCCTCGCTTCACACCAGACATTTCATCGACCAGACATTTCATCGATACGAGGAGATTGAATTGTCCGACTACGGCACCACGCCTCCGCCACCGCCGCCACCGCCGCCACCATCGCCCGCAGGCGGCTTCCAGCAGCCGGGCTATGGCGCGGCCCCCTCCGGCGCGCCACTGGCGTCCTGGGGCCCGCGCGTCGGCGCCTACCTGATCGACTATCTCATCACGGTCCCCGGTGCGGTGATCGCCTTCATCGGGATGCCGAAGGTCACCTCCACGGACATCAATGGAAGCGTATCGTCGTCCAGCTCCGAGGGGACCCCGATACTGATCCTGGTGGGCCTTGTGCTCCTCATCGCGGCCGCGATCTACAACCGCTGGATCATGGGAGGCAAGGGAGCCTCGCTGGGCAAGAAGGTCCTGGGGCTGCAGCTGACCAGTGAGCGGACCGGCCAGCCGATCGGCACCGGCCAGGCCTTCGTTCGGGACGTGTTGCACGTTCTGGACAGCGTCTTGTACATCGGTTACCTGTTCCCGTTGTGGGACCCCAAGAAGCAGACCTTCAGCGACAAGATCCTCGGGACTCTGGTCATCAAGGCCTGACCGAGGCTCCAGACACGACGAGAGCCGGTTCCCGGACCAGACCAGGGAACCGGCTCTCGTCGTTGGTCCTGAGCCCGAGGATTCTCAGAAGCCTGAGACGTCCCAGAAGCGCGAGGCGTCTCAGGCGGGAGAGAGCCAGGTCCAGCCCGGCACGTTACGCAGGACCCAGAACATCAGGATCGCGGCGAGCACGCCGTACAACACCCAGGGTGGCGCCAGCCAGCGAAGAGATCGCCCCCTGGCCGATCGCTGGAGCCAGAGCACCCACGTGACCACGACGTAGCCAAGCGCCACGACCGCGAAGGGGTTGCGTGCCAACGCCGTCATGAGGTCGCCATGGCCCAGCGCGTGAACCGCCCGCAGGGTGCCGCACCCGGGGCAGTACCACCCGGTGACCGCCAGGAACGGGCAGGTCGGATAGTGACCAGGGGTATTCGGGTCGACATTGGCCACGTAACCGACGCCGATCAGCGCCACGGCCGCGACCCCCAGCGGACGCAGCACCGCGCGCCGGCCGGTGCTGCGTCCGGTCGAGGCGGAGGGTGAGACCACGTGCATCAGGGGATCCGAACGTTCGAGAAAGGGCCCGGTCAGTACCCGGACCCGGTGCGGGTACTCAGGACGCCACCGGCGACGAAGATGACGACAACGACGACGTTGATGACGACCCCGAGGATGGCGCCCCACATGGCGAAGTTCTTGGCCTTCACCGAAGCATCCTGAGCGCCGGCGACGTCCCCCAAAGCCCATTTGCTGTTGACCTGGGTGGAAAAGACGATCGAGGCGATGCCCAAGGGGAGGCAGCAGAGAAGCGTGGACAGAATCGCCCAGACGAGATAGTTGGGCGGCGGGGCGCCCTGAACTTCTGCGCTGCTGTAGGGGGTCAGCGGCGGGGGAGGCGGAGGCGGGGTGCTGCCGTAGTCAGACATGCGCAAACCTTTCCTCGTGTTGGTCGAACACATTCTGGGTCCGGCGCCCACTGGCGCTGCTGGAGCAGAGGCTATCGGACCAGGCACTCCTCCAGCGGCCCAACAGACCCAACAACCGAGGACGAAAAGGCACGTAACCCTCAGAGCGCCCGGCGGCGGGCCACTTCATAGAGCGTGACGCCGGTGGCGATACCGGCGTTGAGGGACTCCACTGCCGAGGACATCGGGATCGACACGATCTGGTCACAGGTCTCTCTGACCAGACGTGAGAGCCCTTTTCCCTCGGAGCCGATCACGATGACCAGAGCCTCCTGGGCCAGCTCGAGCCCGGGCAGCGAGACGTCGCCATCCATATCGAGGCCCAGAACGAAGAAACCGGCCTTGCGATACTCCTCCAGGGTCCGGGTGAGGTTGCTGCACTGCGCGACCGGGATGCGAGCGGCCGCACCGGCGGAGGTCTTCCAGGCACTGGCGGTCATCCCCACCGAGCGCCGTTCCGGCACCACGACTCCGTGACCTCCGAAGGCGGCGACCGAGCGGATGATCGCGCCCAGGTTGCGGGGATCCGTGATGCCGTCCAGTGCGACGATGAGGGGTATGCCGGGCATCTGGGGGTTGACCAGGTCGCTCGGGTGGGCGTAGGCGTACGCCGGAACCTGAAGGGCCAGGCCCTGGTGGACCCCGCCGTCGGTGATCCGGTCGAGCTCGCCGCGCGGGGTCTCCAGGATCGGGAGGCCTCGGCTGGTGGCGATCTTGAGCGCCTCGCGGACCCTGTCGTCGGAGTCGAGCCGTCCCGCGACGTACATCGTGGTCACCGGGATGTCCGCGCGCAGCGCCTCCACCACGGAGTTGCGGCCATAGACGATCTCGCTGGAGCCCTTGGTCCGGCGAGGCGCGCCGCCGCCACCGCTGCGGGCAGGGCGGGCGCCGGGAGAGGACGCCCGCTTGGCTCCGCGGACGGCGTTCTTGTGCGCAGGGTGCTTGGTTCGCTCGACGGCCTTGGGGGTTGCACCGCGGGCTTCGAGGCCCTTGCGCCGCTGGCCGCCGCTACCGCTGCTCGGACCCTTCTTGGATCCGCGGATGGCGCCTCGGCGCTGAGAGTTACCAGGCATGTTCGGTTGCCTTTCAGGCGTCGGTACGACGGGCCAGCGACCAGCGCGCGCCCGAAGGTGTGTCCTCAACAGCGATGCCCGCTGCCGTGAGCTGATCACGGATCTGGTCCGCCAAGGTGAAGTCGCGTGCCGCGCGGGCAGTCGCCCGGGCCTCGATACTGTCCCTCACCAGCGCATCAAGCGCCGTTTGCGCACCGTCCGCCTCGTGGCCGGAAGCCGACTTCCATTGCGGGTGAAGCGGATTGACACCCAGGACCTCGGTCATAGCCACGACCTGCAGGCCTAACCGCTGCGCCTCGTCCTCGTCGCCCTCGTCCAGGGCGGAGTTGCCGGCGCGCACACTCTCGTGAATCACTGCCAGGGCGCCGGACACGTTGAGGTCGTCGTCCATCGCCGCGGTGAACTCAGCTGGAAGCTCGGTGCCAGATGAGTGCTCCGTGCCGTACTCGCCATTGCCCTTCAGAACCGTGCCGTCCCCCAGCGCGCGGCGCAGGAAACCCTCGACGCGATCGACCGCCGCCTCGGCCTCGCGCAGTGACCCCTCGTGATACTCGATGGTGGAGCGGTAGTGAGCCGCACTCAGGTAGTAACGGACCACGAGCGGGCGCGCCACCTTGGTGACCTCGCTGACGAGCAGCGCGTTGCCCAGCGACTTGCCCATCTTCTCGCCGCCCATCGTCACCCACGCATTGTGCAACCAGTAGTTGGCGAAGCCGAGGCCTGCCGCGCGGGACTGGGCCTGCTCGTTCTCGTGGTGTGGGAAGCGCAGGTCGACGCCTCCGCCGTGAATGTCAAAGGTGTCGCCGAGGTACTTGCGCGCCATCGCCGAGCACTCCAGGTGCCAGCCCGGACGACCCTGCCCGTATGCCGTGGGCCAGCTCGCCGTCTCCGGCTCACCCAGCTTGTGGCCCTTCCACAGGGCGAAGTCGCGCGGGTCGCGTTTGCCGCGCGGGTCGGCGTCCGCGGCAGGCTCCATGTCCTCGATCCGCTGGTGCGTCAGCTCGCCGTACGCCGCATAGCTGCGCACGTCGAAGTACACGTCGCCACTGCCATCCTGGGCGGCATAGGCGTGACCCTTGTCGATGAGGGTCTGCATGATCTGGTGCATCTCGGTGATGTGACCGGTCGCCCGCGGCTCGTAGGTCGGGGGCAGGACACCGAGCAGCGCGAGCGCATCGTTGGTGGCGCGCTCGTTGGCATAGCTCCAGGCCCACCACGGGGCACCCGCTTCGGCGGACTTGGCCAGGATCTTGTCGTCGATGTCAGTGACGTTGCGGATCAGGGTGACGTCATATCCGTGTCCGCGCGTGAGCCAGCGCCGCAGGATGTCGAACGCGACGGCGAACCGGACGTGCCCGATGTGGGGAGCGCCCTGGGTCGTGAGCCCGCAGACGTAGATGCCGGCTTTGCCCTCGGTAACCGGGACGAAGTCGCGCAGCTGTTGCGTGGCGGTGTCGTACAGGCGAATGCTCACCCGCCAAGGTTACCGGCGAGCCGACCCAGCCCGTGCCAGTCGATCCACTCAGCCTGCTAGCCGTATGACGGCGCGGCGAACACGATCGCCGTGGCGATCGCGGCGATGCCCTCGCCGCGGCCGGTCAGCCCGAGACCGTCGGTCGTCGTCGCCGATACGGACACCGGCGCCCCCACCGCTGCGCACAACACGGCCTGAGCCTCCTCGCGACGGGGAGCCAGCTTCGGGTAGTTACCGACGATCTGGATGGCGATGTTTCCGATGACACAGCCAGCCTCGGTGACGATCCGCGCAGCCTGCGCCAGCAGCGTGACCCCGCAGGCTCCGGCCAGCTCGGGTCGGTCGGTGCCGAAGTGGGCACCCAGATCTCCGAGGCCGGCGGCGGAGAAGAGGGCGTCGCAGGCAGCATGGGCAGCCACGTCGGCATCGGAGTGACCCGCCAGCCCGCGCTCACCGGGCCAGCTCAGGCCGGCCAGCGACAACGTTCGGGCGTCCTCGGCGAACGGATGCACGTCCACGCCGATTCCTATGCGTGGCATGGGGATTGAGCTGGAGGCAGGAGCGGCGGAGGGCTGCTGGCTATCCGGCATACAGGACATCCTGAAGCAACGCCGTCGCGACCGCGAGATCGGCAGGAGTGGTGACCTTGAGCGCCCGATGATCGCCGTCGACGACGCGCACCTGCCCCCCCGTCCGCTCGACGAGTCCGGCATCATCAGTGGCGGAGACTCCGCCGGCGTGGGCATGCTCGAGCACCTCACGCAGGAACCCCTGCGGCGTCTGTATGCCGCGCAGCGACTCGCGATCGGGAGTCGCCAGCACGCGACCGTCGGCGTCGACCACCTTGACGGTGTCGGTCACCGCGAGGCCGGGAACGACTGCTGGATTACCTGCGCGCACGGCGCGGATCACCCTGGCAAAAAGCTCCGCCGGCGCCAGAGCCCGGGCGACGTCGTGAACCAGGACGATGCCGTCGTCGTCGTGCAGTGCCGCCAGACCTGCCACGACCGAAGCTGACCGATCCACTCCCCCGGCAACGACATCCACGCGGGGGTCCTGACCGGCGATGTCGCGCGACTGGTGCACGTGGGAACTGGGCGCCACGATGACCACGTGTCCCACCTCGCCACAACCAAAAACGCCCCGAAGTGCGTGAACCAGTAATGGCTCACCGCACAACGGGGCGAATGCCTTGGGCATCCCAGCACCGAGCCGCACACCACTGCCAGCGGCGACCAGGATCACAGCGACGTTCAATGTGCTACTCGTTCAGGAGGCGAGAACCTCGTCGAGGATGGCCTCGGCCTTGTCCTCGTTGGTCTTCTCGGCGAGCGCGAGCTCGGAGACGAGGATCTGACGGGCCTTGGCCAGCATGCGCTTCTCCCCGGCGGAGAGGCCACGGTCCTTGTCACGACGCCACAGGTCACGAACAACTTCGGCGACTTTGATGACATCGCCGGACGCGAGCTTCTCGAGGTTGGCCTTGTAGCGTCGCGACCAGTTCGTCGGCTCCTCGGTGTGCGCTGCACGCAGAACCTCGAATACGCGCTCGAGGCCCTCTTGGCCGACGACATCGCGGACACCTACGAGGTCGCAGTTCTCGGCGGGAACCTCGATGGTCAGATCGCCTTGGGCGACCTTGAGAACCAGGTAGATCTTGTCTTCGCCCTTGATGGTGCGAGTCTTCATTTTTTCGATCAATGCCGCACCATGGTGCGGATACACGACTGTTTCGCCGACCTTGAAAGCCATCTGCTGTGTACCCCTTTCGCGACCTCAAGAGTAACACGCCACAACGACATCACAGAATCGGCGATCACGCGTTTGTGCAGGTCAGAGCCATAGGCGACGGAGTATTGGCCGAAAGGTCGATCTTGACAGAACGCCGAATCGCGTGCATCGAGCCACGCTCAGGGAGTCTCGAACTTGTATCCCAGACCTCGGACCGTGACGATGAACTGCGGACTTGCCGGGTCGGGCTCGACTTTGGCGCGCAGTCGTTTGACGTGCACGTCCAGGGTCTTGGTGTCACCGACGTAGTCGCTTCCCCACACCCGGTCGATCAGCTGTGCGCGGGTCAGCACCCTGCCCGAGTTGCGCAGCAGCATCTCGAGCAGCTCGAACTCCTTGAGCGGCAGCGCGGTGTGCGCCCCGTTGACCGTGACGACGTGCCGCTCGACGTCCATCCGCACCGGACCCGACTCCAGCGTGGCCGGCATCAGCTCCTCGGGTTCCTGACCACGACGCAGAACCGCCTTGATCCGGGCCAGCAGCTCACGGCTGGAGTACGGCTT
>DHJN01000034.1 GCA_002404345.1 Actinobacteria bacterium UBA4719 | reverse complement strand
GCACTACTCGAAGCGCACGGTCGACATCGAGTACCGCTTCGAGCTTTCAGGGTTCGGAGTGGGGCGAGCTCGAGGGCATCGCCAACCGCACCGACTTCGACCTCAAGACCCACAGCCAGGCCTCGGGCGCTGACCTGTCCTACTTCGACCAGACCACCGGTGAGCGGTTCATCCCGTACGTCATCGAGCCCGCGGCCGGTCTGTCCCGCTCGCTGATGACGTTCCTGCTCGACGCCTACACCGAGGACGAGGCGCCCAACACCAAGGGAGGCGTGGACAAGCGGGTCGTGCTCAAGCTCGACAAGCGGCTGGCACCGATCAAGGTCGCGGTCCTGCCGCTGTCGCGCAACGCGGACCTGACCCCCAAGGCCAAGGATCTGGCCGCACAGCTGCGCCAGCAATGGACCGTCGACTTCGACGACGCCGGTGCCATCGGTCGCCGCTACCGTCGCCAGGACGAGATCGGCACGCCGTTCTGTATCACCGTCGACTTCGACACCCTGGACGACCATGCGGTCACCGTGCGCGAGCGTGACTCGATGGCCCAGGAGCGGGTAGCCCTCGACCAGGTGCAGACCTACCTGGCGACACACCTGCTCGGCTGCTGAGAATCGCGGGACCATGACCGCTGTGCTCCCGGTACGCCCAGTGCTCCCACCGCTCCAGATCGGCCGCCACACCATCGAGTCCCCGGTCGTGCTGGCGCCGATGGCAGGCATCACCAACCGGGCCTTTCGCCGGTTGTGCCGGCAGTACGGCGACGAGGGACCGGGGCAGTCCGGTGCCAGCGCCAAGGGCGCGACGCGGTCCCTGTTTGTCAGCGAGATGGTCACGTCGCGTGCCCTGGTTGAGCGCACACCGATGTCGATGCAGCTGATCGAGCACGACCCGGACGAGAGCCCCCGTTCGATCCAGCTGTATGGCGTGGATCCGGCGACCGTGGGGGCTGCGGTGCGGATGCTGGTGAGTGAGGACCGTGCCGATCACATCGACCTCAACTTCGGCTGTCCGGTCCCCAAGGTCACCCGCAAGGGCGGCGGGGCGGCCCTCCCGTGGAAGACGGACCTGTTTCGGGCGATCGTCAGCCACGCGGTCAAGGAGGCCGCCAAGTATGACGTGCCGGTCACCGTCAAGATGCGTATGGGCATCGACTCGGACCACCTCACTTTCCTGGAGGCGGGCCGGATCGCCGAGGGGGAGGGCGTTACCGCGGTGGCGCTGCACGCGCGGACCGCGTCCCAGGCATACTCCGGTCAGGCTGACTGGTCGGCTATCAAGGCATTGAAGAAGGTTGTCACCAGCATTCCGGTGCTGGGTAACGGCGACATCTGGTCGGCGCAGGACGCGCTCGCGATGGTCGAGGCGACCGGCTGCGACGGAGTTGTCGTGGGTCGCGGTTGCCTCGGTCGACCATGGCTGTTCACCGACCTTGCTGCGGCCTTCGCCGGGACGACGGCGCAGGTCCGGCCCACCCTGGGGCAGGTGGCGCAGACCATGCGTCGACACACCGAGTACCTCGCCGAATACCACGGCAGCGAGCTGAAGGCGTGTCGGGACATCCGCAAGCACATCGCCTGGTATTTCAAGGGATTCCCAGCCGGGCGCGACGTCCGTCACCGACTAGCCTTGGTTGACTCGATGGCCGCGCTCGACGACTTGATCGCCGGGCTCGACCTGGATGCGCCGTGGCCCGGCGAACCGGCCGAGGGCCAGCGGGGAAGGGCTGGCTCGCCTCGTCGGGTTGCCCTGCCGGACGGGTGGCTGGACTCCCAGGAGCTCAACGAGGCGTCCGCTGCATCGGTCGCCCAGGCCGAGCTGTCGGTCTCGGGCGGCTGACCGGTGCAGCTTCGGTCCTCGGTACCGCACCGATCCAGCTGGCCCGACCGAGTGCCTGACGCAGGTTCCGTGACGGCACAACCCGTGGCAGGCTCGAAGGCATGTGCCGCAACATCAGAACCCTCTACAACTACTCGCCGCCGGCGACTCCGGAGGAGGTGCACGGTGCCGCCCTGCAGTACGTCCGCAAGGTCAGTGGGACCAGCAAGCCATCCGCCGCGAACGCCGCCGTTGTCGAGCGCGCCGTGGCTGCGGTTGCTGAGGTCACCCAGCAGCTGCTGGACGCGATGGTGACGTCGGCTCCGCCGAAGGACCGTGCGGTCGAGGCCGCGAAAGCCCGGGACCGCAGCGCCGTCCGTTTTACACGTACGACCAGAACAAGTACGACCAGTACACGTTCGACCGGGGCGAGTGCGACAAGGGCCAGTTGAGCATCCGGCCCTGGCCATTCTGCATCGGCCCATGGCCATTCTTGGCGGCCGGAATGCACTCCTGGGCATGTTTTTGTGCGCGCACTTTGGAGGGTGAGTTTCGTCACTTCCTTGTCAGGACCAATGTCCAAGCAGTGGGTCTGAAGGGGAGAAATGATGAGAGCAGTGAATCCGTGGAGATTCACCGGTCTGGTGCCGTTCGGCCTCAGGCACGTGTTTCCTCGAAGGAAGCTGCAGAAAATGTCGACCACCACGACCAACCCAAGAGTCAAGTTCATCGGCCTGTTCATCATCATTGCTGGCGCCCTCATGTTTGCGGCGGGCGGCGTCACCTGGGGTCTGGTGTCCTCACAGCTCAAGGCCGAGCACATCACCGTCGCCAACGTCACCGACAAGGACCCGGGCAGGCTCGCCGGCAAGCCTGTCGCCGGCCCGTTCACCGCTTACGCCCAGGCCAGCGCGATCAACTTCCACTCGCTCGAGGCGGCTGGCGGCCGGACCTACGCCCAGCTCGGCGCCGACGCCAAGGTGCTCAAGGCGAAGCTCGCGGCAGCCGGTGTCAGCAAGGCGGACATCGCGAAGAACAAGGACGTCGTAGCCCTTGCCGACCAGCGCACCTCCACCATGAACGGCTCGTTCCTGCGCGCCTCGCTCTTCACCTCGGTCATCTCTTTCGGGGTCGCGGCGCTGATCATGGGCCTCGGTCTCCTGTTCGCACTCATCGGCCTTGTCCTGGCGAAGTTCTCGACCACAACGGTCATCACTTCCCCCTTCACCCAGGCCGCGGTACCGAGTGGCGCGACCGCCTAAACATCTCGGAGTAACGAGAAGCACCGCACCAACCCTGGCTTCCCTCTGGTGGTGCGGTGCTTCTCGTGCGCCGTGCGCCGTGCGCCGTGCGCCGTGCGCCGTGCGCCGTGCGCCGTGCGCCGTGCGCAATGTGAGGTGAGCCGTGGGCCGTGCGCCGTGACTCGTGTGACTTGAGCCGTGAGACCTGAGACGTGTTCCGGTCCGCGGCCACGCGGCATACAGTGCGTCGTTGTGAGCACGTATTCCGTGGCCGATCGCGAGCGTTGGGTCCATGAGGACCCGGCGCACAAGCAGGCCGACCGCCATGACTTCGCCAGAGACCGTGCGCGGGTACTGCATTCGGCATCGCTGAGGCGGCTGTCGGCCAAGACCCAGGTGGTGCAGCCGGACAGCGACGACTTCGTCCGCAACCGGCTCACCCACTCGCTGGAGGTTGCCCAGATCGGCCGGGAGTTCGGTGCCGCCCTCGGGTGTGACGCGGACCTCGTCGACACCGCGTGCCTGGCGCATGACCTCGGCCATCCGCCGTTCGGCCACAACGGCGAGACGGCCTTGAACGACGTCGCGGCCCGCATCGGCGGCTTCGAGGGCAATGCCCAGACCCTGCGTCTGCTCACCCGCCTGGAGGCCAAGCGAGTGCATGTCGATGGCCGTCCCGCGGGGCTCAACCTGACCCGGGCCAGCCTGGACGCGGTCAGCAAGTATCCCTGGGGCAACGACGCGAACCGTTGGGGCACTGGCAAGTTCGGCGTCTATGCCGACGACCTCGAGGTCTTCCGCTGGTATCGCGGATCCCAGCCAGATGGTCGACGCTGTCTCGAGGCGCAGGCGATGGACTGGTCGGACGACGTGGCGTACTCGGTTCACGACGTTGAGGACGGCGTGGCCTCCGAACGGGTAGATCTGCGCGCATTGCGTTCGCCGTCCGAGATGGCGACGGTCATCGAGATGGCGCGCGAGCTGTACGCCCCGGACCTGGACAACACAGAGCTGACCGAGGCGTTGGCGCGCTTGCTCGCAACGGGCTGGATCCCGCAGTCGCACAATGGTTCTCGTATCGATCTGGCCGCCCTGAAGGACATGACGAGCCTGCTCATCGGCCGATTCGTCCAGGCGGTCGGGGCGGCGACCCGGGCAAAATACGGTGCTGGTCGGTTGACTCGTTACGCCGCCGACCTGGTGATCCCCGACGACGTCCGGGCCGAGTGCGCTGTCATGAAGGGCACGGCCGCCCACTTCGTGATGTTCACCGACGAACGCCGGTCGCTCATGGGCGGTCAGCGTGCACAGATCCACGAGCTCGTGGACGCCTATCGCGATCAGCCCGTGGAGCGTCTGGACCCCCTGCACAGGGGTGACTTCCTGGGCGCGGTCGACGAGGGGGCCGCCCTGCGGGTGATCATCGACCAGGTCGCCTCCCTGTCAGACCCCCGAGCCAGGGCGTTGCACCAGAGCTGGTGCTGAGCGGCCGCTCAGCAAGCAACCGCCTAGACTCACCACCGGCGAGCAGGAGGCACTGTGGCGGGTCGGAGGTGGCGATGGTGGCGGGTTTGATCAAGGCCGACGACGTGGCTCAGGTCAAGGAGCGGTCGTCGATCGAGGATGTCGTGCGCGAGCACGTCACCTTGCGCGGCGCCGGGCCCGGCTCGCTGAAGGGGCTGTGCCCGTTCCATGACGAGAAAAGCCCGTCATTCAACGTCCGCCCGGCCGTGGGGGCCTGGCACTGCTTCGGGTGTGGCGAGGGCGGCGACGTCATCTCCTTCGTGCAGAAGGTCGAGCACCTCACCTTCGCTGAGGCGATCGAACGCCTGGCTGCCAAGCTTGGCATGGAGCTCCGCTACGAAGAGGGCGGTTCGCCCCGCAGCGGTGAGGGTCTGGGCAAGCGGTCGCGCCTGGTCGAGGCCCATCGCGTGGCTGCCGAGTACTACAGCGCGGCGCTGGTCAACCTGCCCGAGGCGCGCGCGGGTCGCGACTTCCTGCGTGAACGCGGATTCGACCGTATGGCGGCCGACAGGTTTGGTGTCGGGTTCTCCCCTCGCGGGGGTGAGGAGCTCACCACACACCTGCGTGCCAAGGGTTTCAGCGACGACGAGATCGTCGCGGGTGGGCTGGCCGGTCGCGGGCGTGGTCTCTACGACCGCTTCCGTGGTCGCCTGATGTGGCCCATTCGCGACATCACCGGCGATGTGGTGGGCTTCGGCGCCCGGCGTCTCTTCGACGATGACCGGATCGAGGCCAAGTACCTCAACACCAGCGAGACCGCGATCTACAAGAAGTCGTTCGTGCTCTATGGCCTTGACGCTGCCAAGAAGGCGATCGCCAGGGATCGGCGGGCGGTCGTGGTCGAGGGGTACACGGACGTGATGGCCTGCCAGCTGGCCGGCATCGAGACTGCGGTGGCCACGTGCGGCACCGCGTTTGGCGTCGAGCACATCAAAGTGCTGCGTCGCCTCATGCGTGACGAGAGCGACCTAGCCCCGGCCAAGGTCGTCTTCACCTTCGACGGTGACGCTGCCGGCCAGAAGGCCGCCATGCGTGCGTTCGGGGAGGATCAGCGCTGGGCCTCACAGTCCTTCGTAGCGGTGGAGGCGTCCGGCAAGGACCCCTGCGAGCTGCGCCAGGCCGGGGGAGACTCCGCCGTCCGCGCTCTCGTCGAGGACGCCGTGCCGATGTTCGAGTTCGCCGTGCGAACCACCATCGCCCGGTTCGACCTGACCACGGCCGAGGGTCGGGTTCGGGCCTTGGCAGCGGTCGCCCCCATCGTCGCCGGCATCCGCGATCGTTCCCTGCGTCCCGAGTACACCCGCACCGTGGCCGGATGGCTGGGCGTCGAGGTCGAGCAGGTAGCCAACGAGGTCGGTCGGGCCACTCGGCTGGCCGCTCGCGCGTCCACACTCCCGTCCACGCTCCCGTCCACTCACGCGTCCACTCACGCGTCCACCGGGGCAACCGAGTCCGTGACCGATTCGCCGCAGCGGGTCGGCTTGGAGCGTGGTCATGAGCAGGGTCATGAACAGGGTCATGAACAGGGTCATGAGCAGGGTGAGGGGCACGGCGGGCAACGCGGGCACGGCGACGGCGACGAGCGCGCTTTCGAGCTGGCGCGCCCGGACCTGCGCGACCCGGTGGTCTCCGCCGAGCGGCAGCTGCTGCAGGCGGTGCTGCAGTTCCCGAGCCTGCTCGATCCGGCGGGTTTCGAGTCCATCTCTCCCGACTCCTTCAGCGCCCCTGCGCATCGTGCGGTACACGACGCCATCCGGGCGGCCGGCGGTATCGAAGCCGCCAATCACCTTGGCCGGTGGGCTGATCGGGTGAGCGAGGCCGCAGCACTGACGGTTCGGCCTCTGGTCAGTGAGCTCGCGGTGGCGCCGGTGCCGGCCAGGGTCGACCCGCTCACCGGGCTGCCCGAGCGCCGCTATGTCGACGGGCTCCTCATCAGGATCCAGGAGGTCGCGCTGACTCGCCAGATCGGCGATGCCATCAGCGCAATGCGTCGTGTCCCGCCCGATGCCACCGCCGCCAGCCGTGAGCTCGGCATACAGCTTCAGATCCTGCAGCGTGAGCTGGCCGACCTGCGGTCGAAGCTCGGCTGATGGGACTCTTCAACCGTCTGGCCTCGCGCGCCGAGCTGCCCAAGGCCATCGCGGCGGCCCTTGAGCTGGCCAAGGGCGAGCGGGTGCTGGCATTCGGAGTCGACGACAACACCGGTGCCCATGTCGTCGCGACGACCTACACTCTGGCGGTCGTGACATCGTCGGTCGAGCCCATCCTTCGGCGTCGCTGGCTGTCCGTGGACGCCGGGTCCTGGGAGCCCGAGACTGGGACGTTGACGGTGACCTGGGCCGACGGTGGACGCGCCGGGCAATGGTCCTTCCGCGATCAGCGGACCTTGTTACCCGAGACGCTGCGTGAGCGGGTACAGGCCAGTGTCGTGCTCTCGACGCGCCTCACCCTGGGGGATCGGCGCGCGGGCCGCGTCGCCATACGGCAGGACTTTGCCACCCACGAGCTCATTTCCCAGACGATCCTTGGACGCCACGCGCGCGCCGACGACCCCGAGGTTCAGGCGCACGTTCAGGCCGCCCTAGCCTATCTGAGGGACCAGGTCGGCCTACCGGCCTGACCGGATTGCCGTCGGGAGCCAGTTTCATGACTGGCGAAATCCTTTGCTACAGTTCCACACCGCAGCATTCCCCTGTAGCTCAATTGGCAGAGCAGCCGACTGTTAATCGGCAGGTTACTGGTTCGAGTCCAGTCGGGGGAGCAAACCCGCAGGTCATCCCTGTAAGAGCGG
>DHJN01000036.1:5363-5621 GCA_002404345.1 Actinobacteria bacterium UBA4719 | reverse complement strand
AGGACGTCCTCGCGCGGGTCCGCAATGCTGTCGCTGACGAGGGCCGGCTCGTCCAGCTGAACCCAGTGAGCGCCCGCAGCGGCGAGGCGTGACAGCAGCTCGCCATAGGCCGCGACGAGCTCGGTCACGCGGCTCAGGGGCCGGAAACCCTCGGGTGCCTCATCGCTCGCCTTGCTCAGCAGCAGGAACGTGACCGGGCCGACGATCACCGGGCGCGTGAGGAATCCGGCGGCCTTGGCCTCCTCGAACTCGTGCACG
>DHJN01000036.1:3817-5165 GCA_002404345.1 Actinobacteria bacterium UBA4719 | reverse complement strand
GACACGACCGTTCGCATCGACCAGTGACGCGAACCGAGAGGGGATGACGCCGAGAGTGACCGCGGCATCCAGGACCTGGTCGTAGTAGCTGAAGCTCTCCGGGATCGAGGAATCCGTGCGACCGAGACCGATCGAGGCGAGGCGCTCACGCGTGGCCGAGCGCAGCTCGCCTGCACGCGTCTCGAGCTCTTCGGCCGTGATCGATCCGGCCCAGAACGCCTCGACGGCCTTCTTCAACTCGCGACGCCGGCCGATACGCGGATAGCCGAGGATCGTTCCCGTCGGGAAGGCGGATGCTGCGGTGGGGTGCGTCATGCTGGTTCCTTTTTCCGTGGTGGTGCCCTGATTGGGCAGGGGACCGCATCCGCCGAGGAGGCCGCGGTCTCGTGCTGGTTGCAGGTGTAGTGGTGGAGTCCCGGGGCGCCACCCGCGATCAGCCGGTTGGCGACGTCGATGACCCACGCGACGCCGATCTCGCGTTTGTCCCTGTTCGGTTGACTCGATCTCGAGCTGGATGGCGAGTTCGGATGGCAGGTCTTCGCCGCTCAGCTCGAGCATACGGCGTGGGCGCGCAGGGCTTGTGTCCTGCACATGCCGGTCAGAATCGGGAACTCGACGCCGACGACCTTCGCGCGCTGAGCAAAGCACAAGTAATCCTGTGTGTGGTGAGTTGTCGTCCACCGGACGGGCGATCCGTGGGCGCGCGCGTTGCGGATGAGCCGGTGGACCACATACGAGGTGTCGCCGACGGTAAGCCCGTCGCGGGTGCCGAAGCTGTTCGTGATCTGGCCGGTTCAGGTGCTACTTCGCCCATGGCGTGCAGGACCAACGTGGAACGCGCCCCCGGCCCGCATCTCGGAGGCGACCCAGATCGCCTCCATGATCTCCTCGGGGCTTGCTCCTTTGCGGCGAGCGAGCTTGGTGTGTCCGGTGATGCAGTAGGGGCACTGAGTGTGTGCTACCGCCACAGCGATCAGCTGCTTGGTCTTCTCCGGAAGTGCCCCCTCGGCGAAGACGGCGCGGTTGAAGTTCTCGAAGGCCGCGTTGATCTCTGGAGCAAGTTGTCTGCGTCGAGTGGCGATCTCGGGTGTCGCCGCCGGGTACATGCGCTCAGTCATCACTGATCTCCCTTTTCGCCCACGCTGGCCTGCGAAGCCGCAGCCGTCAAGGGTGCCTCGATGCCGTCCAGGCTGACGTCTGCACCCCGTCCGACGGTGAGGCGGTTCCAGCTGTTGATCGCCACAACCGCAAAAGTGAGCGCCGCCACGTCCGGCGGTGAGAAGACGGCCTCGACCCTGGCGTAGTCCTGCTCTGATGCCCCAGCATGGGCCAGGTCGGTCAGGGACTC
>DHJN01000036.1:2351-3783 GCA_002404345.1 Actinobacteria bacterium UBA4719 | reverse complement strand
GTGAAGAACGGGGTCTCGCGCCATGCCGCGACGGTGTCCAGTCGCATCTGATGCTCACCGCAGGCCCTGGCGTCACGAGTGTGCATCGCCAGGCAGTAGGCACAGCCGTTGATCTGCGACGCGCGGACGCGGACGAGCTCCAGCAGCGATGGCGCGAGCGGGCTCTCGCCCAGCGCCTCCTCCAGCTTCACCAGCGCGGCAAAACCGTGGGGGAATTGCACTCGATAGTCGACCCGCATGATCACACTCTCCTTCGCTCGGTCGGTCCTGATACCTCATTGTTGGTGGCTGGCGACATTGTTGGTGGCTGGCGACCGGGGGCGTCGGCCTCGTCGCCGGGGCAAGCAGGTCCCCGGCCGCCAAGCTGTGCCAGTTCGGTATCACTGCTGGCGAAGAGCCGCACGATCAAGCGGTTTCTGGACACGATGCAACGATCGCTGGCTACGGCAGGAACTCCGACCCGTGACCTCCTCGGCGTGCACCCGGATCCAGAACATGTTGTCCGCCGCCTTAGCCAAGAGCCCGGCATCAAACCCATCGAGGCGCGAGCACTCGGCGCCGCCGTACACGGCGCACGTCAGTGCGGTCCGTTCTCCGAGGTCGGGTCGCCGAGGCTTCCGAGGAACACCAGCCTGGACGTCGCTCGGACCCCTCGCGAGACGCCCGTCGGGGCCACCACCGTCGCCGCCGCCGCCACCTCGACCTCCTCCGTGCCGACAACCATGACACCCTCACCATCCAGGAAGTGGAACGACGCCGAGGGTCCCGGGTGAACCGGCAGGGCCTGCCCAATGCCCAGGCCTACGAGAACCAGCTTCAACTCCTTCGACTCGTCCAGCAGGGTCACCCCCGGCCCATCCTCGGAGAAGGCTGCGCCATCCGGCCATACCGCCATGCTGTGCCTTCGTCATCTCGTGGTCACGCAAGTGCCCGACGTCAGGGTCCGCGACCGGTTCTCCAGCGCCTGGACGAGCCCGCTTGATCAGTTCGGCAAGAAGGATCGGGTGGTCCTCCTCCCATGTGCGGGCGTTGGACTGCTGCCCATCCCCGCGATGCCTAGCCTGAGGACCCGCTATTTAAAACACTTGTTCTCGCATCAAACTATTTAATATACTAGTTATTGTGTTTAAAGGTAGCCGCCATCGACGTCGCGGTCGCCGGGACGGGGCCTATGCCCAACGGTGACCCTTCGGCCTTGGCGTCTCCCGCGCGCCGACCCGACTCAGGACCGGACACGAAATGACCGGCCCTCGAACGATCCAGACCAGGAGACGAACATGACCTATGTCATCGCCCAGCCCTGTGTTGACCTCAAGGACAAGGCCTGCATCGAGGAATGCCCCGTCGACTGCATCTACGAGGGTGAGCGCTCGCTCTACATCCACCCCGACGAGTGCGTCGACTGCGGCGCCTGCGAGCCGGTCTGCCCGGT
>DHJN01000036.1:0-2179 GCA_002404345.1 Actinobacteria bacterium UBA4719 | reverse complement strand
GAGTTCTTCGACGACCTCGGTAGTCCCGGCGGCGCGGCCAAGCTCGGGCTAATCCCCAAGGACCACCCCCTGATCGCTGCCCTCCCCCCGCAGACCTGACCTGGTGAACCACCGATACCGACGGCATAGATGTCCGGGTGATGGAGCGGATGTCCACGCCCCTCTCGCCTTCGCGACTTCTGGGGCGAGTACTACAAGATCGCGGCAGGGAACGTGAGCCAGGAACCCAACGAACGCGTCCTGCTCGGCAACTTCGAAGAGCTATACGGAACCGTCTGACCGGCTGCTGGATGAGCCGACTGAACCCCGAACCCGCACGATCGCCTTGCTGAACCGTGCCTACCGGCGGCGAAGGCTGCGCACCCGAACAGGCTCAACGCTGCGCCGTGGCACGCTGGCCGATCCTGCCATCCACAACACGGTCAAGCCAATGCGTCGGAAGCCGCCTTCGATTCCCCCGTCGCACTGCGCGGTCTGTTCGATCTCCCTACCCGGATGGTGCTGCGCGAAAGGCTGGCCACGCAAAGCGCCGGCTCGACGAAGGTGTCGAGCCGGTCTACCTCCAATGGTGCATCAAGCTCGGCAAGAAGGCCGTTCATGAGCCCCAGATGGATCGAGCACGCCACCTCCGGATAATCCTTTGCCACCTCACGGAACGGGCAGCGGTGCAGCAACACCCGGCGCTGACGACCCCTGGTGACTGCTTCAGGGGAGAACCCGATGTCGTCCAGCGCGCCGACAAGGCGCCGGGTCGCCTCGTCGGCGTCCACTCGCTTGAACGGCGGCGGACCCTCTCCGAGGTAGCGACCCCACTCGTGACCCGCCTTGACGGCGGCCTCGCGGGGCTTTGATGTCTGAGCCGCCATCGAGCTGGCGAGGATCTGCGCGAGGAGCCGGTAGCTCCGCCTCCCGGCGTTGGCGCTGTTGGGGTTGGCCGTGTACAGGGTCCGGGGGCGTCCCCGCAGGTCGCGCTTCTCGGCCTGGCTGTCTGCGAGCCCGGCGGCGACCAGGGCTTCGAGGTGGAGGCGGACGGTGTTGGTGTGCAGGCCCAGCCTGGCGGCCACGTCACTTACGTTCAGCTGCGTGCCTGAATCCTGGAGCACCCCCAAGACACGTGACCTGCTCTCCCCCAGTGCGCCGGTCGCAGGGTCAGGCTCACTGAGATGCAGCTGCTTCATATCCCGATTCTACTTGGCTGGCACTCGTCAAGGGGCTGCGAGCCTCCAGGGAGTAATTCAGGTTGTTAGTGTGTTACCAGGCATAACCATAAATTACCGAGAAAATAGAAAATACTGACTCCGCAAGCTGCGCACGAGGCCTGTTCAAGGAGTCGTTGCAGGACTGGGATCGAATCGACGCACGGACAACGGCGTCTGAACTTCTAGCTTCCCCAAGCTCGATCACTAACGAGCCGTCTCTATGGCTGGCGCCAACGCCTGGGCGGCCACGCACCAGAGACCACGAGTTCCGCATTCATGAGGGGATCGTTCTCTGTGGGGAGCTTCTGTGGGCCGAAGGCGATTACCCCGCAAACTCCCGAACGCTCAGCGGACGATACGAACTGTCGTGGAACCAGTACACCCGGCTGGAAGGGGATGGTGGCGAATTTCGCTACCTCGCTGTCGAGATCGCTCCGCGCGCGGGTGCTGAAGCGCGCGGGTACTGAAAACTGCAAGGTCAGGCGCAGTATCGCTGACCGGTGACCGGTCAGCGATCCCGTACCGACACTGGGCTCACCCTTCCGCTTAGAATCCCGACCATGGCTGAAGCGGTTCCCGCCCCCCAGGTTGATGTGGTGTCTGCCCGTGACTCGGAGGTCATCGCCCTGCTGGACGGGTTGAGCTCCGAGTTGGCTCTCGGTGGCTACGCGCCAACTGAGACCTTCGGTTACTCGGTCGAACAGCTGGAATCGAGCCAGGTCCACTTGGTCGGAGCTCGTGAAGGTGGTCGGCTCGTGGGAGTCGGCGGCGTCGAACCGCAAGACGCGGGCATCGGAGAGTGAAGCGGTTCTTCGTCCTGCCGGAGTACCGCGGCACGGGCGTTGCCGACGCATTGATCACCGCTCTGATTGAGCCTGGATCCACCGACGAAGTATTCGCGGGTCGGTCAGTGCAATTTCTGATGTGGTCTTCGCCGTAGGGCGTGAGGAAGCAGCCGGTCTGTCCGGCTTTTCCACTGG
>DHJN01000148.1:770-8411 GCA_002404345.1 Actinobacteria bacterium UBA4719 | reverse complement strand
AACCGCTGGTCCCCGGCGCGCACAAGGTCCCCAATACCAACTCTGTATCGCGAGCCGGAGCACCTTCGCGACAACCCCAAGGCGTTCGGTCGCTACTGCGCCGACCGCATCGCCGAGGCGATCGAGTTCGAGGGCCCCGACACCGTGGCAGCCGTCTTCCTGGAACCGGTGCAGAACTCCGGTGGCTGTTTCCCGCCACCACCCGGATACTTCGAGCGGGTCCGCGAGATCTGCGACGAGTACGACGTGCTGCTGGTCTCGGATGAGGTCATCTGCTCCTTCGGTCGGATCGGCAGCATGTACGCCAGCATCGACTACGGCTACCAGCCGGACATCATCACCTGCGCCAAGGGCATGAGCTCCGGCTACTCCCCCATCGGCGCGATGATCGCCAGCGACCGTCTCTTCGAGCCCTTCAAGCAGGGCCACACGATGTTCCCGCACGGCTACACCTTCGGTGGTCACCCGGTCTCGGCTGCCGTCGCGATGGCCAACCTGGACATCTTCGAGCGCGAGGGCCTCAACCAGCACGTCAAGGACAACGCCCCCCGGTTCCGGGCCACGCTGGACAAGCTGCTCGACCTGCCACTGGTCGGCGATGTGCGCGGCGACGGCTACTTCTACGGAATCGAGCTGGTCAAGGACAAGACGACCCGCGAGACGTTCAACGACGACGAGTCGGAGCGTCTCCTGCGCGGGTTCCTGTCCAAGGCGTTGTTCGACGCAGGTCTGTACTGCCGAGCCGACGACCGCGGCGACCCGGTGATCCAGCTCGCACCACCGCTGATCATCGGCCAGCCCGAGTTCGACGACATCGAGCAGCGTCTGCGTGGTGTGCTGACCGAGGCCGAGAACCACCTGTGAGCCACGGGACCCGGCAACGGACCTGACGGCAGGTGGAACTCAGCCTGACCAGCTAGTCAACCCTGACCAGCCATCAAGTCAAACAAGCTCAGTCTCAGCCGCGCGTCAGTACGGACCTCAGAGCCTCCAGCACCGACGGGTCCTCGATGGTGCTGGGAATCGCCGGAGCACCGCCATCGGCGATCTGGCGCATGGTCTTGCGTAACATCTTGCCCGAGCGAGTCTTCGGCAACGCCACGACGACGTCGACCAGACGCAACGCTGCCACGGCGCCGACCTCGTCGCGGACCCGCTGGACGAGCTCGGCCTGCAGCGCCTCCACGGCCCCTTCGCCCGAGACGTCGACGCCGGCCTTGAGGACCACGAGCGCCCTGGGCACCTGACCCTTGAGCTGGTCGGCCACCCCGATCACGGCGCACTCGGCGACAGACGGGTGCCCGGCCAATGCCGCCTCCAGCGATCCGGTGGACAGGCGATGTCCAGCGACGTTGAGCACGTCATCGGTACGGCCCATGACGAAGACATAACCGTCCTCGTCGATAAAGCCGCCGTCCCCGGTCAGGTAGTAGCCGTCGAACGTGGAGAGGTAACCCGAGACGTAACGTTCGTCGTCCTGCCACAGCGTGGGCAACGTGCCCGGCGGCATCGGGAGCTTGATGCAGATGGCCCCCTCAACTCCAGCCTCCACCTGCTCGCCTCGCTCGTCGAGGACCTGGACGTCATAGCCCGGGACAGGCACGGTCGGCGACCCGGCCTTGATCGGGAGAAGCTCCAGACCAATGCAGTTGGAGGCGATTGGCCAGCCGGTCTCGGTCTGCCACCAGTTGTCGATCACCGGTATGCCGAGGCGTTCAACTGCCCAGTGGTAGGTGTCCGGGTCGAGACGCTCCCCTGCCAGGAACAGGGTGCGCAGCTTCGAGAGGTCGTGACCGGCAATGAGCAACCCATCGGGGTCCTCCTTCTTGACCGCACGGATCGCCGTCGGAGCAGCGAACAGTGCCGAGACGCCATACTGGGCGGCCACCCGCCACAAGGCCCCGGCGTCAGGCGTGCCCACCGGCTTGCCCTCATAGAGCACCGTCGTGCACCCCGCCAGCAGCGGCGCATAGACGATGTAGGAGTGGCCAACAACCCAGCCGACGTCACTTGCCGCCCAGAACACCTCACCGGGCTTCAACCCGTACACGTTGCTCATCGACCAGTGCAGCGCCACCGCATGGCCACCGTTGTCCCGCACGATGCCCTTGGGCCGGCCGGTGGTCCCCGAGGTGTAGAGGATGTACAGCGGGTCCGTCGCCTCGACCGGCACACACTCGGACACGGTCATCTGGTCCGGATGCATCAGGGCGGACCAGTCGAGGTCGCGCTCTCCCATCGCCGCCACGGCCTGTTTCCGCTGCAGCACCACGCAGTGGTCGGGCTTGTGCGTAGATCTCTCGATGGCCGCATCGAGGAGAGGCTTGTACTCCACCACCCGCGAGGGCTCGACCCCGCAGGAGGCGGTGATCACGACCTTCGGCGTGGCGTCCTCGATCCGGGCCGCCAGCTCGGCAGGCGCGAAACCGCCGAACACCACCGAGTGCACCGCCCCGATCCTGGCGCAGGCCAGCATCGCGACCACGGCCTCCGGCACCATCGGCATGTAGATGACCACGCGATCGCCCTTGTCGACCCCGAGTGCCCGCAACGCGCCACCAAACCGGGACACCTGGTCCAGCAGCTCGACGTAGGTCAGCGTCCTCGCGGTCCCGGTGACCGGGCTGTCATAATGCAGCGCCGGTTGGTCGCCCCGGCCGGCGATCACATGCCGGTCGAGGGCGTTGAAGCAGGTGTTGAGCTGACCGCCCTGGAACCACCGATAGAACGGCGGTTTTGAGTCATCCAGCACCTGAGCGGGCTTGGTGATCCAGTCGATCCCGAGGGCCGCCTCTCCCCAGAAGCCTTCCGGGTCCTCGATGCTTCGGCGATGGGCGCGTGCGTGGTTACCGTCCGTCATACCCGCATCATCGCTCCCGGCACACTCTCAATCCAAACGACCCTCCATCCGATGCGTCGAACCGTCACCTTGTTGCGATGAACGGCAGGGCCCTTCGAGACCGAGCCCGTGCCCCCGGAGAAGACTGCCGGCTCACGCGGTCGACGCGGCAAGCTGACCGCACGCGCCGTCGATGTCCGAACCGCGGGTGTCCCGTACGGTTGTCGGCACACCGCGGGCGCGCAACCGGCGGACGAACTCTCGCTGGACGCCCGGGTCTGAGGCCGTCCACCTGGAGCCCGGCGTCGGGTTCAGCGGGATCGGGTTGACATGGACCCAACCTCGGCCGCGAGCGTTGAGCTTCCGGCCCAGCAGGTCAGCCCGCCAGCCCTGGTCGTTCATGTTCCGGATCAGGGCGTACTCGATGCTGACCCGACGACCGGTCACCTCAAAATAGCGGTATGCCGCGTCAATCGCCTCGTCGACGGACCACCGGGTGTTGATCGGCACGACCTCGTTGCGCAGCGCGTCGTCGGGGGCATGCAGCGAGAGCGCCAAGGTGACCGGAATGCCCTCGGCGGCCAGCCTGTCGATGGCCGGGACCAGCCCCACGGTCGACATGGTGATGCCTCGAGCCGACATGCCCAGGCCATCGGGCACGGGGTCGGTCATCCGGCGGATGGCCCCGATTGCCGCCTTGTAGTTGGCCAGCGCCTCGCCCATCCCCATGAAGACGACGTTGCTGACCCGCAGGGGGGCCCCCTCGACCCCTCCGGCCACGTCGCCGCGCCGCAGCGATCGGGCGGCGTGCACGACCTGCTCGACGATCTCGGCGGTCGACATGTTGCGGGTGAGCCCCTCTTGCCCGGTGGCGCAGAATGGGCAGTTCATGCCGCAGCCGGCCTGGCTCGAGACGCAGATCGTGACCCGTTTGGGGTAGCGCATGAGCACGCTCTCAACCAGCGCCCCATCGTGCAGCCGCCACACGGACTTGATCGTTGTGCCCCGGTCGGCAGCCAGGGTCCGGATCGGCGTGAGCAGCTGGGGCAACAGCCTGGCCACCAGGTCGTCGCGGATGGCCTTGGGCAGGTCGCTCATGTCCTGAGGCGACTCGACCAGTCGCTCGAAGTAGTGGGTCGACAGCTGCTTGGCCCGAAACCCCTTGTGCCCCAACGCTTCGACCGCAGCCTTGCGCTCAGCCGGGTCGAGATCGGCCAAGTGTTGTGGTGGCTGGCCTCGACGAGGCGCCGCAAAGGTCAGCTGTCCCGGCTCGGGGCGCGTGCCTGACGGCGTGGGCAGGGCGACCGGCGCGGAGGTTGAGGTTGTCGTTGGTTCGGCGTCAGACATCGCCCCCAGTGTCTCAGGGGCTAGGGCCCCGGGACAAACACGGTCAGCAGGCCCCAGGCGACCGGCGCCGACAACAGCAGCGAGTCCAGTCGGTCCATGATTCCACCGTGAGCCGGGAGAATGCTCCCCATGTCCTTGATGCCTAGGTCGCGCTTGATGGTCGACTCGGTCAGGTCACCGACCGTGGCCGAGACGACCACGGCCAGACCGAGGGCGGCACCGGCCCACCAGGAACCACCCAGGATCACCGTCACAGCGGCGACTCCCGCTATGACGCAGGCAAGAGCAGAACCGGCAGCGCCCTCCCAGGACTTCTTGGGGCTGATCGACGGGGACATCGGATGCTTGCCCGCCACGACGCCCACGGCGAACCCGCCGATGTCGCTACAAATCGTGACGATGATGAACACGGCGACGCGTTTGGCACCGTCCGACTCCCGCAGCAAGAGGCTGGAGAACGACGCCAACAACGGCACGTAGGCCGCGACAAAGATGCCGCCGACGATGTCGCGGATCGCGTCCTGCACCCCATCGGCCCCGCGCCAGAGCAGCACCGAGATGCAGGTCAGACCAAAGCAGACGGTGAGGGCCTGGCCGCCACCGACGAAGGACGCGGTGATCATGGCGATCGCGCCGACGATGCTGGGCACCAGTGGGACCTTGATCTTGCCCCGGGCAAGCCCGTCGCGCAGCTCCCAGACAGCGATGCAGGCAGCCACGGTCACGACCCCGAGAAAGGCCTCCTTGCGGAACATCAGGCTCGCGAGGATCACCAAGCCAAGGCTCACACCGACGCCGATGGCAATCGGGAGGTTGCGCCCTACGCGGCTGGGTCTCGTCCCGGAGGCGTCGCCCGCGGCGCGCCGTTCGCTACGGGGGGACGAAGGTGTCGTCATACGTGAGTGAGCATGCCTCAGACGTCGAGGAGCTCGCCTTCCTTGACCTTGAGGATGGAGTCGACGTTCTCGACATGCTTCTTGGTGAAGGACTCGAGCTCCTTCTCGGCGCGCGCGCCCTCGTCTTCGCCGATCTCGCCGTCCTTGACCAGACGGTCAAGCTCTTCCTTGGCCTTGCGCCGGACGTTCCGGATGGACACCTTGGCGTCCTCGGCCTTGGTGCGCGCGAGCTTGATGTACTCCTTGCGACGCTCCTCAGTCAGCTGCGGGAGGTTGATGCGGATGACGGTGCCGTCGCTGTTTGGGTTGATGCCGAGGTTGGAGTCACGCAGCGTCTTCTCGATCTCGGCCATCGCCGACTTGTCGAAGGGCGTGATCAGGATCGTGCGGGCCTCGGGAGTCTGGAACGACGCCAGCTGTTGCAGCGGGGTCCGTGAACCGTAGTACTCCACCGTGAGCTTGTTGAACATCGCAGCGTTCGCTCGACCGGTGCGGATGGTCGCGAAGTCCTCCTTGGCAACCTCGATGGCCTTCTCCATCTTTTCCTCGGCCTCGAGCATGGTCTCGTCAATCATCAGGACTCCTCATCCGCGGTCACGAGCGTGCCGATCTTCTCACCCCGGATGGCCCTGGCGATGTTGCCGTCGCCTTCCATCCCGAAGACGATCATGGGCAGTTTGTTCTCGGAGCACAGTGCGAAGGCGGCCGCGTCGACGACCCGCAGACCCTGGACCAGTGCCTCATCGTAGGAGACGCGCTCAAGCTTCTGGGCGCTGGGATCCGCTCGCGGGTCAGTGCTGTAGACACCGTCCACCCCATTCTTGCTCATCAGAACGACTTCGCACTGGATCTCCAGGGCTCGCTGCGCGGCGACCGTGTCGGTGGAGAAGAACGGCAGACCGAAGCCGGCACCGAAGATGACCACACGCCCCTTCTCGAGATGCCGAATCGCACGCAGCGGGATGTAAGGCTCGGCGATCTGACCCATCGTGATCGCGGTCTGAACCCGGGTCGCGACGCCGGCGCTCTCCAGGAAGTCCTGCAGCGCAAGGCAGTTCATGACGATGCCGAGCATGCCCATGTAGTCGGCGCGTGCACGATCCATCCCCCGGCGCTGAAGCTCTGCCCCACGGAAGAAGTTGCCACCACCCATGACCACGGCCACCTCGATACCGGCGTTGGCCGCTTCGGCGATCTGCAGGGCGATCCCGCGCACGACGTCCGGGTCGAGCCCCACCTTGCCGCCGCCGAACGCCTCGCCGGAAAGCTTGAGCAGCACCCTCTTGTATGTCGGGTGTGCGGCTTCCGTGGTCATGGGGCCTCCCAGGGCAAAGAACCAGAGGTTATGTCGCGTGAGTCTTCCACAAAGCCCATCTGATGCGGATCAGTGCGCTGGAGCACCGGCGACGACGTCGGTCAGGAACGATCAGGAACCGACGCGGAACCGGACGAAGCCCTTGGCCGTCGCACCGGACTCCTCAAGGACCTTGGCCACTGTCTTCTTGGCGTCCTTTGCGAACGCCTGCTCGAGCAGGACGTTCTCCTTGAAGAAGCCGTTGACCCGACCCTCGATGATCTTGGGCATGGCCGCCTCGGGCTTGCCCTCTTCCTTGGCCGTGGCCTCGGCGACGCGACGCTCGTTCGCAACTGTCTCGGCGTCGATCTCGTCACGCGACAGGACCGACGGGCTGAACGCCGCGATATGCATCGCGATGTCGCGAGCCGTCACCTCGTCGCCACCATCGGTGGCCACCAGGACGCCGATCTGGGCCGGAAGGTCGGGGCTGGTCTTGTGCAGGTAGGACACCACGTTGGAGGCCTCAAGGCGTGCCACCCGACGAACCTCGATCTTCTCGCCGATGGTCGCGTTGGCCTCGTCCAGGATCTCCTTGACCGTCTGGCCGCCCATGTCGCTGGCGAGCAGCTCATCGGCACTGGATGCTCCGATGGTGACGGCCTGCGCGAGGACCTGGTCCGCCAGCGCGATGAACCTCTCGCCCTTGGCGACGAAGTCGGTCTCGCAGTTGACCTCGACCAGAGTGCCGACGCCGTTGCCGGACCGGGCCGCCACAAGGCCGTTGGTGGCCGAGCGGCCTTCGCGCTTGGTGACGCCCTTGAGACCCTTGACGCGCAGGATCTCAGTGGCCTTGTCGTGGTCGCCGTCGGCCTCGTCGAGGGCCCTCTTGACGTCCCATCATGCCGGCGCCGGTCGACTCGCGAAGCGCCTTGATGTCAGCGGCGGTGTAGTTCGCCATCGTTATCGCTCTCTTTCGTGAGTACGCGCCGGGTGCGACCAATGTGTGGTCGGACCCGGCGCGCTGACTCGTTGAGGGTTCAGCAGAACTTTCTCAGGCCTCGACGGCGGGAGCCTCAGTGGCCTTGGTGTCCGAAGCCTTGGCGTCCGAAGCCTCGGTGGCCTCGGCTGCGGGAGCCTCGGTGGCCGGGACGGCCGGAGCCTGCGTCGCAGCAGCCTCAGCGGCCTTAGCAGCAGGAGCCTCAAGGACCTCGGCAACCCGAGCAGCAAGTACATCTCCAACCGGAGACTCAGTGGCCGGAGAC
>DHJN01000148.1:0-678 GCA_002404345.1 Actinobacteria bacterium UBA4719 | reverse complement strand
GGCCGGAGACTCAGTGGCCGGAGCCTTAGTGGCCGACGCCTCAGTCGCGGGAGCCTCGGTAGCGGGAGCCTCGGTGGCAGGAGCCTTGGTGCCTTCAGCGGCGGGGGCGGCATTGCCAGCAAGAAGCTCGCGCTCCCACTCGGCCATCGGCTCGTCAGCGGCCACGGTGCCGTCCTCGACAGCCTCACCGCCGCCACGCGCTGCGGCGCGCGCCATCAGGCCCTCGGCCACGGCGTCGGCAACCACGCGGGTGAGCAGGGTGACGGAGCGGATCGCGTCGTCGTTGCCCGGGATCTTGTAGTCGACCTCGTCGGGGTCGCAGTTCGTGTCCAGGATCGCGATGACCGGGAGCTTGAGCTTGCGCGCCTCCGTGACGGCGAGGTGCTCCTTCTTGGTGTCGACGATCCACACGGCCGAGGGAATCTTGGCCATGTCCCGGATGCCGCCGAGCGTCTTCTCAAGCTTGATCTTCTCGCGCTTCATCACGAGGAGCTCTTTCTTGGTCCGACCGGAGCCCGCCACATCGGCGAAGTCGATCTCCTCGAGCTCCTTCAAACGGGACAGTCGCTTGCTGACCGTCTGGAAGTTGGTGAGCATGCCACCGAGCCAGCGGTAAGTGACATACGGCATACCGACGCGCGTCGCCTGGTCGGCGATGGGCTCCTGGGCCTGCTTCTT
>DHJN01000124.1 GCA_002404345.1 Actinobacteria bacterium UBA4719 | reverse complement strand
CTCAAACCGCCCGTAACTTCGGACTAGGTCGTTCGACCTGGGGATCTACGAGCAGGCAATCCGTCACTATGCCTACCTGCAGGCTCCGATCGTCGACATCGAGCGTGCCTGGTAGATCCCTCGACCTACCAGCCCAGCCCTCGCGCTCCAGCCGCCGAGCGGATCTTGTCGGAGATTCCCGACGGCGCGACGGTCGAGACCGACTTCGGTCTGATGGCCAAGCTCACCCACCGAACCCGGGTGTTCCGGATGGGTTATGCCGCCCCAGAGGTACCGCAGTTCGTGCTGATCGACGCCCACACGAGCCAGAACCCGCCGCCGCGTCATCCGGTGCCGTACGCCGAGTCCTTGCACCCTGGCACGACCTACGGGCTCGTCCGGGACGGCGACGGCTACACGCTGATGCGCCGCGTCCCCTGAATGGGTAGCCGCGGATGACCACTGAACTTCAAGGAGTCAACCGTCTCGGGCAGGTATGCCGAATCGCCCGCGTCATCTGCAGTGATCATCTCCTCGCGTCCCTGATCCCTACCAGGTCGGCCAGTGAGTCGACCAGACACTGCCCAAGGAGCTCCAGGTCTGGCATGGCCTTTCGGTCACCGTTCAGACCGAAGTACACGCCGCCGTCGTAGGACGTCAGGCCGATCGACACAGCCTGACCGCGAGCCAGCGGCATCACGGGGTAGGTGGAGAGCATGAGGGCGTCACCGACATACAGGGGCTGTTGCGGACCGGGAACATTGGTGATCATCAGGTTGAACAGCCGCCGGGACATCGCACTGCCCAGTCGAGCGCCCAGGGAATGCAGCGTCGGTGAGGCGAATCCGGCCAGGCCCGCGAGGGACTCGGCGCCAACGGCAAGGCCGCCCTCCATCTGCTGACGCATCGCAAACGCGATCTGGTGCAGCTGCATGGACGCACCCGGCTCCCCCACGGGCAGATCCACGAAGCATGCGGTGACCCGGTTGCCAAGCCGGCCGGTGTCATCAGTGTCATAGACGCTGATGGGGACCATCGCACGGACGGTCGTCGCGCTGTGGACCGGCTCGCCCCGAGTGAGCAGCCAGGACCGCAGCGCGCCCGAGATCGTAGCCAGGACAACGTCATTGATCGACACGTCGTCTGCGTAGCTGCTCCGCATGAGCCGACTGCGCACCTTGCGGTAGTCCGCCAGATCCGTACCGACCATGACGTAGCGCCGCGCCTCACCGATCTGGGCGTTCAGAGGGCTGACCGGTGCCGGGCGGACCGCCGTTCTCGCGACCGTCGAGACGACAGCGCCAACCGCCGAGAACACCGGCCCACCAACGGCCTTGACGTCCGTGATGCAGCCGCGCACGCTGTCGGCGATCTGGCTCGGGCGGCGAACGGCGTCCACGAGGGCCGACGCGATGAGCTCAACGTCGCTGGGCTCACGGGCGGGACGCCAGGTGTCGGCGACCTGCTCCGCGCGGTCCGACTTACCGTCAACGATGATGTGAGCGATGTCGACGGCGTTGACGCCGTCGACAAGGGCCTGGTGGGACTTGGTCACGATCGCGAAGCGGCCGTGCGCAAGACCCTCGACCAGATAGACCTCCCACAGCGGTCGTCGACGGTCCATTGGCCTGGGTTGGATGCGCGCGACGAACTCCTGCAGCTGGTCGTCACTGCCCGGCCGCGGCAACGCCGAACGGCGAACGTGATAGGTCACGTCGAAGTCCTCGTCGTCCACCCACACCGGGTTGGCAAGGCGCCCCGGGACCTCGCGAACCCATTGCCGGTACCGCGGAACGAAGGCGATCCTGTTCGAGATCAACGAGACCAGGCGGTCGTAGTCGAATCCCTCGTCCGGTGGCTGGAACACCATGACGGAGCCGACATGCATGGGCGTCGTCGACTCCTCCATGTAGAGGAAGGAGGCATCGAGAGCGGTCAACCGGTCGGGCACGCCCTCATCGTGTCAGACCCACGCGACCTACACTGCAGACCGTGACAAACCTGACCCGACTCCGGAGACCGCTGACTCTTGCCCTGATCCAAGGCGCCGTCCGCTAAGACGTGGGCAACCCCGCGTTCACCGCCGCCATCGCGTCGCTACCTGCCCATGGCGTCGGTACCCGTCAGGACCTGCCGCTGCCGTTCACAGCCGTCCTGATCGGTGCGGCGGCGGCCCTGCTCGTCTCGTTCGTCGCACTCGGTGCTCTCTGGCCGGAGCCCAAGCTGCGGGCTGACTCCGGGCTCGCGCTCCCCTCGCGCCTGGCCCGGACGCTGAGCTCCCCTGTCTTCAGAGGCTTCTGGGTGACGGTGGCGCTGCTGATCACCGCGTGGACCATGGTTGCGCTGGTCTTCGGACTGGACGACGCCAACAACCCCGTCCCGTATGTGGTGTTCGTCTGGCTGTGGGTGGGGCTGGCCGCCCTGTCGCTGATATTTGGTCCAATCTGGGCCTGGCTCAACCCGATTCGCTGGCTGCACAACGGGCTGGCCCGGCTCGCGCGACTCGATCCTGAGTCCTCGATGACGACCTGGTCGCCGGGCTACTGGCCGGCGGCG
>DHJN01000135.1:1976-20500 GCA_002404345.1 Actinobacteria bacterium UBA4719 | reverse complement strand
GCGACGTGCTCCATCAGGACGATGACCTTCTTGGCGCCGTGGACCAGGTCCATCGCCCCACCCATGCCCTTGACCATCTTGCCCGGGATCATCCAGTTGGCGATGTCCCCGTCTGCGGACACCTGCATCGCTCCCAGGATCGCGGCGTCGACCTTGCCGCCGCGGATCATTCCGAAGCTCGTCGCGGAGTCGAAGAAGGACGCGCCGTTGCGCAGCGTGACCGTCTCCTTGCCGGCATTGATCAGGTCCGGATCCTCTTCCCCGTCAACGGGATAGGCCCCCACACCCAGGATGCCGTTCTCGGACTGCAGGACGAGCTCGACGTCGTCGGGGACATAGTTGGGCACCAGGGTCGGCAGGCCGATCCCGAGGTTCACATAGTCGCCGTCGGAGAGCTCAGCGGCGGCACGGGCGGCCATCTGCTCACGGTTCAAGGCCATTACCGGGGACCTCCGTTGGGGGTGTTGGGCCTGGGCTGGACAGTGCGCCGTTCGATGCGTTTGTCGTCTGCCTGCTCGGGTGTCAGTGGCAGGACCCGCTGGACGTAGATGCCGGGCAGGTGAACTGCGTCCGCGTCGATCTCGCCCGGCTCGACCAGGTGCTCGACCTCAGCGATCGTGACCCGCCCTGCCATCGCAGCCAGCGGGTTGAAGTTGCGCGCCGACTGACGGAACACGAGGTTGCCGTGCCGGTCGCCCTTCCACGCCCGGACCAGACCAAAGTCGGTGGTGATCGCGTTCTCCAGCACGAACGTTCGCTTCTCGCCGTGCCAGTCCATCTCGCGGGTCTCCTTCGGGGGGGACGCCTTGGCGATCGACCCATCCGCTGCGTACTTCCACGGCATACCGCCGTCCGCGACCTGGGTGCCGACCCCGGTCGCAGTGAAGAACGCAGGTATGCCGGCCCCGCCGGCCCGTAGCTTCTCGGCCAGAGTCCCCTGTGGCGTGAGCTCGACCTCGAGCTCACCGGAGAGGAACTGACGCTCGAACTCCTTGTTCTCGCCCACGTAGGAAGCGACCATGCGGCGGATCCGCTTGTCCTTCAGCAGAACTCCCAACCCCCATCCGTCGACCCCGCAGTTGTTGGAGACGGCCTCGAGATCGGTGACGCCGCGCCGATGAATCTCGGCGATGAGCACGCTGGGGATACCGCACAGGCCGAAACCACCGACGGACAGCGATGAGCCGTCGACGATCCCGTTGACTGCTTCGGCTGCGCTGGAGACGACTTTGTCCATGGCTTGGACTCTAGCCCGCAGCGGTCCCGACCATGATTTCGGGCTGCCCGGTTGGTCGGCCGCCGTCGTTGACATGAATTCCCCACGGAGGCCCGCGCGGCTTTTCACCTCGTCCATTCGGCGCTTTCACCAAGTCCATTCAGGGTCTGGCGCTTAGTCCTTTCGGCTGAAGGACGTAGGTCTTTTGGTCATCGAACTACAGATATGTCGTTTACCCAAGGCCCTGCGGTCGGTGGGGACAGCACGGGAGGATTATTACAGATGAGATAGTCGCTTATTGACGGGATGATTGGTTGCTGACGGGACAGCTTTTCGAGTTCTAAGGGGGTGTTGCCGGGTTTAGCTGCTCACGAGGAGATACCACGCATGTCCGTTCAAACGCGCCTGTTTACCTTGAGTGGCACGGCCCTTGCCGTTGCCCTGACGGCGGTTGCCCCGACGGCGGTTGGCATGGCGTCGACTGCCCGGGCTGACGTCCTTGCCCTCTCCGTGCCATCCGTGCCATCCGTGGTCGCGCCGATGGTCCCAGCGCCGCCTGGCAAGGCCCTTCCGACCGCTGTCGACCTCAGGATGCCGTATCAAGCTCAGGTGTCCTGTGACCCTCGCGCCAAGCCCGGCGTGACAGCCTTCGCCGCCCTGATGAGGGCCCACTACATGACGGGGGCAACAGGCACATTCCGCCCGTGCCAGGCCGACACCAGCGAGCACTACGACGGCCGGGCGGTGGACTGGATGAACAGTGTGAACGATCCACGGCAGAAGGCCGTCGCCGACTCGGTGACCGCCTGGCTCAGCGCCGACAGCGGTGTCATGGCTCGCCGGTTCGGGATCAGCTACATCATCTGGAACCACCGGATGTGGCGCGAGTACGCGCCCGAGCGGGGCTGGGTGCTCTACACCGGCGCGGTCCCACACACCGACCACATCCACTTCAGCTTCTCCTGGGACGGCGCCATGCAGCGGACCTCCTGGTGGACGGGGAGGGCGACTACGGTCGTCGACCAGGGCCCATGCCGGGTGTTCGCCGGCCAGTACGCGCCGTTGTACCAGGCGTTTCGCACGGCTGTCTGTCCCACCAACCTTCCCGCCGCTCCGGCCTCGCCCTACCCGGTGTGCGTCATCGGTCAGAAGAACGCGCAGATCGTGGTGGCGCAGAGGGTTCTGGGCGTGACCGCTGACGGGGACTTCGGGATGGGTACCTTCAACACGCTGGTCTCCTGGCAGACCCGGGCGGCAGTGCCGGTCACCGGGGTCCTGGACAAGGCCACCTGGGCCAAACTGGTCCCGACTCCGCCCGCCCCGGCACCTCCGCCGGTGGCCAAGCCCCCGGTCGCGCCCGCGGCAACGACCCCGTACACGGCATACAAGCGGGTGGTCCTGCGGCAGGGTTCGAGGGGATCGGCCGTGGTCTTTCTTCAGCGCGCACTCAAGGTCACGCCCGATGGTGCCTTCGGACCCAGAACCCGGTCCTCGCTGGTGACCTTCCAGGCGCAGCATCGCATGTCGCCCAACGGCGTCGCCGACCGCTTGGTGTGGGACCGGCTGGAGAAGCGGGACTACCCGCTGTTGGCCTACCGCGGGCTCACCCTGAGGCAGGGCTCCAGGGGCCTGGCGGTCGCGGCCGTGCAACGCGCGCTGCGGGTGACTGCGAATGGCGTGTTCGGGTCGGTGACCGGGGCCTCGGTGAAGGCGGTCCAGTCGCGAGCCAGGCTGGCGCCGACCGGAGTGGTCAGTGGCTGGACCTGGGTCGCGATCGAGAGGCAGATAGCGCGTTAGTACCGCCGGCCGAAGCAGGGAGAGCCGGCGGGATCAGGCGGTTTTCACCTGTAGTCCATTCGGTGACTTTCACCTAGTCCTTTCGGCCGAAGATCTGGGCCGTTCGTCGATGTGGACACAATGCCCTGCGGTGGCGGGGATATCACGCGAGGATTGTTTGCTGACGGATGATTATCTAACTGACGGGATAAGTTGATTGCCGAGAGATAACGTTTCTGACCTTTTGGGGGGGGGTGATATTGGAATTCAGCTACTTACGAGGAGATACCACACATGTCTGTTCAAACGTGCCTGTTCACTTTGCGGGGCACGGCACTTGCTGTTGCCCTGACCGCTGTCGCCGTGGCTCCAGTTGCCCGTGCTGACGTCCTTGCCGTCTCGGTGAGGCCTGCGGTCGCGCCGATGGCCCAAGCCGCCTTGAGCACGGCCCTTGCGGTCGCCCTCGACCGCCAGACGCCATATGAAGCGCAGGTGTCCTGCGACCCCCGCTCCAAGCCCGGGGTGACCGCCTTCACCGCCCTGATGAGGGCCCGCTACAGAACCGGGGGATTTGGCACCTACCGCCCATGCCAGCGCGACACCAGCGAGCACTACGACAGCCGGGCGCTGGACTGGATGCTCAGCGTGAACAATCCACGGCAGAAGCTCATCGCCAACTGGGTGGCCGCCACGCTCAGCGCTCACAACGGGGTCTTGGCTCGCCGGTACGGGATCAGCTACATCATCTGGAACCACCGGATGTGGCGCGAGTACGCGCCCGCGCGGGGCTGGGCGCTCTACACCGGCGCTGTCCCGCACACCGACCACATGCACTTCACCTTCTCCTGGGACGGCGCCATGAAGCGGACGTCCGCCTGGACGGGGAGGGCGACCACGGTCGTCGACCTGGGCCCCTGCCGGGTGTTTACCGGCCAGTTCGCGCCGTTGTACCGGACGCGTCGCACCCTTCCTTGCCCCACCAGGCTTCTCAGCGCTCCGGTCTCGTCGTTCAGGGTGGCCGTCTACGGTCAGCGGAGCGCGCAGATCGCGTTGGCGCAACGGGTCCTGCGACTGTCCTCCACCGGGAGCTTCGACGGGGTGCTGTTCCGAAAGCTGATCACCTGGCAGACCGCTGTCCACGTTCCGGTCACCGGGGCCCTGGACAAGGCGACCTGGGTCAGGCTGGTCCGTCGCTAGCGTCCTTAACGGCTGGACGTGGGTCGTGAACGAGAATCGGATGCGTTGAGTGCCGGCCGGCCGCAGCTGATCCTGCGGCCAGGTCGAGCGTGACACGTTCGACGGCGAGCCGCTCAGGTTGCGGCTCGCCTCCGGCGTGCTGACCGGTGCGGGCCAGCACCACCGACCCGTCGACGGCCCACGCGGCGAGGGTGGACCCGAGCACCGCAGTCAGGTCACCCGCGAGACTCACCCGGGTGTTGGCTGGCCAGTCCCGGTGTGGCACAACACTTCTGTATGCCGAGCGTGCGCCATCGGTGATCAACGCCAGATCGTCGGGGGCCGGGTCGGCGACGGCGGCGAACTGGTCCCCATAGGTCGCGAGCTCTCGTGCCTCATCCATGGCGCCGGGTGGAACAGGGCCGCTGTGGCTGCGAGCGAGAGCGGCCAGCGTGACGAGCACGACGTCACCCGGTGCCGGCTCGAGCGTGGCAGCCAGGTCGGGGTCCTCGCAGATCAGCAGGTCAGGGGTTGGGCCGCCAACAAGATCCACGGTGCCCCCGACCGACCACACCGCGAAGGCCCAGTACAGGGCCCGCCAGTGAGGCGGAAGGGACAGTCGGACGACGGAGCCGGGGCCCAGGTCGTACTCGTCCTGAAGTGCGTTGCCAGCCTTGGAGATCCAGTTGGCCAGCACCTTGCCCGAGAGCTCGATGCGCTCGCCCCGCGTGGGGCCGGCTGTGTCCTCGTAGAAGGTGACCCGTGGCCGTGCGGGGTCGGAGCGGAGGATCTCGGCAAGGACTGAGGCTGGCGTTCGCACGCAGGCGAGCCTACGGGCAGATCAGATGTCGGCGGCCGGCCCCACGCCTGCGGGGCACGCTAGCTGGCGTTGGGGCTCCGGAGCCGCAGGCAGGCTAGCTGGCGTTGGGCTCCGGAGCCGAGGTGCGCGGGAACCTTTCGATGAAGGCCTTGACGACCTCACCGGACAGGTCGCCACACAGCTGACGGTGACCCGCCTGGCTAGAAACCGAGGTCCCGTCGGCGCCGAGGGAGGCCGACCAGTGCGAGAGGGCGAACTTCTTGCCTGCCGGCAGCGCGCCGTATGCCGGGTCCCAGGCCGAAACGATGAACTTGCCCGACGCCGAGTCGATCTTGTTGGCGACCTTGGCGAGCTCTTCGAGTGCGGCCTTCTTGGCGTCGCCGGCCTGCTGGTCGTACCAGAGCACCGTGTAGCCGTGCTCCAGGTTGTGCACCAGGACCTCCATCGCCGGTCGGTCGGCGGAGGTGAAGAACTTGCGGTCGCTGACGTCGGGCTTGGCGAAGTGCTCCCCGTTGGAGGGCGGCACCGTGCTGTAGTGGACCTTGGTGATGTTGGGCGACTTCGTGCCGGATCCGACGTGGCTGCCGTTGCCGCCGGCCTTGTCCGTGGTTGGCTGGTCGCACGAGGCCGCCGTCGCCGGGACGCCGATGGCCGTGATCGCCTGAGCCGGCTGCTGCTTGCGGGCATCGAGGACGGCGTAGGTGACGACCGCGCCAAGCACGAGCAGGAGCGCACTGCACCCGGCGATGATCTGGAGGCGCACGCGATTCTCTCGGGCCTTGTCGAGCCGCTGTATCTCGGCGATACGGGCCTTGCGGTCCAGGCTGGCCTGCTTCTTGGGCACGGTGATCCTCAGGGTGTTCAGTGGGGCGACGGTAGTGGTACGACTGTCGCAGGGAGTCTATGTGTTCGTACGTGGCGCGTTCGTACGTGGCGTCTCTGCTGCTGGCTGACCTGCTCTTGGGCCAGACTGTGCTGGTGAGTGACTTCCAGCTCCGACTCTGGACGCCCGGGTGGCCGCTGGACGTGGTCGCGGTCGTCGCTGGTCTGCACCGGGGTCGGGGCGACCCGACGTTTCGACAGGAGCCCGACGGCACCATCTGGCGCGGCATCCGGACGCCGCAGGGCGCGTCGACGCTGTGCCTTGGTCCGGTCGCCGGATCCGGGATCGAGACCACAGCCATCAAGGCCACTGCGTGGGGGGCGGGTGCCGAGTGGGTGCTCGCGTCGGTGCCGTCCATGCTCGGCGCCCTGGATGATCCCACGGGTTTCGTGGCGCACCATCCGCAGGTGGCCGAGGCGGCGCGACGGTTCAGCGGATGGCGAGTGCCGCGGACCGGGCTGGTCCTGGAGGCGTTGATCCCCGCGATCATCGCGCAGAAGGTGTCTGGTCAGGAGGCCTTCGGTTCTTACCGCACCCTCATCCACCGGTATGGCGAGCGCGCGCCCGGCGAGGGTGGCGCGCGTGGGTTGTGGGTCGCCCCCAGTGCCAGCGTGTGGGCGCGGATCCCGTCGTGGGAGTGGCTGCGAGCCGGGGTCGATGGTGCGCGGTCGGCGGCAGCCGACCGGGCGGCCGGCGCCGCGGGCCGGTTGGAGCAGTGTGTGGACCTCACCCGAGCCGAGGCAGATCGGCGACTGCGCGCCATCCCGGGGGTCGGGGTCTGGACCGCGGCCGAGGTGCGGCACACGGCGTTGGGTGATCCGGATGCGGTCAGCTTCGGTGACTATCACGTGGCCAAGGACATTGGTTGGGCACTGACTGGCTCCGAGGTCGACGACGACGGCCTTGCCGAGCTGCTCGAGCCCTATGCGGGGCACCGCTATCGGGTGCAGGGGCTGCTGAGGCTTGCCGGCTCGACGCGTCCGCGACGTGGTCCCCGGATGGCGGCACGCACCCACCTGCCGCACCGGTTCGGCTAGTCAGCGGCGGGCTTCGGGCTACCAGCTCTGGTAGTTGGCCACGAGGCTGTTGCTATTGGGCCACGGGGCTGTTGCTACTGGGCCACGGGGCTGTTGCTACCGAAAGACGATAGTTGCGCCCGGTTGGACGGCCCGCTGCCCAGCGGCGGCAAGGCCTGGGGCCGGCGAGCGAGTCAGGGTTGTGGTCAGGCCTTCGCCGCGAAGCGCCACCTCTGCGCGGGCGGCAGCAACGCCCAGGGCGAAGTCGTCGGCGGCGACGAGTCGGACCGTGTCGCCGTCGACCTGGCCGGAGGCTTCGGGGCAGGTCAGCAGGGCAACCCGCAGCGCCCGACCGGCCCTCGTGGCAACGTCCTCGGGGCACATGGAGGGGATGCCGACCTCGGCTGCCGTCGCCGAGCCGGGCTCCACATCGAGCGCCGCCCGGACGGCCTCAACCATGCCGTAGCCGAACCAGTCCCGTGGCCCGGTGCGGACGATATCCCTTGCGCCAGAAGACGACTCGCCGTCCTGGACATACTGACCCAGACCGCGGATGTGGGCGGCCGGCACTCCGGCGGCTTTGCCCTTGACCAGGTCGGCGGCGGCGGCGATCTCGTCAGCGACGCACCGTTCGGTCACAGAGAGGATCCGCCCGTCGGCGTCGGGGGACCCACGCAGGTCATCGATGACGAGGATGCCTGCAGCCCCCAACGCAAAGTCGACCTGACCGGTCCGCCACGGCCGGCCGGCGGTATCGCTGAGGATGACTCCCATCAGGATCCGGGTGTCCGTCAGGGTCGCCCAGCCCGTCTGCACGCCGTCCCGTAGCTCTGCGGCGACGCTGTCGGGATCATCGGGCAGGACCAACACGATCGACTCGTCCGTCGTGTTCGACGCATCGACGCCAGCAGCGGCCATGACCGGCCCCGCCGTCGACTCCACGATGCGCGTGACGCCCGACGGTGACATCCGCTCGGCCACGACCCGCACGGTCTGGGACAGCACCACCTCATCAAGCTCTGCCGAGGGCGCGCGCAGCCCCATCGCCTTGGAGACGATCTTGCTGGAGACGACGAGAATGTCACCGTCCATGAGCTGGATCTCATTGTGCTGCAACACTTTGAGCACGACGCCGGCAACGTCGTCACCCTCGCGCACCTCGGGGAACCCGAGCAGCGGGGTGAGTGTCACGGGCGCCGTGCGTGCCGTCATACAGGCGGGGTTCGGCGCAGCTTCAACGCAAGGTCGACGGCTGCCCCGGCGATGTCGGCGGTGGTCTCGAGGTCGTGCATCCACAGGAGCCGGGCCTGGACCTCGAGCCGGGGAGCGAACCCGACGACGGGGGTGTCCGCGTTGTCAATGAGCCACCCGTCGAGGAAGTCGGCGTACAGACCCGCCACCGCCTGCGTCGTGGACTCGACCCCGATCGCCGACAGGCAGGCGTCGGCATGGCCACGGACGGGTGCGCCACTGATCAGCGGGGACACGCCCACGACAGGAGCAGCGCTGCCCCGCAACGCATCTCGCACCCCGGGCACGCCCAGGATGATGCCGATGGACACCACTGGGTTGCTCGGGGGCACGATGATGATGTCGGCCTCACGGATGGCGTCGAGCACGCCCGGCGCGGCAGCGGCGCGGTCCATGCCCACGGCGACGAACTTCTGTGCAGGGACGGCAGCGTGCATGCGGACCCACCACTCCTGGAAGTGGACGGCCCTTTGAGGACTTTGAGGACTTTGAGGACTCGGTGACTCGCCGTCGATGATGACGTGGGTCTCGACGGGGGAGTCCGACATGGGCAGCAGTCGGACACCCCGGTCGGGCAGACCCCATCGGGCGCACAGTCGGGCGGTCACCTCCGACAGCGAGAGGCCTTGCCCCAGCCACTGGCTGCGGGCGATGTGGGTGCCGAAGTCGCGGTCGCCAAGGCCGAACCACTGCGGCTGAGCCCCGTATGCCGCGAGCTCACCCTGGACGGCGTGCGTCTCGTCCGCGCGGCCCCAGCCCTGTTCCTCGTCGATGGCGCCGCCCAGGGTGTACATGACTGTGTCGAGGTCGGGGCACACTCGAAGCCCGAACAGGTTGATGTCATCACCGGTGTTCCCGATCACGGTGATGGTGGAGTCGGACAGGGTGGGCGTGCGGTCGAGGTGGGCACGCAGGCCACGCAGGAAGCGTGCTCCGCCCACTCCACCGGTCAGGGCGGTGATGCGCATGGCCGCAGTCTGTCAGGCAGGGGTCCTGGTGCAGGATCGGGACCGACTCACAGGTGTGACGGACCGACTCACAGGTGTGACGGACCGACTCACAGTGTGACTGACGATTCACGGTGTGACTGATGTTGCTGGATGGGACCTGTGGGCGTTATGCGCGATTTGGGCGACTGGGCGCTTCTCCAACTATCAGAGATTGGCTTGACTTCCCGGTACGACACGCGTGTAATTTCATTGTTGTCATTTGACCGGTATCCCCGGCAAGCCCGTCGGTCACACCCGGCAGGCCGGTAACGCCAATACTCGCTAATGTTTGGGTCGAGGAGGGGCCATGCACGAGCTACAACTGATCATGAACGTCGAGCTGATCGACGCAACCGAGGACGAGCTGTCGTGGCAGGAACGCGCCTTGTGCGCGCAAACCGATCCGGAGGCGTTCTTCCCCGAGAAGGGCGGTTCCACACGCGATGCCAAGAAGGTCTGCGTGGGCTGCGACGTGCGCGGCGAGTGCCTGGAGTACGCACTCGAGCACGACGAGCGGTTCGGAATCTGGGGTGGGCTCTCCGAGCGAGAACGTCGCAAGTTCAAGAAAGATGTGGTCTAGTCGCTTCGACGAATCCGCCCGACCGTACCTGATCCGATGACGTTTGCTCCGCCGCGTTCCGAGAGTACAGAACCATTGCTGGCGCGTGAGGAGGCCGTGGCTCGGGCGACTGTTCGACCGGCCCTCGTTACCGGGGTGCTGGTCGTCCACGACGGCGCACCGTGGTTGAAGGAGTGCCTGGACGCGCTCGCGCTCCAGAAGCGGCCGCCGGACCGGTTGATCATCGTCGACACCGGCTCCGCCGATGACAGCCCCCAGATCGCGGCCAGACACAGCCGAATCCGCCAGGTCATCTTCAGTGTCGTGACGATCTCCGCGCCCAGGGAGAGCACCTTTGGTGAGGCTGTGGGTCGCGCGGTCGAGCAGCTGTCCGCCGGCTCGGGGTTGTCCCAGGTTTCCACGAGCGCGCAATGGTTGTGGCTGCTGCACGACGACAGCGCCGCCGCTCCGCAGGCATTGGCCCATCTGCTCGATGCGGCCCGTCGATCACCGTCCGTGGGCGTCGCCGGCCCCAAGCTCACCACCTGGGACGACCCCTCCCGACTGCTCGAGGTTGGGCCGGCGATCACCCGCTCCGGCCGCCGCGCGGGAGGTCCCGTCAGGGGCGAGCCCGACCAGGGACAGCACGACCACCGCACCGACGTACTGGCCGTCAGCACCTCGGGAATGCTCATCCGTCGCGATGTCTTTGACTCTCTCGGCGGCTTCGACCCTGCGTTCGGTCAGTTCCGCGATGACCTGGACCTCTGCTGGCGGGCGCACCTGGCCGGTCACCGGGTCGTCGTCGAGCCCAGGGCCCGGATGCGTGAGGCTGCGGCGTCCACAAGCGGTCAACGTTCCCCTGAACTTTCCGCAGACGCCGCCCGGCGCCGTGACCGCTGCCATGGTCGTCAGGTTGCCCTCGCCAGATGCTCCCCGTATGCCGTGCCTTTCCTGGCGCTCTGGATCGCCCTGGCCAGCCTCGGTTCGGCTGGCGTTCTCCTCGTGGTCAAGCGACCCCAAAGGGCCTGGGCGGAGCTCGGCGACCTCGGGTCGCTGACGACCCCATGGCGTCCGATGGCAGCGCGGTGGCGTTCGCGCGGCATCCGCCGGGTCCGACGCCGCGACCTGCGTGGGCTGTTCGCCTCGCCCGGGGCCGGCTTCCGCCACACCCTGGACACGATCCACGACGCCGTGGGCTTCGGGTCCGCCCGTTCGGCCGACTGCCGTGTTGACAACCCGCCTTCACTGGAGACGGGGCCGGTCTCGCAGGACGGTGAGCCGCTCGAGGGGCTGACGCGCGGGCTCGGCTCGAGGGTCCTTCGCCATCCCGGCTTTCTGGCGGTCATGGCCGGAGTCCTGTTGGCAGCGGCGACCTGGCGCTCGCTGCTCGGGTCTCTGATCGCCACGAACGGTCTTGGTATCGCTGGCGGCGAGCTTCTGCCGTTGTCCAGCGATTCCTCCGGGCTCTGGCACGCCTGGCTGGATGGATGGCATGGCCCAGGACTGGGCAATGCTCTCGAGTCCGCTCCGTATCTGCCGGTCCTGTCAGCGGGAGCCCGGGTTCTCGAACACCTGCCGCTCATCGACACCTCGACGTCCTCGGTCGGCGTCTTGGTCGCCTGGCTTCTGGCAGGGGCCATCCCGCTGTCTGCGTGGACGGCATACCTCGGCGCTCGAGTGGCGACTCGAGCGCCCTGGCCACGGGCGTGGGCGGCATTGGCCTGGGCGTCAATGGCGACCCTGACCACAGCTGCGGCAAGCGGACGGCTCGGTGCCATCGTCGCGCACATCCTGTTGCCACTGGTCGCCGCCGGATTCGTGTGTGCCGCACGGCGTTCCCCAAGCATCTCGGCTACCTTCGGTGCCGCAGCCGCGCTCGCTGTGACTGGTGCCTTCAACCCGGCGCTCGCGGCGTTCGGTGCGCTCGCGGCTCTGGCTCTGCTCCTCGTCGGGCACGGTGCGACCCGGGTGCACGCCGCGGTGCTGCTGTTGGTGCCCATCGGGTTGTCGGGTCCGTGGATCTTACGGCTGGTCGACAACCCGCTGCTCCTGCTGACCGGGCCGGGTCTGACGGTCTGGCCGGGTGCGGCCGCTGCGCCATGGCAGCTCGGGCTGTTGCACCCCGGCGGTCCCGGTTCCTATCCCGCACTGCTGTCAGCGCCGATCGTGCTGGCGGGTGTCCTGGCCATGTCGCGGCGCGAGGTCGACTCAAGGGCGATGACGGTGCTCGCGGTGCTCACGGTGACCGGTCTGGCTGTGGGTGTGGCGTCACCGCGCATCATCATCGGCCTGGTTCCGCAGGGCCTGGCGGGTGCGGGCGGCCCGGTCACCGTGTGGGCAGGCACAGGTCTCGACCTTGCGGCGTTGGCGTTGATCGGAGCCGCGGTTCTCGGCGTCGGCGGGCTCTCGGGTCGGCTCTCACGCTTTGGCTTCGGTTGGCGTCAGATCCTGGTTGCCCCCGTTGTGGCGGCGGCTGTCCTTGGAGTCGGGGCCAGTGTCGCGATGGCGGGGTGGTTCGGGGTCGGCGATGAGCTGACCGGCAAGGTGCCCAACACCCCTGCTGTTGCTGCAGATCAGGCCAACGGTCCCTCGGGCAACCGACTCCTTGTCCTGACCAGGGATGCAGACACCATCGGCTACCGGCTGGTGGGCAGAGAGCCCGGCCCGGTTGTTCGCGATCTCCCAGGTGCCGTCATCGCACCGGACCCATCGTTGGCCCGTGCGGTCAGGATCACGCTCAGCAAAGGGGATGCGACGTCCGCCAACGCTGCTCGCGACGCGCTCGCCGATCTAGGCGTCGGCTTCGTGGCCTTCCGGGGCGCTTCCACCGAGCCACTGGTTCCATGGCTGAACGCGACCGGGGGGATGACCAGACTCAGCGACGACCACGGGCTGATTCTGTGGCGTGTGCTGCCGCGTGAGAACGCGGTGATCTCGTCCCGGCTGCGGCTGGTGGACGCCAAGGGTGCACCCCGGCAGTCGATCGCCGTCACCGGCGACCACGGGCAAACCGATGTCAGCCTCGGCTCAGCCGCGCTGGGCGAACCCAGCCGACTGGTCGGGCGCCGACTGGTGGTGGCAGAGCCGGCACAGTGGGCAGACCACGCGCGGGTGACGTTCGCGGGACGCGAGCTTGCGGCGGTCGCCGGCGGCGAGCAGCCGGCATACCTCTTGCCCTCCAACGCCGGTGAGCTGAGCATCACCCTCGCGCCGACCCAGCAGCGGTGGCGTTGGGGGCAGTTGGGACTCCTGCTCGTCGTGCTGTTTCTGGCTGCGCCGGTCGGCTCGACGCGCTCGCGGAGGACGTCTTGAGAGGCCCACGGCGCTCGCTGGCGGTCGTCGCGGTCGGCGCAGGGATGGTCCTTGGTGCCACCTACGTGTCAGGACCCATCAACGTGGCGCAGCAGACCCGTCCCGGACCGGCACCGAAGGCTCACTCTGAGCCAGTCACGGTGACCCAGTCGATCTGCCCGGGCCCGGAGGCGCTCGGCATCGCGGGCCTGCCGAACTTGTTGGCACAGACCGTTTCGGCGACGGCCGTGACCGCCCCGGCGGCGTCGTTGCCTGCAGGCTTCGCCACCGCTCATGCCGCCGGCTCGGTCACGATCAGCGGACTTCCTTCGGGTGGAAAGTGGCCCGCGCCGGCCACCGTTCGCGGCCAGGTCGTCTCGGGCCAGATCTCCGTGGCGCAGTCCGTCTTGATCACAGGGGCTGGCGCGATGGCACCGGGAACCGTTGCCACACAATGGTCCTGGACCAAGTCCGGTGGTAGCCGGGGGTTGGTCACAGCCGCCTGTATGCCGGCGGCCGCCTCCTCGTGGCTCATCGCCGGAGGTGCCGACCCCGGGCGTCGGGAACGTCTGGTCCTGACCAACCCCGGGCCGAACCCCGTGACTGTCGATCTCAACGTCCTCGGAGTCAAGGGTCCGATCCAGTCACCCAACGGCCAGGCTCTGGTCGTGGGAGGGTACGCCCGCACGGTGGTCCTGATCAATGCGATCGCCGGGTCGGAGCGATCGCCGGCCGTTCACGTCACGGCCCACGGTGGTGAAGTTGCCGCAGTCCTGAGCGACACCTGGCTCGATGGGGTCGTTCCGCGCGGAGGCGACGACACCGGGTCGACCGCAGCGCCGGCCCGCGAGCAGGTCATGGCAGCTGTCCCGATCGAGGGTCGAGCGATCTTGCGCATCGCCGTGCCCGGGGACCGGGAGGCGGTCGTCGAGTCGCGGGTACTGACTGCGCGCGGGCCAAAAGCCTTGCCGTCCGGCGGTGTGACGCGTGTGGCGGGTCACTGCACCAGGGACATCGATCTCAGCTCACTGGCGCCCGGTGCGTACGCCGTGCAGGTTCGTGCCGACGTTCCGGTGGTTGCCGCAGCGATGGTCGACCGACGTAGGGCGGCGGGTGCGCCCTCGGACCTGGCCTGGTCCGTTGCCTCTTCGCCGATCCGGACGTTGGCCGGTATGGCTTTGCCCGCAGCGGAGGTCAAGGGGCTCATTGACCGCCTGGACCTTGCGGCGACAGGGCATCCCGCATCGGTTCTGGTGACAACCGTGGGGGCGGGTGGCCGGGTCAGCACGAAAGAGGTTGCCATTGGTGCGGATTCGGTGTCCACGCTGGCGTTGGACGGCGCAACGTCGGTTTGGGTCAGGTCCCGGACCGGGCTCGTCCGGGCCGCCGTTCTCACGAGCGTCACAGACATCGGGGGAGTGCTGTTGAGCCTTACCCCACTGGCGGACCTTACGCTGTCCACTACCCCTTCGCCACTGCGCGAACAGCGTGACTAGCCGCGCTCCCTATCGGGCGCACAGTCCCCAGGTTTGCCGGTAAACCGTGCCCACGGTCCCTAGGTTTGGCAGAATAACGGGCGCACAGTCCCTAGGTTTGGCATCAGTTGTCGTCGGGGTCATATCCGGTATCGAGGTCGTGAGGGTCGACACCCAACAATGAGGCCACCTGCTCGACGACGACGTCGTTGATCAGGGCGGCGAGCTCGCGAGCGTCGGTGGTCCGGGTCTCGACCGGCCGCCGGTAGACCACGATGCGAGCCGGCATCTTGCCCTGGGCGGCAAACAGACGGCCAAGGGGCACATCCGAGGACTCCCATGGAGCGGGGTCGCTGGGCGGTACGTCCTCGACCGCGAACTCCACATCGCCGAACGCCTTGCCGGCGCGCTGCTCCATGCGGCTTGCGGCGTCAAGCACGAGCTCGTCGAACTGCTCGGCTCGGGTCGCCATTGCCGGCACGGGTGGCCATGCCAACGGGCCGCGCTGGCCCCGGCCGTGACGATCTCGACGAGGGCGAAAAGGTGCACTCGCGGAGGCCATGGCGCCAGTCTACGGCGTGGTGTGTGCCGGACTCCGGTGTCGGGGAATAGGGTCCATCCGTGAGACTGTCGCGCCAATGCTCCCGTACCGCCTGCTCTGGCGGTGCCATCGCGACGTTGACCTACGACTATTCCGACCAGACTGCGGTGCTGGGGCCCCTGGCAACCTATGCGGAGCCGCACACCTACGACCTGTGCGTGGTGCATGCCGAAGGCCTGACCGTGCCGCGTGGCTGGGACGTCATCCGCCTCGCGACGGAGTTCGTGGACCCCGGCCCCACACAGGATGACCTGCTGGCGCTGGCCGATGCGGTGCGCGAGGCCGGCCGGCCTCGTCAGGGCTCCGGTGCCGTGGCGGCGGTGGGAGCGCGATCCGAAGCTGAGATGAACGGCACCATCGAGACCGGCCGCCGCGGCCACCTGCGCATCCTGCGCGATAGGTAGGCCTGCGCGATAGGTAGGCCTGCGAAATAGATAGGCTCTGTCGCGTGAGCGCGCCCAGACTGTCCGAATTCATCAAGGCGTATGACGTACGCGGCCTGGTGCCGCAGCAGCTGAACGACGCCGTCGCCTTCGCGATCGGATCGGCGTTCGCGCAGGTCGTCGCCTCCCCGGATGGTGCGACCTCGATCGTGGTGGGACACGACATGCGCTCGTCCTCGCCCGGCCTGTCGCGGGCCTTCGCGGCCGGGGTCGCCGCCCACGGCCTGGACGTCACCCTGATCGGGCTGTGCTCCACCGACGGCCTGTACTACGCAAGCGGCGCGCTCGACGTACCTGGTGCGATGTTCACGGCCAGCCACAACCCGGCGCAGTACAACGGCATCAAGCTCTGCCGCTCGGGCGCGCGCCCGGTCGGCCAGGACACTGGACTGAGCCAGATCCGCGATCTGGCTCAGTCCCTGCTCGACGCCGACGAGGCGCCCGCCAGTCCGGCGGCCGACGCATCCGCCGGCTCTTCGCCGTCCACGACGCAGGCTGCCCCCGGGACCATCACCGAACGGGACGTGCTTGCTGACTACACGCAGTTCCTGAGGGGGCTGGTCGACCTCCGCGACCTGAGGCCGCTGACCGTGGTGGTCGATGCCGGCAACGGCATGGGCGGTCACACCGTGCCCGCGGTGCTGGGTTCGACGACAGCGAGTGAGGATCGCAGCGCAGCGAGGACCGGAGCGAGCGCGGAGTCGGGCCCCAAGGGCGGGGGCACCCAAGCCGGATTGCCCCGCTTGCCGCTGACCGTCATACCGCTGTACTTCGAGCTGGACGGAACGTTCCCCAACCACGAGGCCAACCCGCTCGAGCCCGAGAACCTGCGCGACCTTCAGGCGGCGGTCATCGCACACGGCGCCGACCTCGGCCTCGCATTCGACGGTGATGCTGATCGCTGTTTCGTGGTGGACGAGCGGGGCGAGCCGGTCAGCCCGTCCGCGATCACTGCGCTGGTGGGGACGCGCGAGGTCGCCAAGGAACGCGCTGCCGGCCGCCACGCGACCGTCGTCTACAACGTGATCTCGTCCGCGGCGGTGCCGGAGCTCATCGCGGAGGCGGGCGCGACCGCCGTCCGGACCCGGGTGGGGCATTCATTCGTCAAGGGTGAGATGGCGCGCCATCAGGCGGTTTTTGGCGGCGAGCACTCGGCTCACTACTACTTCCGTGACTTCTGGTTCGCCGACACCGGGATGCTCGCCGCGATGCATGTCCTGGCAGCGCTGGGTGAACAGTCGAGGCCCCTCTCGGAGCTGGTCGCGGGATTCAGCCGGTACGTCGCCTCCGGCGAGATCAACTCGACCGTCGCCGATGTCCGCGGTGCCACCGCTGAGGTACGGGCGTGGGCTCAGGGGTGGGCGCGGGCACAGGGGCGGGACGTGGAGTTTGATGAGCTGGACGGTATGACGGTGACCCATCGGGGGGACCCGATGTGGTGGTTCAACCTGCGACCAAGCAACACCGAACCCCTGTTGCGGCTCAATGTCGAGGCCTGCGATGAGGCGACAATGGCACGAGTGCGAGATGATGTTCTGTCGATCCTGTGAGGAGACAACCCGATGTCCGAAGAGACCCAGCCGGCTGGTTCTGATGCTGCTTCCGCTTCTTCTGCCACCCAGATCGAGCCGTGGCTGCGAGAGATCCTGCGTTGTCCGCAGTGCCGGTCCACGCTGTCCGACGAGTCCGGTCCCGGTGGCCCAGAGCTGCACTGCACGAGTCCGCAGTGCCGCCGGGCGTATCGCATCGACGACGGCATCCCGGTGCTCCTCGTCGACGAATCCCGTTCACTCGCAGGCTGATTCGGCGGTTCGGCCATGGCACCCCTGCTCGACGAAGCACTCCTGAACGATCCTGACCACATCGTAAAGTGCGACTCCCGCCAGACCCTGTTGGCGTTGGCGACGGCCGGGGCTCAGGTTCGCCAGGCCATCACGTTGTCACATGAGGCAGGGATCGAACGCGTGGGCGGCGGTGACCTCCCGCGGTCCGTCCTGGTGGCGTCTCTGGGCGGCTCGGCCGTCGTGGCCGACGTGCTCGAGCTGTTGGCCGAGCCGGGATCTCCGGTGCCCGTCAGCGTTCGACGCAACCTGCCGCTTCCCGGCTGGGTCGGCCCGCTGGATCTCGTGGTGGCCGTGTCCCTTTCGGGACGGGCACCGGGTCCGCTTGCCGTGGCGGCAGAGGCCGCGCGCCGTGGCGCCTCCTTGCTGACGGTGGGTGCTGCCGACTCCCCGCTGGCAGATGTCTGCGCGCGTGCCCGGGGCGTGCACATCGACGTGGGACATGGCCGAACCTCGTCGCGAACCGCCTTGTGGTCGCTACTCACGCCGGTCGTCCTGGCAGCCGATGAGCTGGGGCTGATCGAGGCTGGCGAGTCGGCCTTGTTCGATACGGCTGACCGGCTGGATCAACACGCCGAAGCATGCCGTCCGACCTCGGAGTCGTTCGTCAATCCCGCCAAGATCCTGGCGATGCAGCTGGCCGAGACCATTCCCGTCGTGCTGGGCGACGGCCCGCTCAACGGCGTGGCGGCGTGGCGGGCAGCCTCGATGCTGGCACGCACAGCCCGTATTCCGGCCACCTCGGGTGAGCTCCCCGATGCCGCCTCCCAGATCGTGGCCAGCTTCGACGGGCCGTTCACGGCCGGCGGCGGTCGTGGGATCGGCGTTCGGCAGTCCGCGCATGACATCTTCGCCGATCCGTTCCTGGACGGTCCGGCCCAGCCACGTCTTGGCTTGTTGCTGCTGCGCGATGCGCCTCCGACGACGCTGACCAGGGAGCAGGCCGACGCCGAGGCGTTGACCGACGCGGTGCTGCAGACGGCATACGACGCCGGTGTTCGGGTCTCGATCGTGGTCGCGGAGCCGGGCCATCCGTTGGTGCGGCTGGCTGGTCAGATCGCCCAGACAGATTTTGCGGCGACGTACCTTGCGATCGGCCTGGGCCTCGACCCAGCCGTGTCCCCTCACGTCGCTGATCTTCGGGATCGCACGCGCGGCTGACCGCAAACCTGCGGCTGACCCGC
>DHJN01000135.1:297-1864 GCA_002404345.1 Actinobacteria bacterium UBA4719 | reverse complement strand
ACCTGCGGCTGACCCGCAAACCTAGGGATCGTGCACACGATTCAGCGGCAAACCTGGCTACCGTGCCGACGGTGGCCCGGTGGACTTTCACTCGGTCGGGTGGGGCCGATGCCGCCCAGGCGATCGCATCGAGGAGGGTCTCGGTGCCGCCTGCTGGGATCAGTTGGCTCAGCCGGAAAGCTCCCCGTCGAAGTGAAGGGCAGCCCGGTCGGCCGCGCTGAGACCGGAGAACCAGCCTTCCCTGTTCGTGACCGACCCCACCGCATGGTGCGTCATTCCTGGGAACATGGCAGCGACCGCGTCGTCGACGGCCTCGTTGCGGGCGGCGAGCACGGGGAGAAGGTTCTGGCCAGCCGGTTCGGTGGCCGCCTTGGTCGTCTGTGTCCCGGTGGCCTCCGCGAGCCGTTGGCCGATCCGGGAGGCATACGCGGTCAGGAATGACTGCCGGAAAGACCGGGTTCGTGAGCGCCCGTAGCCATCGGTACGTGAGCCCGCTTGCATCATCGCCGCCGTGGCCTGGACTAGCAGAGAGGTGAACAACAGCTCGACGGCGTCCAGGTCGGCCGGGAATCCGATGGCGGTGCTGAAGCCGAGATCGCGACTCCAGACGGTGCGACAGCGATTGGCCTCGGCGACCGCTCCGAGCAGCATCGCCTTCGGGCCGTCGTAGGGATTGTCGATCCCGATCCTCCGGCCGGTCGGCTCGTCAGAGGACCTCTGGTCGAGGGCCGCCATCAGCGCGTGGTCGATGCTGTGCCGGGCCATCAGCGACTGGGCGCCGGCTGTGAACGTCTCGGCCTCAGCCACGAAGGTGGTCGACTCGGCCTTGGCCAGCAGCGCCCGGATTCGGCCGAGGACCCGCTCGTCGATGGCAGCCCTTTGCGGGTGTGTCGTGGAGCCGGTCGGGCGCGCGGTGCCGGGGATCGGGGTCAGTTTCTCCAGCTCCGGCAGGCCGGAGATAAGGTCGAGCACCTCCAGCACACAGGAAACGGCTGCGGACCACTCGGTATTCTGCGCCTCGGCCCACGCCTGCAGGTGGTTCTGGTCAGGTCGCCACCAGACCCGTGCCTCAAGATCGGACAGCTGGGACGTCCATCGTGGGTCGACGGTTGCCAGGGTGTAGCGCTCCATCTGGGCTGCTATAGCGACACGAGTCAGGCTGACATGCCGTTTGCTCAGCTGGCGCGACACGACGCGAACCAGGTCGGCAGGCTGCCACCCCCGGTGCCATGCCGCGGAGACGGCGGAGTGCAGGTAGTCGGCAAGCAAGCACTGGGTAGTCCTGCGCCAGCCGGCCGCGCCCGACCGATCGGCTGCGCCCGACCGATCGGCCACGCGTGCGAGCGCCACTTCGAAGGCGCCTCTGTCGTCATGAGCCAGCGCACGCAAGGCCGCCGCGACCTCGAGCGCGGCTCGCTCCTCAAGCGTCGGCTGGTCGCGCGGCACCCACCACCCTTCGCGCGAGCTCGTTGGCGGTGTGCGTTTGCGCTCTTTCTCCTTCATCTTGCGCCGCTGCCGATTTGCCTTGCCCACCGTTGTGCTCCTCTGGCTGGTCGTCTCATCTGGC
>DHJN01000135.1:0-175 GCA_002404345.1 Actinobacteria bacterium UBA4719 | reverse complement strand
CTCATCTGGCTGGTCGTCTCATCCGTCGGGACTGGACGCGTCATGTTGATGGTCACGGCCCTGCCGGGACACGGCTTCGTCCCATGCCCGGGGACCCTACCCGCAGGACCCGACACAGGACATCGCCACTGCCCCGTGGTGTTCGGCAGCCGGCTCAGACCCGGACAAACTCCCT
>DHJN01000219.1 GCA_002404345.1 Actinobacteria bacterium UBA4719 | reverse complement strand
TGCGGCGAGCTGATCCGCCAGTGCCGACGCAGTCCCGGCACCGCCACGAAGATCGCCACCACGAGAAGTGGCCACAGCCAGAGCTGCTGCTGCAGCCCCAGGACGGACCAGAGCGCGACGCACGCGAGCTCGAGCGCGAGACCCGTTACGGCGCCCATCGCGACATCTTCAGGCCAGCTGCCCCAGGTCCCGACCGTTGCCCGCACCACCAACAGACCGGGCAGCGTCACCCCCAGGCACCAGTAAGCAGCGTAACGACCAATGTCGAGGGCGGGCGTGCCCGTCTGCAACAGCACCACGGTTGCCTCACCCAGCACCAGCAGCCACGGCAGGGCACGGACCCCCGCCTGCAGCACACGGGCCCTGGACGGTCCACGGTCCCCAGCGGCGATCTGTCCCTCCACGTCAGACTTCGGGTCACTGCCGCCGCTGAGCCTCCCGCCCGAGAGCGCACCCACCGGATAGCTCGGCAATGCTTTCCCTTCGCCTGACCCTCCCCGCACGGTTGCGATGGATCGCTGGGTACGGCCTTATCGTAAGGTAATGTTCTGCGGCCCCCCGGTCGGCGGCCGCTCCACGGAACCTTCAACGTCCACGGAGCCTTCAACGCTGGCCCAGCTGCAGCGCCTGCTCGGCACTGCGCACACAACAGGAGAGATCCATTGACCGGACAGCCGTCGTTCGCTGCCTTCGCGCTCTTGCGGCCGTGGGCCGTCATGGACAGTGACGACGCGGCGTACCCCTGATGCAGGATCCGGGTATGCCGCCGGGTGTGACCGGCCCGCCGGGGTGGCTGCTCACCGCCGCACGCGACCGGCGTGTTGCCTTCGTCGCGGTCGGCGCCGTCAACACGGCGATCGGGTTCGGTTGGTTCGTGCTGTTCAACTGGCTCGTCGGCCATCGCTTCGGCTATCTCACTGCACTTGCCTTCGCGCACGTCGCGAGCGTGCTGTGCGCGTTCTGGCTCTATCGACACGTGGTGTTTCGCGCTCGCGGGCATGTGTTGCGGGACCTGGCGCGGTTCGAGACGATCTATCTGTCCGCGTTGGCCGTGAACTTCGTTCTCTTGCCGGTACTGGTCGAGATCGCCGACCTGCCCGTGCTGCTCGCGCAGGCCATGATCGTCCTGGTCACCTCACTGATGAGCTGGCTGGGCCACAAGAACTTCTCCTTCCGCCGCACAGACCACCCCTAGAGTCAGGTTCCCGTGCCCCCTCGCGTATCCGTCGTCGTACCGTCCTACAACAACCGCAACTTCATCGAGGCCACGATGGACTCGATCCTGGCGCAGACGTACACGGACTTCGAGCTCATCGTGGCGGATCACTCCTCGACTGACGACACGTGGGACAAGCTCCAACGGTATTCCGCGGACCCGCGGGTCACGCTGCTGCAGACCGAAGCCGGTGGCGGTGCGCCGCGTAACTGGACCCGGGTCACGCGCGAGGCCAGGGGTCAGCTCCTCAAGCTCGTCTGCGGCGACGACCTGATCTATCCGACCTGCCTGGAGGAGCAGGTGAGTGTCATGGACGCAGACGCCTCCGTCGGACTGGTGGCTTGCCGGCGTGACCTCATCGACGCCCGCGGCGACATCATCATCCGGGGGCGCGGACTGGCCGGCCTCAAGGGTCGGGTGCCGGGCCGGCTGGCGGCTCGGGCAGCGGTCGTGGCCGGAGCGAACATCTTCGGCGAGCCCGCGTGTGTGCTCATGCGGCGCGAGCTGCACGAGAAGCTCGGCGGCTGGGACAACAGCCACCCCTACATCATTGACGAAGCAAGCTACGTCAACATCCTCCTCAAGACGGACTTCTATGCCCTCGATCGATCGCTGGCCGGGTTCCGGCTCAGCGCCGGCCAATGGAGCGTCAACCTCGCCCGCGAGCAGTCGACGCAGGTGATCGGATTTCACCAGGAGCTCGCCGCGCGCGCCCCAGCGCTCCTCAGCCGGACGGACCTCGTGCGGGGCAACACCCGGGCCCGTGCCATGGCCTACACCCGCAGACTTGCCTACATCTGGGTCGGGCGACGCATGCATGTGGCCGACTCATGACCTCTGCTGCAGCCGCGGCAGATGATCGTCGTCGCCTCACGGTGATACGAATCAAAGGCTTCTCGTGACGACGAAGCGGGCAGGGGACACAGCAGCACGCACGGCGGCGATGTTCGTCCTGCCCTACCTGCTGCTCATGGTCGCGTGGGCGATGTCCAACCCACCCGGCGCGGCGCCGGACGAGTCGGATCACCTGGTCAAGGCTCTCGGCGTCGCCCAGCTGGAGATCGGAGAGCCGTTCACCGGAGAGGCGGCGGGCAGTCTCTTGGCTCAACGCAACGCCTCCATCAGCCGCGTCGTCAATGTTCCCGCGCAGCTGGCTCCGGATGGCTTCAAGTGCACCGCGTTCAAGCCCAACGCGTCCGCAGCATGCCTGCCCGGCCGGCCTGCCACAGGTACGGGCCAGGTGGAGCGCGTGACACCCATTGGGGCATATCCCCCCTTCCTGTACCTGCCCGCAGGAGTGGCCGCGCACCTGGGCAGCACACCGGGTCAGGCGTTCCTGCTGGGTCGGCTCGCCTTCTCGGCCTTGTCGGCGACGCTGCTGTTCGTCGGGGCGCATCTGCTCGTGAAGTGGCTGGGCCGGTGGTCGCTGCTCGGTGCCTTCGTCGGGTTGACCCCGATGGCTGTGTTCTCCTCATCGATCCTGTCGACCAGCGGGGTGGAGATTAGCGCGGCATTCGCCGTGGCATCCGCTGTCGTCGTGATCATCCGCCGACCTGACGCGTTGCTCAATCGCCGCACCCAGATAATGCTCGCGATCTCGGGTACGGCACTGGTCCTCAGCCGACAGCTAGGCATGGTGACCCTGGGCGTGCTGCTCTTGGTGATGGTGGCCAGAGTGGGTGCTCAGCGTGTCTGGCAGCTGCTGCGGGGACGCGCACTGGTGTTCGTGATGTCGTTCACGACCCTCGTGGCCGCGTGCGCGGCGGTGCTGTCGTGGGAGCTCGCGTATGACCACCCTTCCTTGACCGGAACCCCATTCTCCGGCACGGCTCTACGAGCCTTCGACGTCGGCCTGTTGAGCGCCGTCCGCAGCGGCGTGGGTAACTTCGGCTGGCTCGACACACCCTTGCCCCAGGTGGCACTCGCTACGTGGGTGATCCTCGTCGTCGTCCTGTGTGCAGCCGCCGTACTGCTCGCGCGGGCAGCCGACCGGTGGACGATCCTGACGGTCATGGCGGCTTCCCTGGCGACGGCATACGTCGTCGACGCAACGGTCTTCGCGCCGATCAAGGCGGGGCTGCAGGGACGCCACATGCTTCCGTTGTTCGTGATGCTGCCGCTGCTGTCAGGCGTCGTGGTCGTCGAACGGCTGCGCGGCTCGAGTCTGCGCGACGCGTTGCCTCGCATCTACGTCGTGACAGGTGCAGTCGTGGGGGCGGTGCAGCTGATAGCGGTCTACACGAATGCACGCCGTTACGCCGTCGGAACCTCCGGACCGCTATGGTTCCTCGCGGACTCGCGATGGCACCCCCCGCTCGGGTGGCCCATCTGGCTCGTCGTAGCGGGTGCCGGAGCCATCTGGTTGGCGGTGTTCGCGGGGCGCAGCCACCGCGAGGCCGCATTCGGCGTCGTCAGCGAGAAGGCGACCCGCACGCAGGCAAATGCCGGTTGACGATCCTCACGCTGCACGAGCAGATATGGGCTGAAGCTCGCGTGATGGGCCGAAGGCAGGAACCTTCAACCCGGCCTGTGCACCGGAATCGGCGCTGGCAACGGGTCGAGGGCGGCGGCGTGAGCAGGCAGAGGGCGGGGCAGGTGCGACATCGGATGCCTGAGCCAGGTCAGTGGGCTGGCGCCGACCTGCTTCTCGGACGAGCCGGGGTCGCGTTCACCCAGGCCCAGGACATTCATCGTCTTGCGCAGCGGCGCGCTCACCCAGTACTGAAGGCCGGGGCCGGCCGACCGCCCGTTCCAGCCGAGGGCCGATCGCAGCTCGACCGGCTCGAGAACGTGCTGGAACCCCAGCTCGGTTCGGGCCAGGTCGGTGGTCACCCCACGGTCGAGCGAGGGACCGTGCAGCTCCGGCCACAGGGATCGGATGGCGCGCTGGCCGTGGATCTCGGCGCCGGGGATCGACAACGGGTCGCCGTAGACGCCCACGTCGCGGCCCAGCGACGCGGCATACAGCACGGGCGTCATCAACCGGTTGGCCACGACGCGCTCCGCGGCAAGCACCAGCGCGAGGATGCGCGAGAGGAAGTCCGGGTCATGCCGGGGGCCAGCCGTGACGACGCGATGACCGGCGTCCAGCCAGGAACCGACGATGTCAGGCTTGTGAATGTCCTCGAAGTGCAGACACACCGTGGATGGACCCTCCGTGCGCAGATACTCCCGGGCCAGACTGTCCTGGTCTCCGCTGACCGCAACGATCCGGGTGCTGTGCACCGGCATGATCAACGTCCCGCTTGGGTAGCTGTCCGGGCTGGCTGGGTTGTCAGCGAGCCGCTCCTGCACCGCCTCGGTGGAGACGAGGTAGGCCCACGGCGCGCCGAGCGAGAAGCTCTGGCGGGGCGACCGGGCAGGATCCCAGGCCCGCGAGCCATGCGACCAGACGAACAGCCTGCGCCTGCCGTTCTTCTCGACGTCGGGGAAGTCTCCGAAGTTGACCGGGATGGGTGGAACGGTGGTCCAGCCGTGCTGGATCAGGCCGGCCACGTGCCGCGGACGGGACAGCCCTGCGTATGCCGCGAGCGCGGCCGTGTGCCCGTAGAAGTGGTTCTGGATGTCCACGGATGTCTCCTGATGAGGGTTCCGGACCTTGGCGCATCCGTGGGCTCGCGAGCGTCATCGGTTAGTCTACTCAGCACACCTATGCCCGATTTCTCCCCCGCGAAAGGAACCACTGCCAGTGACTGTCGACGTTCTGCTCCCGTATTACGGCGACGTCGCCATGATGAAGCAGGCGGTCGAGAGCATCCTTGGCCAGACGAGCCCGGACTGGACCCTGACGGTCATCGACGACGGTTATCCGGACGAAAGCATCCCTGACTACTTCGGCGCCCTCGCGGCCCAGGACTCACGGATCACCTACGTGCGCAACGAAGAGAACCTCGGCGCCAACGCCAACTACCGCAAGGCGCTCACCTTCGTCCGGCACGACCTCGCGGTGGTCATGGGTGCCGACGACGTCATGTTGAAGAACTACATCGAGACCGTCGTCGCGGCCCACGAGCAGTTCCCCTCGGCGCAGATCATCCAGCCCGGAGTCGAGGTGATCGACGAGGACAACCAGCCGGTCATGGGCCTGGTCGACAAGGTGAAACGCGCCTATGCCCCACGGGTCCATAGCTCGCCTGGCTCGCCTGGCCGCCGGCTACTCAGCGGGGAGCCGCTCGCGACCAGCCTGATCAGGGGCAACTGGCTCTACTTCCCCTCGATCTGCTGGAGGTCGGACACGCTCGTCGCCACGAGCTTCCGCGAAGGCCTCAACGTCGTGCAGGACCTGGCCCTGGCCCTGGACCTGATCAAGGCCGGCGGTTGCCTCGTGGTCGACAGCTCCGTCTGCTTCCAGTACCGCCGGCACCGTCAGAGCGACTCATCCTGGCGTGCCCTTGAGGGAACACGGTTCATCGAGGAGCGGGAGTTCTTCACGGGCATGGCCGATGAGTTCGCCGCGATCGGCTGGCGCCGCGCCGCACGCACTGCCCGGCTGCACCTGTCCTCGCGCCTCAACGCGGCGACGTTGTTGCCCAAGGCGTGGCGGACCAAACAGCACCAGGGTGTCCGCAACCTGCGCGAACATGTGCTGGCCCGGCCCGCGATCTCGAAGAATGAATGACACCAAAAGACGTGAATGACACCGAAGAGGTGCACGACACGTGGGTGGTCATCCCCTTGTATAACGAGGAACAGGTCATCGGCGACGTCGTCACGCAGGTGCGCACGGCCTTCGCGCAGGTCGTCTGCGTCGATGACGGCTCAGCGGACCGCTCCGCCGAGGTGGCTGCCACGGCCGGGGCCCGGGTCGTGCGTCACCCGTTCAACCTCGGGCAGGGCGCGGCACTGCAGACCGGCTTCGAGTTCGCCCTCGCCGATCCGTCCATGAAGTACGTCCTCACTTTCGACGGCGACGGACAGCACCAGATCGCGGACGCCGTCGGGATGGTCGCGCGACTGCGGGGCGGCGAAGCTGACGTCGTCTTCGGCTCACGCTTCCTGGACGAGCGCAGCAAGCCCGGGTTCGCCAAGAGGATGGTGCTGCGCGCAGCCGTCGGATACACCAACATGACCACGCACACCCGGTTGACCGACGCGCACAACGGCTTGCGCGCAATACGCCGTCCTGTGCTGGAGCAGATCGAGATCACCCAGAACCGGATGGCGCACGCCAGCGAGCTCGTCGCGCAGATCGGCGCCTCCGACGCCAGCTATGTGGAACATCCCGTGCACATCGTCTACAACGACTACACCAAGGCCAAGGGTCAGTCGCTGTGGAACTCCGTCAACATCCTTGCCGACCTGATCCTGCGATGAAGGCTGTGGCGATGAAGGCTGTGGCGATGACACCCGCGCGTCGGGCCTGCGGAGGGCAGAGCTCATGAAGATCGTCCTGATCCAGCTCCTTCTCATCGTCGTGGTCATCATCACGGCCGTTAGGCTGCTTCGAGGACGGGGTGCCCGGACCCAGGCCGCGCGTCGCCTCGGGCTGATGCTCTTCGCCGCGCTCGCGGTGTGGTCCATCCTCTTCCCGTCGGTCTGGAACCAGATCGCCCGGATGGTGGGCGTCGGCCGCGGCACCGACATGGTGCTGTACGCGCTGGTGGTCGCCTTCCTCAGCTTTACCCTGACCACTTACCTGAGGTTCCGCGAGTTCGAGAACCGTTACACCAAGCTTGCCCGCAGACTCGCTCTGGATGAGGCAGGTCCACCGCAGCCCACTGCGGGCGTCCCCAGACAACAGGAGCAGCCGTATGCCGGGTCGTAACGCCAGGAACCACACCGACGACGACGTCGATGTCGTCGACACCCGCGATCGCAACCACCCCCGGGTCCGAAAGCCCCGGCCGCCGTCCCCCCAGCAGGCCGGGCCGGGCGCGAGCCAGCGTCGGCGCCGGATTCTCGTTGGAGCGGCTGTCCTGGTGGTGGCCTGGCTGGTGTTCATGGTCTGGGTCCCGTTCCACGCCTGGGGTGCGGTGCAACGCGTCGATGCCAATCCCGCGGGCACCCGCCCGGCAGCCTCCAAGGGCTATGACTACGTTCTCGTCGGCTCCGACAGCCGCGAGGGACTGACGGCCGAACAGCAGAAGGCGCTTCACACGGGCTCGGCCAAGATTGGAGGCAAGCGCACCGACTCGATCATCATGGTCCACGTCCCGTCCGGTGACGGCAAACCGGCGCTGATCTCCCTGCCTCGGGACAGTTATGTGCCGATCCCCGGCCACGAACGCAACAAGATCAACGCCGCCTACTCCCGGGGTGGGCCCAAGCTCCTCGTCGAGACCATCGAACAGGCCACCGGTGTGCGCATCGACGGTTACGTCGAGATCGGTTTCGGCGGGTTCGCCTCGGTCGTCGACAGCCTCAGTGGCGTCGATATCTGCGTGGCCCGAGCGATGGACGACCGGCGCGCCGGCATCAACCTCAAGCCCGGCTGCCAGACCCTCGACGGGCCCAACGCCCTGGGTTATGTACGCGCCCGATACTCCGACCCGCTCGGCGACCTCGGTCGCGCACAACGACAGCGCCAGTTCCTCGGCGCGATCATGCACAAGGCGCTCAGTCCCTCGACGGCGCTCATGCCCTGGCGGTACTACGGTTTCGCGACGACTGCGGGGGCCGGCCTGACCGTCGGGCAGGACACCTCCCTGCGCGATGTCACCAGAGTTCTGCAGGCCATGCGCTCCGTGTCCAACGGGCAAGGGCTGTCGCTGACCGTGCCGGTCTCCAACTCGTCGCTGCCCACGGGCGTGGGCAGCGTGGTCAAATGGGACAGCCAGAAGGCAGTCAAGCTGTTCAACGCGATCAAGAACGACGAGCCGCTGACCGTGGCCCCGGCGGGCAGCGCCAAGTAGCCAGGCAAACCGAGGCACGTGCGGAGGCGGCGCGCACGGCTCACCGGAGCTGCCCGGCCTCGAGTAGCCCTTACTTGACCGGCCCGGGCCTCGAGTAGCCCTTACTTGACCGGCCCGGGCCTCGAGTAGCTCGACCTGCCCGCCCTTGAGCAGCCCGGCTTCGGGAGGCCCTTACCTGACCTGCCCGGCCTCGGGAGGCCTCACTTGACCTGCCCGCCCTCGAGCAGCCCGGCTGCGTGCCCGAGGATGGCCGCTTGGGTGCGGTTGGCCAGCCCCAGCTTGGTCAGCATCCGCGAGACGTAGGTCTTGACCGTCGCCTCGCTCATGAACAGTGTGCGGGCGGCCGCTGCGTTGGACAGGCCCCGCCCGATCAGAACCAGCACCTCCCGCTCCCGGTCGGAGAGCACCTCTAGCCGGCGCAGCGCCTCGGCTCGTTGCGGTTGGGCGCGGCCGCCCACGTACTCGGCGATCAACCTTCGCGTGACGGCCGGGGAGAGCATCTCCGAGCCGGCAGCCACGGCCCGCACGGCAGCGGCGATCTCCGCCGGCGGGGTGTCCTTGAGCAGGAAGCCGCTGGCCCCGGCTTCCAAGGCCGCGAAGACATACTCGTCCAGGTGGAAAGTCGTCAGGACCGGCGCCCGAACGAACCACCTGCCCTCGTATCGGGTCAGGGCGTACGCGGCGACCGGCACGCCGGCGGCCATCTCAACGGCACCCGCGTGCAGCACCCGGCAGGGGGATTGCGGTCCATGGGTTCGGGTCTCCCGGAGTCGGTTCACGGCTTCGAGCTGCTGTCCGACGCCTCGAAGGAGGGTGGGTCAATGGTGGCGGTGGTCGACGGCGCCCGGGTCGGCGACCTGGGCGTACGGAACGCCGTCGTCGCGTCGTCGCGTCGGCGCGGCGGGTGGCCCAGGTCCCGGGCGTGACCGGTGTCGTCACGGCCTATGACAGCGCCGACCCACGCCTGCGCTCGAAGGACGGGCGGGCGAGCTTGATGCTGGTCTCGACCGCGAAGACAACGGACCTGACTCTCTCGCTCAAGCAGGTCGCCGACGTCCGGGACACGCTGACGAACGCGGTCCCAGGCGCCACGGTGAAGGTCGGTGGAGACCTCGCGGTGATGCGCGACCAGATGCTCACCACGCAGAGCGACCTGGTGCAAGGTGAAGGTATCGCCATCCCGATCCTGCTGGTCGCGCTGCTGCTGGTCTTCCGCGGCGGTCACGGACAACCATAGTCATTCGTGACTAAGGACACGCGTCGAAATAACCTAGGTTTTCTGCTCTGATGGCCATATCGTTGTGCTATGGCCGACAGCGTGCGGGTGGCGGAGTCCGTGGGGCGTAGGGACGCGGTGCTGGCGTCCGCATCTGGATGAGCGGCAACGGCGCCTGATGTTGGG
>DHJN01000242.1:7418-10080 GCA_002404345.1 Actinobacteria bacterium UBA4719 | reverse complement strand
TCCTCCAAGTTCGGCAACGTCGCCGGTTCGTTGATCCGTTCCGGCGAGATCAAGCGCGGCACGAAGGCGCGGATCCTCCGTGACGGTGCCGTCGTCGGCGAGGGCATCGAGATCACCGGTCTGCGTCGCTTCAAGGACGACGTGGTGGAGGTTCGCGAGGGCTTCGAGTGCGGTATCAACCTGGGCAGCTTCAACGACATCAGGGTTGACGACGTCATCGAGACCCACGAGATGCGCGAGATCCCGCGCACCTGATTGTCACTGACCTGGTGAGCGGGTTGGCTGGCTTCAGCCCGCCCGCTCATCAGGCCCCTGATGACCACTGCGGATCCTCATCCGTGCCCCACCGCACGTCATTTCTTAGCCTGTCTTTTGTTGAGTGTCATTTTCTTGTTGAGTGTCATTTTCTTGTTGAGTGTCATTTTTTCGTACCCTGTCATTCGTAGGAGAGTAAGACCATGGCCGATCCGGCACGCGCGAAGAAGATCGCAGACCGCATCAAGGTGCTCGTTGCCGAGACGCTGGAGTACCGCGTCAAGGACGAGCGACTGGGCTTCATCACGATCACCGATGTCCGGGTGACCGGCGACCTGCAGAATGCGTCGGTGTTCTACACCGTGTTCGGTGGCGAGGCCGAACGTCTCGAGACGGCGGCGGCTCTGGAGTCGGCCAAGGGCAAGCTCCGCTCGGCGGTGGGCAAGGGGATCGGCATCCGGCTCACCCCGACGCTGGACTTCATCCCCGATGCGCTGCCGGAGGGTGCGGCTCACCTCGAGGACCTGCTCGTCACTGCCAAGCAGCGCGACGCGGCGGTCGCGGCCGCCGCGGCCGGTGCAGCGTATGCCGGTGACGCCGACCCGTACAAGAAGCCAGTTTCTGAGGACTCTGCTGAGGTTGACGCTGCGTCTGAGGACGAACCCGGTCAGGGCCACGAAGAAGGCACCACCGACGAATGACCACCCCTGACGGGCTGCTCATCGTCGACAAGCCGGCCGGATGGACCAGTCACGACGTCGTCGCACGATGTCGACGCCTCTGTGGTACCCGCAAGGTCGGGCATGCAGGGACGCTGGACCCGATGGCCACCGGAGTCCTCGTGCTGGGCATCAATCGCGCCACCAAGCTCCTGACGTTCCTCGTGGGCGCCGACAAGACCTACACCGCGACGATCCGTCTGGGTCAGTCCACGATCACCGATGACGCACAGGGCGAGATCATCACGTCCCACGATGTCGCCGGCCTGACCGCCAAGGCTGTCGGGCGTGCCGTGGCCGGTCTCACCGGTGAGATCGCCCAGGTGCCCAGCTCGGTCAGTGCCATCAAGGTGGACGGGCAACGATCGTACGCGCGGGTGCGTGCGGGGCAGGACGTGGTCCTGCCCGCTCGCCCGGTCACCGTCAGCAGGTTCGACATCCTCGACCAGCGGACCAGCACCGTGCCGGGTCAGCAAGGAGACAGGGTCTGGGACCTCGACGTCACTGTGGACGTCTCGTCAGGAACGTACATCCGGGCACTGGCCCGCGACCTGGGTGCAGCCCTGGGTGTGGGGGGGCACCTCACCTCGCTGAGGCGTACCCGGGTCGGGCGGTTCGAGGTCGACAGCGCGTACTCCCTCACCGAGCTCGAGATCGCCAGCGAGGCGGACGCCATGCCGGTGGTCGCACTGTCAGACGCGGCGCGGGCCTCCTTTGCCGTCCGCGAGCTGACCACACCGGAGGCCATCGCAGTCGGCTACGGACAGCGCATCCCTTCCCAGCCCGCAGGCCGCAGCCAGCCGGTTGCAGCCTTCGCACCCGAGGGGCACCTGGTGGCCATGCTCGACGAGAGCGGCACGCTCGCCAAGGCCCACGTCGTATTCACTCCGTCGGGTTCGTAGAGTGTCCCTCGTGCTGCGATGGACCGACCTCTCCCAGATCCCCCAGGGCTACGGCCCCAGCGTGGTGACGCTGGGCAACTTCGACGGCGTGCACAAGGGCCATCGCGCAGTTCTGTCCGCCGTGGTGGAGCGGGCTCACAACTACCGCTCGGCTGGCTCAGCTGGGCCAGACGCCCACGCGGTCGCGGTCACCTTCGAGCCGCACCCGGTCGCCGTCCTGCACCCTGAGCGGGCACCGCAGATCATCACCTCCCCCGACCAGCGCTTCGACCTGCTCTCGGCCACCGGGCTGAACGCCGTGCTGGTCATGAAGTTCACCCACGAGTTCGCCCAGTGGACCCCTGAGCACTTCGTGGTCGAGGTGTTCGTCAAGGCGCTGGGCGCGAGCGTGGTCGTCGTGGGCGAGGACACCCGGTTCGGTGTTCGCAACTCCGGCGACGTCAACACGTTGCGCCGGCTCGGCGCCGAACACGGCTTCGAGGTGCTCACCCTCAAGGACATCGGCGAAGGGGGTCGTTGGTCCTCCAGCCGCGTGCGCGACCTCCTTTCCGCGGGCGATGTCGCAGGCGCGACCGAGATCCTCGGACGCCCGCATCAGGTCGGTGGTGAGGTCGTGCACGGCGACCACCGAGGACGCGATCTCGGTTACCCCACGGCGAACCTGTGCCAGGCGGCGGAGGGGTTGATCCCTGCTGATGGTGTCTACGCGGGGCGGCTGATCCGACCGACGCTGCCCGACGACGATCTCGACCACACCCTCCCCGCCGCGATCTCGATCGGCACCAA
>DHJN01000242.1:3968-7283 GCA_002404345.1 Actinobacteria bacterium UBA4719 | reverse complement strand
GCGATCTCGATCGGCACCAACCCGACCTTCGCGGGCACCGAGCGCCGGGTCGAGGCCTACGTCCTGGATCGCACCGACCTTGAGCTCTATGGCGAGAATGTGGTCTTCGAGCTCATCGAACGACTGCGGGCCACTAAGAAGTTCGACACCATCGAGGGCCTGGTCGAACAGATGGCCGCCGACGTTGAGCACTGTCGGACGGTGCTGTCCTCCATCGTCGCGTGAGCCGGTTGACCTGGCCGCACCTGCAGCACGTGTCCGGCCTGCGCCGACAGCCCGTATCCCACTAACATCATCACGACCGGGTAGGACCACCCTCAGGAGCAACACATGGCCTTGTCGGCGAGCGACGAGCTGAACGACCTCTCCCTCATAGAGCATCGGGCCCGCTCGGTGGCCCACCTGTTCGTCGACCGCGTGGCCATGACACCCGCAGCTGAGGGGTTCCGGTTCCCCCGGGGCGCGTCGTGGGAGTCAGTCACCTGGGCGCAGACCGATGACCGCGTGCGCCAGATTGCGGCGGGTCTGGTGGCCCTGGGGATCGAGCCCGAGCAGCGCGTGGCGCTCGCCTCCAGCACTCGCTACGAGTGGGTGATCGCCGACCTGGCCGTGATGCTGGCGGGTGCCGCGACGACCGCCATCTATCCCTCGACCTCCGCGGCCGACCTGACCTACATCGTCGCCGACTCCCAGAGCCGCATCGTGTTCGCCGAGAACGATGTTCAGATCGCCAAGCTTCACGCCAACCGCCCTGCGCTACCCGAGGTGGTCCGGGTCGTCACGTTCGACGGAACGGCCGATGGGGACTGGGTCATCTCGCTGGCTGATCTGGAGCAGATGGGCGCAGCACACCTGGAGCAGGTGCCGTCAGTCGTGGACGACCGGATCCGGGCCATCGAGCCACAGCATCTCGCCACGCTCATCTACACCTCCGGAACGACGGGGCGACCCAAGGGAGTTCGCCTCTCCCACGACTGCTGGACCTATGAGGCGGCGGCGGTCGACGCCATCGGCATCCTGACGCAGGACGACCTGCAGTACCTCTGGCTGCCGCTGGCCCACGTGTTCGGCAAGGTGCTGCTCACCCTCCCGTTGCAGCTGGGATTCCCGACGGTGGTCGACGGGCGGGTGGAGAAGATCGTGGACAACCTGGCTGTTGTTGCGCCCACGTTCATGGGGGCGGCTCCGCGCATCTTCGAAAAAGCCTATGGCCGGATCAACACCACGGTGAGCGCCGAGGGCGGCGTGAAGGCCAAGCTCTTCGCCTGGGCGATCGGGGTCGGCCGCCAGGTTGCCCTGCTGCGCGCCAGCGAGCGCTCGGCGTCCGTTCCCCTTGCTGCTCAGTTCGTGATAGCGGACAGACTGGTCCTAGGCAAGATCCGTGCCCGGTTCGGCGGCAGGATCAGGTTCTTCATCTCCGGATCGGCAGCGCTCAACCGCGATGTGGCCCAGTGGTTCGACGCCGCAGGCCTGCTCATCCTCGAGGGCTACGGCCTGACCGAGTCCAGTGCCGCGTCCTTTGTCAACCGGCCGGGTGCCTACGCCTTCGGCAGCGTCGGCTGGCCGGTGCCTGGCACCCAGGTCCAGATCGCGGCGGACGGGGAGGTCCTGCTCAAGGGCCCGGGCATCATGGCGGGTTATCACAACCTGCCCGAGGCCTCTGCGGAGTCGGTGGACGGTGACGGGTGGCTGCACACGGGGGACATCGGCAACCTCGACGAGCGCGGGTTCCTGCGCATCACCGACCGCAAGAAGGACCTGTTCAAGACCTCTGGTGGCAAGTATGTCGCCCCGTCCGCCATCGAGTCGATGTTCCAGGGGGTGTGCCCCTACGCCAGCCAGCTGATCGTCCACGGTGACGGGCGCAGCTTCGTGTCCGCGCTGGTCACCCTCGACGCCGATGCCATGGCCGGCTGGGCGGCCGAGAACGCCATGGCCGGCATGCCGTATGCCGAGCTGGTCAGCTCACCGGCGGCGCGCGAGATGGTTCAGGGCTACATCGACGAGCTCAACGCCAAGCTCAACCCATGGGAGACGATCAAGAAGTTCGCCATACTGCCGCGGGACCTCTCCGTCGAGGACGGCGACCTCACCCCGAGCATGAAGCTCAAGCGCAGGGTTGTCGCCGACAAGTACAGGAATGAGCTGGACGCGCTCTACCCTTGAACCCATGCCCGAAGGCCCTCGTGACATACATCCGCCCCGTGCTCCTGGCATCTCTCTGTTCCACCGCCTCGAACCGCTGCTGGAGCAGGTGAGCAAGCCGATACAGTACGTCGGCGGTGAGCTCAACTCCACCGTCAAGGACTGGAACTGCGGCGGGTTCGGCCCAGACGGCCAGGAGCTGACCGCACGCTGGGCCCTGATGTACCCAGATGCCTATGAGGTGGCCCTTCCCAACCAGGGCGTCATGATCCTGTACGAGGTCATCAACGAACGCTCCGATGCCCTCGCCGAACGCACGTATGCCGTGTGGCCGGACATGGAGGCGCTGCTGCGGCGCGAAGCAGTCTCGCAGTTCACCGTTGACGGGCACCGCGCACTGGGTGACTTCGACCTGTTCGGCGTCTCCTTCTCCACCGAGCTCGGCTACACCAACCTGCTCACCGCGCTGGACCTGGCCGGCATACCACTGCATGCGCGCGACCGGGGCGACGACGACCCGATCGTCATTGCCGGGGGGCACGCGGCGTTCAACCCCGAGCCGGTGTCGGACTTCGTCGACGCGGCCGTCGTGGGCGACGGCGAGCAGGCCGTCCTTGAGGTGACCGACCTGCTCACGACGTGGAAGTCGCAGGGTCGTCCGGGCGGTCGGCACGAGCTGCTGCTACGGCTTGCCCGCACTGGCGGGGTCTACGTGCCGGCGTTCTACGACGTCGACTACCTCGCCGACGGCCGGATCAAGCGCGTCGCGCCGGCCGCCCATGTCCAGGGGGTACCATGGCGCGTCTCCAAGCACACGGTCATGGATCTGGACGCCTGGCCATACCCGAAACAGCCGTTGGTGCCGTTGGCCGAAAGCGTGCACGAGCGGATGTCGGTCGAGATCTTCCGTGGCTGCACCCGCGGCTGCCGCTTCTGCCAGGCGGGCATGATCACCCGCCCGGTTCGCGAGCGATCCATCAGCGGTATCGGCGAAATGATCGAAAAGGGTTTGGCAGCAACGGGATTCGACGAGGTCGGTCTCCTCTCGCTGTCAAGCGCGGACCATTCTGAGATAGCCGAGATCACCAAGGGACTGGCCGACCGCTACGAAGGCACGCAGACCGGCCTGTCGCTGCCGTCGACACGTGTCGACGCCTTCAACATCGACCT
>DHJN01000242.1:0-3910 GCA_002404345.1 Actinobacteria bacterium UBA4719 | reverse complement strand
AAGCGGGTCATCGAGACCGGGCGACGGGTGACCGGCCTGCGGGACATCCGTTGCACCGTCTCGATCGGCGGGTTCATCCCCAAACCTCACACCCCGTTCCAGTGGTGCGCCCAGCTTGGCGCTCAGGAGACGGACGCGCGGCTTCAGAAGCTGCGTGAGGCGATCCGGGGCGACAAACGGTTCGCCTCGGCCATCGGGTTCCGCTACCACGATGGTGAACCCGGCATCGTCGAAGGGCTGCTGTCCCGCGGGGACCGTCGGGTCGGCCGGGTGATCGAGGCCGCATGGCGTGATGGTGCCCGGTTCGACGGCTGGAGCGAGCACTTCAGCTACGAACGCTGGATGCGATGTGCCGAAACGGCTCTGGCCGACGAGCCGGTCGATGTTGCCTGGTACACCACGCGTGAGCGCGAGCAGGCCGAGGTCCTGCCCTGGGACCACCTCGACTCCGGCCTCGACAAGGACTGGTTGTGGCAGGACTGGCAGGACGCCCTGGGCGACGAAGAGGTCGAGGACTGCCGGTGGACCCCGTGCTTTGACTGTGGCGTCTGCTCTCAGATGAACACTGCGATTGAGGTTGGGCCCACCGGCAAGCGACTCCTTCCGCTGACCGTGCTGACCGCCGGCAAGGACGATCTGTTGGAGACTCGCTGAGTCCTGTTGGAGACTCGCTGAGTCGACCTGTTGGAGACTCGCTGAGTCGACCTGTTGCAGACTCGCTGAGTCCTGTTGGAGACTCGCTGAGTCCTGTGGGAGACTCCGGAGTCGACTACGCCTTGCTGGCGAACCAGGGGTGATGCAGGTCCAGGTAGGTCACGTCCTGCATCAGGGCCATCGTGTCCTCCATCTCCCGGCGCGTCTCAGCGGGCATCGTCTCAGGCATCGCTTTCCGCTCGCCTTCGCGCGCAGCATCCTCGGTGCGGAAGGCGACCGTCTGGGTGAATCGGCCGTCCGGCTCAATCGCGATGGTGCCGCCAATGATCTCGGGCCGGGCCTCGTGCAGCATGTCCATCGGTTGCGCCATAGCCCTGCGGAACCGCTCGGGATCTTCCAGCCGGCCCTGGATGACCTGGACGAACCCGGCGTCGTCGGCGCCGCCGTCCAGGAACTCCATCGCCTCGTCGCAGTCGTGGAAGGTCACCTCGCCGTCGAAGCACTTCTCGGTCTCGGCCCACCACGCGCCCTGCTCGGGGCGGGTCGAGTTGCGGGCCGCGGCCTCCTTTGACTCGAACCGCACCACGCCGACGAACTTGTCGTCGTCGGTGATGCCGTACGTCCCACCGAGCCAGCCCTCTGCCATCGGCCCCTGCTCCTGGCGCCACATGTCGAGCTGCCGGTGCAGGGTGTCCGCGTCGCGGCAGGTGCCCTGAATGATCTGGATGAACATTTCGTAAGCCTCCGTTTCGGTGGCCCGCTCCAGGCTGAAGTGGCCCATCGATCGACGGTACGCCGCGCCGCGCTGGTTGTCATCGCACAAGGCCCGATATCCTCGCCGTCATGGCCCGCACTCCCGATGGTCCCCCTCCGGCCCCTGCGGTCCAGAAGCTGCGGGTTCGCTATGCCAAGCGTGGCCGGTTGCGTTTCTCCTCGACGCGCGACTTCCAGCGAGCCCTGGAGCGGGCGTTGCGCCGGGCCGCTGTGCCGATGGCCTTCTCCGCAGGGTTCCACCCTCACCCGAAGATCTCCTACGCCAACGCGGCGCCGACGGGAACGGCGAGTGAGGCGGAGTACTTCGAGATCTCGGTGACCGAGCGAGTGGACCCGCAGCGGGTGCGGGCGGCCCTGGATGAGGCACTTCCCAAGGGGCTGGACGTGCTCGAGGTGGTGGAGGCCACCCCCGGAGCGCTTGCCGATCGACTGCAGGCCAGCGACTGGGTTATGGAGTTCAGGGGTATGCCGGTCGGCAGCCTGGCCGACGCAGCTGCGCTGCTGCTCGCCGAGGAAGTGGTTGAAGTCACCAGGGTCATGAAGAACGGTCCGCGGACCTTCGATGTCCGCAGCGCCGTCGTGTCGCTGGAGGCTTCGCCCTCGCAGGACGGCACATGTGCGATACTGAGGGTGGTCGTACGGCATACCACACCCACCGTGCGCCCCGATGATGTTCTAACCGCGCTGCAGTCAGTCGCCGCACTCACGCCGAAGACACCGCCCCTGGTGACCCGGCTGAGACAAGGGCCGCTGCGCATTGCATCCGCGACGGTGTCCGATCCATTGGCTGCCGACCAGGACGTCGACGGCATCTGAGGCGGTGACGCGCGAAGCTGCGCGAGCCCCGAGATGTAGCGATACGACTTCCGTCCCGCCCGCATTCAGCGCGGGAGACGACACCGACCGCGCACCATGCGGCGATGAGGGCCAATTGGCCAGGGTGTGGCCCTCGCCACGTGGGTGACGGGAAGACGCCCCAAATGGCATCTCACGACGACAACGTTCTTAGTACCGACATCGAACCCGATGTCTCCGGTGACATCGCTGCTCCGGCGAAGAAGGCTCCGGCCAAACGGGCCCCACGCAAGGCCACGAAGAAGGCCAGCGCGCCGCATCAGGCGCCCGCTGATCTGATCCGTCCCGATGTGACTGGTGCGCCCACTGATGGGACCGAAGCACCCACTGATGCGCCCACTGATGTGACGGATGCGCCAGCTGATGTGACAGCGGCCCCCCCGCGCAAGACAGCTAAGCGTGCTCCGCGCAAGACCGCCAAGAAGGCCGTTGCGGCACCGCTCGAGCAGGAGCCCGCGCAGCCTGATCTGGCACAGGTTGAGCATGCACCGGAGCCGGAGCCGACCGCCCCTACGACGACCCCTGCGGTCCCGAGCTTCGGACTTCTCTTCCAGCCGCCGGAGCCCACCGCGGCCCCTCGTCGCCGCAGGGCCACAGCCCCGGCGGCCGCACCCGCCCCCGAGCAGGCCCCGATCCACAAGGCTCCCTCACCGGCCACCCCGGAACAGGGTGATGGAGCGCGGCAGGACGGCGCCAAAGAGGCCAAAGAAGGCAAGGAAGCCGATGAGTCGGACGACTCGGGAGCCGAGGGCGCACCCCGTCGCCGTCGCCGTGGTGGCAAGGGCCGCCGGGGACGTGGCACCGGCGACGGCAGTGCTGTTGAGACCTCCGACCAGGACACGGTTGAGACCTCCGACGAGGACAGCGCCGAGACGACATCGAAGGGCCAGCCTTCCGCCGACGACGACGAGTCGGGGGAGGGCGGCGAGAGCCGCCGTCGCACCCGTCGTCGTCGCCGTGGCACCGCCGGGGACAACGAAGACCAGCAGGCAGGCAGCCGCACCACGACCAAGGTCCGGGAGCCGCGTCCGCAGCGTGACGAGGTCACCTCGGTCAAGGGTTCAACCCGGCTCGAAGCCAAGAAGCTGCGTCGTCGCGAGGGCCGTGAGGCAGGGCGCCGTCGCACCGTCATCACCGAGGCGGAGTTCCTGGCCCGGCGCGAGAGCGTCGAGCGAGTCATGGTCGTGCGCCACAAGGAGGACCGCACCCAGATCGGCGTCCTCGAGGACGGCGTTCTGGTCGAGCACTACGTGTCCCGCGAGACCAACGCCTCGATGGCCGGCAACGTGTATCTCGGTCGTATCCAGAACGTCCTGCCGAGCATGGAGGCCGCGTTCGTCGACATCGGCAAGGGCCGAAACGCCGTGCTTTATGCCGGTGAGGTCAACTGGGATGCTGCTGGTCTGGACAACCGCGCGAAGCGGATCGAGAACGCGCTGAGCTCCGGCCAGAGCGTCCTGGTTCAGGTCACGAAGGACCCCATCGGTCACAAGGGCGCACGCCTGACCTCCCAGGTCTCGCTGCCCGGTCGTTACCTGGTCTACGTGCCGGACGGCAACATGATGGGCATCTCGCGCAAGCTCCCCGACACCGAGCGAGCCCGTCTGAAGAAGATCCTGCGCGAGGT
>DHJN01000082.1 GCA_002404345.1 Actinobacteria bacterium UBA4719 | reverse complement strand
GACTACACCGACCCGGCGCCGGCAACGACGTTCGCGCACCTCGACGCCACGACCGAGCTCTCGCGCGACATCGCCTCGCTGGGCATCTACCCGGCCGTCGACCCGCTGACCTCGACGTCGCGAATCCTGGACCCGCGCTACATCGCCCAGGACCACTACGACACCGCGATCCGGGTGAAGTCGATCCTGCAACGCAACAAGGAGCTGCAGGACATCATCGCGATCCTGGGCATCGACGAGCTGTCCGAAGAGGACAAAATCCTGGTCAACCGGGCCCGTCGCATCCAGCGGTTCCTGTCCCAGAACACCTACGTTGCCAAGCAGTTCACCGGCCTCGAGGGCTCGACGGTCTCGCTCGCCGACTCGATCGAGGGCTTCACCGCGATCGCGGACGGAGACCTGGACGACGTCGCTGAGCAGGCGTTCTACATGTGCGGAAACCTCGACGACGTCCAGCGTCAGTGGGCCGAGATCCAGAAGAACCTCTGATCTCGACCTGAGCCACGAAGGGGGCCGGACACGCACTTGCGTGTCCGGCCCCCTTTGTGCGCCGCAGCCCGCCGCAGCCCGCCGCACCCCGCCGCACCCCGCCGCAGCCTCCCACCTTCGTCTTGTTGCGGTGAAACCACCGAATCGCGCCGGATGCCATGGGGATTCGGTGGTTTCGGAGCAAGGAGCGCAATGGCGATAGGCGCAATGGCGATAGGTTTGATCGCATGCCGGAGACGATCGAGGACTACTACGCACGGGTCATGGCCGCTGCCGACCAAGAGGGTCGTCTGACGATCCCCGCAGACGGCATCCCGTCCTGGGAGATCTTCCCGTTCGAGTCAGAAGGCTTGCGTCTCAAGCCACTTGAGCCGCTGGCCGAGGTGGAGTCGCCGCGCCTCGGCGAGGACCCGACGCAGTGCCAGTGTGCGGAGCCGCAGTCGGACGACCAGTGGGCTGTGTGGACAGATGACCACTGGAAGGTCCGGCTGTTCGAGGCACATCTTGTTCATCGCGCGGCCGACCCGGATCCCGCAGTTTCGCGGCACGATGATGGCCGTCTGGGACGACTTCCTACCCCGCATCCCGGGCAACGTCCGCGACGCGAACGCGCGTGCCGTCATACGGGATCTGGTCCGGACATACGGCGGTCGCGCCCTAGGGCGCGCAGCCTGACCACGGCTTGTTGCGGTGAAACCACCGAATCGTGCCGGATGCCATGGGGATTCGGTGGTCCCGGAGCAAGGAGCGCGAAGGTAGACATGCCGGGCGCGCCGGCGGGACCTGGGTGGACCGGGCACCCCCTGGCGCCCACTAGACTCTCGGTACACGTTCGTGAGCGGAGGAGAACCGTTGAGTCAGTTGCATGTTGAGCTCGTAGCCGCAGATCGCAAGGTCTGGGAGGGCGAAGCCAGGCAGGTCAGCGCCCGAACCGTCGAGGGCGAGCTGGGAATCCTGCCGGGTCATACCCCGCTGCTGGGGATCCTGGTCAGTGGCGATGTTCGGATTGAGTCCATGTCGGGTCAGACCCACACGGCCGCGATCGACAGCGGTTTCCTCTCGGTCGACCACGACCGGGTCACCATCGTTGCGGAGGCCGTCGACGCCTCCCAGATAAGCGCCTGATACTGAAGTGGATGGTCTGCTGCTGACCAGCGAACTGCTGGTTGGCGGCTGCCTGTTCGTTGTCGTAGCCGTGCTCGGTTCCGTCTTCGTTCGACGGCGGCTGATCGCGCGTGGCAAGCCTCTGACGGTCTGTGCGCTGCGAGAGCCCGGCGATCGCCGCTGGCGCTTCGGGTTGGCGCGCTACGGTGCGACCGGGCTCGAGTGGTTCACGCTCGCGGGGCTCTCGCTGCGGCCGGCCAGGCAGTGGGAGCGGACCCTGCTCGATATCGGGTCCGGTGAGCCTCTTGAGCCGGGCGAGCGACCCGAGATCCTGATTCCTGCCGCGATGAGGATCGACTGTTGTTATCGCGACGTGCATTTCGAGATCGCACTTGCGCGGGCTCCCTACACGGCCCTGCGATCCTGGCTTGAAGCATCGCCCCCCGGGCACAACGTCAACGTCGCTTAGTTCTGGCAGGTTTGGCGGGAACCAGCCGACACCGTCCCTAGGTTTGGCAGGAACCTAGCCCTGGCTCTCGGGCTGCTGCACCCGCCCGCCACCCGGCTGCCAGAGCACGTCTCCGCCGATCTTGAGGTTGGCCACCCGTCCCAGGATGAACAACAGGTCCGAGAGACGGTTGAGGTACTTGGCGGTGAGCGGGTTGACCCCACCCACTCCCTTGGCGCTGCCCTCGGGCGCCGGCTGGTCACCGTACGCCTCCAGCGCCTTCCATGCGGAGCGCTCGGCGCGACGGGTCACCGTCCGGGCCACGTGCAGGTATGCCGACCCGGGGGTGCCGCTCGGGAGGATGAAGGAACGCAGCTTCTCCAGCTCGTTGTTGAACCGGTCGCAGTCGGCCTCGAGCTCGTCGACCCAGACGTCCTGGACTCGCAACGGGGGGTACTCGTAGCTGGCGGCCAGCGGTGTGCACAGGTCCGCGCCGACGTCGAAGAGGTCGTTCTGGATCCGGACCAGCACCGCAAGGACATCCTCGCGCAGGGCACCGCAGGTGACCGCCACACCAATGGAGCTGTTGCTCTCGTCGGTATCGGCGTAGGCAACCAGACGGGGGTCGGTCTTGGTAGTGCGGCTGAAGTCCCCGAGCGCCGTGCTGCCGTCATCGCCGGTGCGGGTGTAGATCCGTGTCAGGTTCACCATGGACCCGATCCTGTCAGATCCGGCACCGATAGGCTCACGTTGTGATGGAGCGGTTTCGTGTGGTCGGTGGCACCAGCCTGCGGGGAGAGGTGTCGGTAGTTGGTGCCAAGAACAGCGCCCTCAAGCTGATGGCGGGGGCCTTGTTGGCCGAGGGCAGGACTCGCCTGACCAATGTGCCCGCAATCCTCGACGTGACGATCATGGCGGAGCTGCTGCGCCGGCTAGGGTGCACCGTCGACTACGACGCTGACGCAGGAGTCGTCGAGATCGACGTCCCCGACCGCATCGGGCACCGCGCCGACTACGAGCTTGTTCGGGCGCTGCGAGCCTCGATCTGTGTCCTGGGCCCTTTGGTTGCCAGGTGCGGCCGGGCGGATGTGGCGGTCCCGGGCGGTGACGAGATCGGGTCCCGCGGTCTGGACCTGCATGCCTCCGGTCTGGAGACGTTGGGGGCCACGGTGCATGTCACCCACGGTTATCTCATCGCCGAGGCGCCGGACGGCCTGCATGGCGGAGATATCCGGCTGGAGTTCCCCAGCGTCGGCGCAACGGAGAACGTCCTGATGGCGGCGGTACTGGCCACGGGAAAGACCCGGGTGACGAACGCCGCGCGCGAGCCTGAGATCGTCGACATCGCGGCGTTTCTGTCCAAGATGGGTGCCCGGATCGAGGGCGCCGGGACATCGGTCATCGAGGTCGAGGGCGTCAGCGCACTGACACCGGTGTCCCACGAGGTGGTGCCGGACCGTATCGCAGCCGGCACGTGGGCGTTTGCCGCGGCCACCACCGGTGGCGACCTCGAGGTGGTCGGCGCCGTGCCAGGGCACCTGGGTATCGCCCTGGATCTGTTGGCTGACGCCGGTTCGGACATCACCACGACGGATCGCGGATTCCGGGTAACTGCGTCGGGTCGTCGGTCGGCGTTCGACGTGGCCACCTTGCCCTACCCCGGGTTCCCCACCGACCTGCAGCCCTTTGCCCTGGTCTACAACGCGGTGGCACAGGGCAGCGCCATGGTGACCGAGAACCTCTTCGAGGCGCGATTCCGCACCGTGCAGGAGCTCGCGCGGCTGGGCGCTGACGCACGCGTCGATGGACACCACGTCATGTTGCACGGCGTCGAACGGCTGTCCGGAGCCCCGGTCGAGGCCAGTGACATCCGGTCTGGGGCCGCGCTGGTCATCGCTGGCCTGGTCGCCGATGGAACCACGACGGTCAGCCGGGCCCATCACGTTGACCGCGGTTACGCGGGCTTCGCCGAGGCGCTTCGCCGACTCGGTGCTGACGTTACCCGTGAACCGGACGAAGAGCCCTTTATCTGAGGTCCTGACCCGGCGGCCGTTCCCCTCCGGACCAGCTTGCGTCGTTCACTGGATCGTTACCGATTCGTTTCCGTCGGCTTCACAGCCATCGGGTCCGAGGAGGCGGCACTATAAGCAACAGCCACGGGTCAGTGCCGGGGCGAGCAATGCACAGGGCCAGCACTGCACGTGGCGAGCAATGCAGGGCGAGCACTGCAGGTGACTCGAGGGGAGCTGGAGATGACTTTGATCGCCGCGGAGGGCACCGCTGCGGAGGGCCCTGCGCGCGTGGCGGAGATATGTTCCGGACAGGAGGTCTCTGTCTGCGGCCGGCTGGACGTCAACACTGTGGCCGAGGTCAGGCTGGCCCTGCATGACATCCTGGATCGGGGAGTCGGCGACCTGCGGATTCATCTGGCGCAGGCCGAGGTCCACGACGCCACGGGTCTCGGAGTGATCGTCGGGGTCCATCATCGCGCGCGTCGGGTGGGGCGTCGGCTGGTTCTGGTTGATGTCTCACCCCGCCTCGATCGCCTGTTGCGCGCCTCCCGTCTGCATCGGGTTCTGGCACGGGGACCGGACGGTGACGCGTCCACTGTGGTGACTTTCACCGAGTAGAAACTCCTCCGAGGCAAGCACCAGCCGGTACATTCAGCGGTATGTCACAGGTAGAGATCGATCGCTCCAGCCGGGACCCCGCTTGGGTCATGCGCACGTATGCCGGCCACTCCAGTGCCGCCGCCAGCAACGATCTCTACCGGCGCAACCTGGAAAAGGGGCAGACCGGCCTCTCGGTCGCTTTTGACCTGCCGACGCAGACCGGTTACGACCCCGACCACGCGCTGTCCAGCGGCGAGGTCGGCAAGGTTGGAGTGCCGATCTCGCACATCGGCGACATGCGGGCCCTTTTTGCGGACATTCCGTTGGCCCAGATGAACACCTCGATGACCATCAACGCCACCGCCATGTGGCTGCTCGCGATGTACCAGGTAGTCGCCGAGGAGCAGGCCGAGGCTGCCGGCCAGGATCCTGCGGCTGCAGTCAAGGCGCTCACGGGGACAACCCAGAACGACATCATCAAGGAGTACCTCTCGCGCGGGACGTACGTCTTTGCGCCGCATCCCTCCTTGCGGCTGATCACCGACATGGTGGCCTACACGGTCGCCGAGATACCCAAGTGGAACCCGACCAACATCTGCAGCTACCACCTCCAGGAGGCCGGCGCGAC
>DHJN01000172.1 GCA_002404345.1 Actinobacteria bacterium UBA4719 | reverse complement strand
CGGATCGAACGGGAGGTTCAGCTCGCTAGCGCCCGACGCGCCCCGCGCCGTGAGCGTTCTCGCCAGGCCACGCCAGCACGCTGCCGCACCGAGCTCCTGGCGTGCGCGGCACCCGCCGCGTGCCGGATCGAAAGCCACCGCGCGGGTTGCAAGCTTGGGTCGTCTGTCGTTTTCAAGCTGAACCTCAAGCTGCAGGAGCTCGATGATCTCTTCGCCTTCGTCAACCCTTCTCCCTCGCTATCGACCGCGCGACCCGCGTCAATGCCAGGTAGCGAAGTCTGCCTCAGAAGAGGCTCAGCGCGATCGCGAACGGGTAGGCCGTCTGCGAGCCAGGGCGAGGGCGACCAGGAGTGCCACTCCGATCGCGACCAGACGCTCGAGGGCGAGGATCTGCCTCGCGCAGACGTACCCATCGAGCGCGGCGGCGACGCACAATCCGAACCAGACCGTCCGACTGGCCAGCAGACGTAGCACGCTGTCGGTCCAAGAGCGAGCAAGTATGCCCAACGTAAGTACTGCGGCGACCGTGATGACGGCGCTCATCCCGGCGACCTGGGTCCAGACCCCGGGCGGCGCGATCGCCAACGTGATGAGAATTTGGGGCGCCGATGCTAAGGCTAGCCACGAGAGCGGAGTGGGCAACGGCTGGCGCATTGACGGCCTCACCCAGGCATTGTCCCGCCAGCGTCGACTGGTCAGGTTCCGTCGTGTGAAGCCCAGGCGTCGCCTCGCGCCTGGAAGGCGGACGGGTGCCGACGAGAGCGGCGTCATCCGATCCGGCGGCGTTCCGGGGGCCGTCTCGTCGACCAGCCGGAGCACCTCGGAGCCGTTCGCCGCGGTGACGACGTGGAACTCGTGCTTCGCGAGGATGTCGCAGATCAGCTCGACGATCGCCGGTCGTCGACCACAAGCACCCGGCGCTTGCCGAACACGGCGGGCACCGCCGCGGATCGCGGAGCAGCGCTCCGCCGATCTTCGCCCGGCGGATGAACCTGAGCCCGGCCGACCAGCCTCGAGCCAGCCCGCGACGTCCACGGCCGGCATCGGCTGGGCGATGTGATAGCCCTGCGCGACATCGCAGCCAAGGGCGACGAGGATCTCCCAAGACTCGCGGTCCTCGACGCCCTCGGCGACGGTCTCGAAGCCGAGGTCGTGGGCGAGGGCGATCGTCGCCCGGGCTGGAGCCCGATCTCGACGTGGTGGCCGTCGCGCGTGACGGCGAAAGCGCGCTCGCGCTCCGGACACTGCCGCTCGAGGCGGCCACGACGTGGATCGTGCCGTACACGGCTGATGGCGACGCATTCGAGCGCGGACGCGGGGGTGGAGCAGGACATCGAAGGCCTCGTCTTTGCGGGCGCAGTCCGTCATGCGATAGGGCGGGCCGCAGGCGCGGCCGCGCCGAACTAAGCCCGACCTCAAGGCCAGGGCGTCGCGTTTCGCGCCGGCGTTGATCTTTCGTGACCGATCAGGCTCGGTCGAGCGGGTCTGACGCACGAGCGGTGGGCCGCCGTCTCGGGTCGGTGCCGCTGAACAGCGACAGCGCCTGCCAGATCACGCCGAAGTCGTCGAAGGGCTCGTCGCGAAAGCGGTAGTCGTGATGGCGGATCACGGCCTCGAGGCGGCGCTGCAGTGCGGAGTACGCCGCGCTCTGGCGCTCAGCCTGGCCTGGATCATGCCCCGCCGCCCGATCCAGCTCGCCGACCGGCAGGGCATCACCGACCGCCAGTCCGCGCGGGAGCTCTCGCCGCGGCACGTCCCGCGGATGCAGCGGGCAAACATTCGGCACGCGGCGACGACCGATGACCTCGAGGTCGTGCTGTTCGCGCTGCGCCGCAACATCGCAGGCTGGGCATGGATCGGTCGCCCTGATGGGCTTCCCTGCCGCGAGGCGGCGAGCAACCTGAGTGCACAGATCGGCGCAGACGATCGAGAGCGCCAGCGGTGCGCCGGTCTGCGCCGCGGCGTCGACCGCGTGCCTGCGGCAGAAGCCGAGGCTGCGACGCAGCTCGGCTCGCATGGTCGGATCGTTGACCAATTCGTAGGCGAACGTCGCGATGAAACGCTTCGCCGACCCGTCGCTGCGGCGGCAGAGAGGACAGCCACGCGCGGACTCTTCGAGGAGATCTTCAAAGACCGCCCCGTCGTTCACGGTACGCGATCAGGGTGCGCGAAGAGCGGCCACGGCGCGGCGACCACGTGCAGGACAGCGTGGACCGGCGGAATACCGGGGTCGACATCCTGCGCACTCTCGGGGAGGATTTTCACGTCCCAGAGTCCGAGTATGGGACCGGGGATGATGGGTCCGGGCATGGGGCCCGGCATGATGAGCTTCGGCACCTCTGGGCCCGCGTCCACGGCGATCCGCGGTGCGGCGGAAGTCCGCGTCCAAGCGGTGACCTTCAATCCGAATGAGATCGGCTCCCCAAGGGCACGGACGTAAGCCTTACGCTCGTCACCCCCGCGGCCAACGGCGTCGTGCACGACCTCACCGTTCCCGCGCTCGGGATCCACATCGTCGCCAACGCGGGCAGACGCGCACGGTGGGGCTGCGCGGCCTCGCTGCCGGACCCTACGACGCGTACTGCAGCGTGCCCGGCCACGCCAATCTCGGCATGCGCGCCGTCGTCGTGGAGTAGCAGAAGGCCCACCAATGTCTGTGCGAGGTTTCCTCGGATCTTCTGTGGCTTCAGCAGATCCTCCGAGAGGGAGCCTGGCCCAACACCTTTACGCTGCTCGTCGCGTGAGCGCGATCCGGTCGTCGTTACCGATTAGGAGACGCGCCCCCGGGGACGCGAAGGTAAGCACCCTTTCCATCTGCTCAAGCCGACCCGACGTGCATGCGGGGCAGCTCGCCGTATTGCGGTGAACTGAACTCCGAGCGGTCCAGACTTACGGCGCCGCCAGCCGCTGGCTTCAAACACAGTACCCACCACCTAGCTGAGGTTCCCGGCCATTTCTGAAACACGTCTCGAGGCTCCGCGCGGCTGGCTTCCATGTCGGTCGAACTTCGGCTCGGCGGCTACATCCACCGCCAACCGGCGAGGTGCGAATCTCGCCGCAGGCCCATCGTTGTTACTGATCTCGGTCCGGCCCGGACCACCGGGCACGACATCGTCGAGCGTGACGCCAACGGTCGGGGCACGCGCGGACGGCGAGCTCCGGCATGTTTCAGAAACCACCGGGAATCTCACCTAGGGGGCTGAGGAAAAAGCG
>DHJN01000138.1 GCA_002404345.1 Actinobacteria bacterium UBA4719 | reverse complement strand
TAGCGGCCCGAGCATCGATCTCACCGTTCCCGCCTCGAAGTTCAGCTCGTTCGACCCGGCCACCGAAACAGGCACGCCGTCCAACCAGGGCGCCCTTCACTGCACGCAGCCATAAGACTTGGGCCGCGCGACGGGGGTGCAGTCGTCACCCCCGTCGCGGTGGAACAAGCACCGTCGAGGAGCCATCCGAGACGTAAGCAAGACGACGCGACGGAGATCCGCAGCTTGTCGGCGTGCCACGTGACCCGCCGGCGTAGATACTCGGTGCCGTCCAGCTAGGCCTTGTCGTTCTTGCCGTTCGTGCCGCAGCGTCGCCGATCCGCGTATCCAACGCTTGACGTGCCGCACTACTCGTATCGCTACGCAGCAGCAGCAGCAGTTCTTCGTGAACAATTGGATGCGGCATTTGCACGCGTGCGACTTGCGGCAGATGCACTCACAACCACGAGACGTTGATCTAGGGCACGAAGACGCGTTGTACTAGGCGGCACTAGCGTGCATCGGCGCTGGCATCAGGCTAGGCATCAAACCGGTTCGCTACAACCAAAGAACGCACCCAAAGCCCTATGTTTATTGCCTCGGAGGGGTGGCAGAGCGGTCGAATGCGGCGGTCTTGAAATTCCATTGACCATGTGCGCGGTCGTTCGCCGACGTACGCCGAGGGCGATTTTGTTGGGGCTCGCATCCGTCGCTGTCCGTGCTCGTTCGGGTTCGTACGCCCGCTAGGCAACATCTAGGCAACAACTGGGAGCGATACTTCCGGGGGCGAACCCGCGCGTCCTTCTAAGGGCGGGTGCTCGGCGAGCAATCGACATCTCGGGGCGATGCCGTAGCAGCGCGGGTTGTTAGCGAGTGCGATCAAACTCTGTTCTTGGAGCTGTCGAGATCATTGGCCGCGGCCTGCTCCCGCGAGGATTCGTTCGGCGCCCCCACCGGCGAACGGGCTCAAGCCGAACCACCGACCGAACAGCGGGCGGGCGTCCTCGTCGCCATCGATTCGGATCGAGCCTGCGGCGATCGCCTCGGCCAGGCGCAGGCGTCCAAGCCACACCGCGGTCAATGCCGCGAGGTCGGCGTCCACTGTGAGCTCCACGTCGAAGCCTTCATCGGTGAAGCAGAGATCCACGGCCGGCGGTTCGATCCGCAACCAGAACGACCGTCGCGGTCGCCGGAAGTCGAAGCGGACCACGGTCCGAGCGCGTCGGAGCGCCTGGACTTGGACCCGCCGTCGGATGAACCACATCAGCAGCACCGGGTCCAACTGCCCCGAAGGTAGGTCGGCGCCGCCCCACCGGTAGCCCCACGCGCCCAGCGCTTCCACGACCGATCGCAGCTCTTCGCCGGCTGAGGTCAGGTGATACGTGAAGCCGCGCGCTTGCTCCGCGGGTCGTCGCTCGATGACGCCGGCGATCGCGAGCGAGACGAGGCGCTGGGTCAGCAGGTTGCGCGAGATCCGCGGCATTCCGAGCTGGAGCTCGCTGAAACGATGGCTGCCGTTCAGCAGCTCGCGCAGGATGAGCGGCGTCCAGCGCTCGGCGAAGATCTCCGCGCCACGAGACACCGGGCAGAACTGGCCATATTCGGGCACCGGCACAGTCAACGCCTCGCCGCGCCAGCCCGCAAGTTCATTTTTTGGACTTCCATCGCGCCCGCACGGCATCGATGGTTCCAGAGGCTGAAGAAGCTCTTGGGGGGTACGTCGATGCGTCAGATAGGTCCGATCGCCCTCGCGCTGGTCCTTGTCACATGCGGAGGCGCGACGCCTGCCGCGGTGTCGCCCACGTCGTCAGCCACGCCGCCGGCCTCGCCCGAAGTCAAGCTCTTGTCTGCCGGAGGTTTGAAGCCGGGTGTCGACGGACTCGCCGCCGAGTTCGAAAAATCTTCGGGAAGCAAGTTGACAGTCGCGTACGGGACAGCGGGTGCTGTCGTAGACCGTGTTCAAAAGGGCGAAGCCGCCGATGTCGTGATTGCGCCCGGGCCGCAAATCGACGACCTTCAGAAGCAAGGCAAAGTTGTTCCAGGGAGTCGAGTCGATATCGCAAAAGTCGGCCTCGGCGTATTTGTGCGCAAGGGCAGTGCGAAGCCAGACCTCAGTTCGGTCGAGGGCTTCACCCGCTCGCTGTCGACCGCGAAAGCCATCGTTTATGTCGATCCGGCCAGTGGAGCTGCCAGCGGCATCTACATAGCGAGCCTGCTCGACCGACTGGGGCTCGCCGCGGAGATGCAGCCAAAGACCAAATTGTCTCCGTCGCCCGATGCGCCACTGTATGAGAGCGTTGCCAGCGGCGAAGCCGACCTCGGATTTAGCTTAATCACCGAAATCTTGGCTCAACCCAGCGTCGAGCTTGCCGGTCCGCTGCCATCAGCGATTCAGAAGTACACCCAGTTTGCCGCTGGCATCACTACCGGCAGCCAACAGCCGGATGCCGGGAAGGCGTTGGTCACTTTCCTCTCGTCGCCCGCCGCCCAGGCGGTCCTGAGAACAAAAGGGTTCGAATAGGATCGATCCGGGCCCTCCGAGACTGCTCAGCCCGATGTCTCACCGCCAATGACTAGGATGCGCCGGACACTGGTTCGACCCACTTCGCCCGCCACGCCGCCGGCGCCGAGGCGACGCGCCTAATCGCAGAGCGGTAGAACGTGGGGGCATTGAAGAGAAGAACCGCGTCAAGGCTCCCGAGGTCGTCGCGTTCGCGGCGCTCGCGCTGGTGTTCTGAGGTCGTGGTGTCATGGTGTGGCGATGTCGTGATGCCAGTGACGCCATTACTAGATACCTCTAGACGCGCTGTAGCTCTGCCCACGTCGGTCCCGCGCGCTGCCGATTCTTCAGAGTGACGCTTCGACATGGCACCGACGTGCACCGAGCGGCATCGTGCGCGTGGCCATGTGAAAGTA
>DHJN01000099.1:33936-34059 GCA_002404345.1 Actinobacteria bacterium UBA4719 | reverse complement strand
GACCAGCAGGCCGAGCAGGACCTTTGGGCCGAGGCGACGGACAAGGTCTGAGCACAAGGTCTAAGTCACAAGGTTTAGGCTGGTTCAGTACAGCCGACCACCCCTCGGGGACATAGCTCAATT
>DHJN01000099.1:28328-33871 GCA_002404345.1 Actinobacteria bacterium UBA4719 | reverse complement strand
CTCGGGGACATAGCTCAATTGGTAGAGCGCCTGCTTTGCAAGCAGGAGGTCCGGGGTTCGATTCCCCGTGTCTCCACCCAAAGAACGGCCAGGTCAGAGGCACAATCCCCTGATCTGGCCGTCCTCAATTCGGGCGACGCCAGGCCAAACGTGCCATCTACGTGCCACTAGCCGACCAGGTCAGTGTTCTGGCCGGTCCCGTCGGCGCCTTCGTCATACTCGGCGCCGGGCTTGTCTGCGGGCTCTTCCGTCGCTGCGATGAGCAGGTCAAGGGCGTCTGCTATCGCACGGTCCGCACCCGAGCTGGCGTGCTGGTAGATCAGCGCTGCCCGAGGGCTGTCATGCCCCATCCTCGTCATCAGGTCACGGAGGCTAGTGCCGGTCTGTGCCGCCAGCGTGTTGCCGGTGTGCCGTAGATCATGGAAATGCAGTCCTGGGAATCCGAGCGCCTTGCACGTCTCGCCCCACCGGGTGCCGGTGCGGAAGTTCGATCGCCGGAGCGCGCCACCTTTCGCTCCGGTGAAGATCAGCGCCTTGTCTCCGGCCGGAGTGAAGTTCGCTAGGTGATCCTGCATGTACGGCACCACGAGTGCTGGGAGGCTCACAGTGCGCACCCCGGCTCGGGATTTCGTTGGTCCCACTACGAGGACCGATCCATTGAGCTCGCTGTACGCCTTGGTCACGCTAACCGTCCTCGCAGCTAGGTCGACATCGTCCCGCTGCAGGGCGATGGCCTCCCCCCAGCGCAGACATGCGAACGTGGACAGCACAATCATCGCCATGTAACGCTCGGGAACGGCCTTGGCGAGCGTTAGCACCTGGACGATGGTGAGTACCGGTCTTTCCGCGCTGTTCTCCTTGTCGGCCCCCGGAACGCGGCAGGGGTTTACTCGGATCAGCTCATCCTCGCGGACGGCGGTGTTGAGCACGGCGCGCAGCAACCGGTATGCCTTCGCAGCCATGACGTCCGAGGACTTCTGGCCCAGCTCGGCTCGCCAACTGCGAACCATGGGTGTGGAGAGTTGTCCGATCTCAACCGCACCCAGGTACGGGGCGATATGAAGCCGCAGCAGAAGGCTGTATAGCTCCACGGTTCGGGGTCTGAGCTTGGGTCGTTCCTGAATCCACATCCGTGCATAGTCCGCGAGGATGACCTTTCCGTGGTCGGGGTCGATCCACTCGCCCCGGATCATCTGCGCTTCAGCGAAGGTCAGCCAACGCCGTGCCTCGTCCTTGCGTGGGAATGTCCGTGGGGCAGCCCGCGTCCGCCCATCCGGGCCGGGATAGCGAACCTGAAACCGGCCGGAAGGCAGTTTGCGAATGCTGCCGAACTGACGCCGATGTTGAGTCACTAGGCCACCCTCCTGACTTCATTCCACACAGATGCCGACGTGATGGGTTCGACACGGCCGGATGCGATGAGTGCGGTCAGGTCGGCGGGGGCGATTCGGACGCTGCGCCCGAGTCGGTAGAACACGATCCGGCGTTCGGCGATGAGGCGGCGGACGTAGCGGACGCTCATGCTGATCCGGTCGGCGGCCTGCTCGATGGTGAGCAGTTCGGCCGCGTGGCTGGCGACCGGGATGGGCGGAGGTTTCATCGGGTTCCTGTCGCTGGGATGTCGAGGCGATGCCGGTCCTTGGTTGGTGTTGTGGTTGCCGAACGGTTGTCCACAGGTGGGCCGTCGCGTTCGAGGGCGGCTTGTTTGGCGGTCTCATATTGGGCGCGCCAGCGGCGGCGTTCCATGACCGAGGTGACGAGCACTTGGGTGTAGTCGGCTCCGGTGACGGGTAGGTCGTCCCAGACGAAGCGGGGCTGGCCGTCCTCGTGCAGCACGTCGACGGACAGGCGGTCGGCTTCGGGGGCGTCGATCCCGGCGGCTTGCAGGACCTGGCGGACGACGGCGGCCCGGTCGGCGCGGTGTTCGGTCAGGGTCTTGCCAGACCACTTCCGCGACACGAGGACGCGGCGTCCGCCCAGGCCGAGGTGTTCGCGGTCGTGGGCCTTGCTGGCGCAGTGGCCGGGGGTCAGGCCGGGGCCGGGGTTCTTGGGTTGCACGCCGTAGCGCAGCCAGTTGGCGCACTCCGGAGAGCAGGGCACGTAGGCGAGTTCGGCGTGCAGTCGGTCGATGTGCGCCTCGTACGCCGGGTCGACGTGCTCGCCCTCGGGGTCGGTGTAGGTCTCTCCGACAGCCTTGGTCAGGTACTTGGTCAGGTAGCGCACGGCCCGGTCCGCGTCGGGGCTGCCGCCGTCGATGCCTTTGATGTCGACCTGGGAACCGAAGCGCATCGCGTGCGCCGGCTGCGCGTCCTGGTCCGCGTCGAGCCGGTCGAGGGCTTCCCGCCAGGTTTGCAGCGGCAGGCCGGTGTCCGGGTCCCGGTAACACTGCTCGTCGCGGTCCCAGATCGGCAGCCGGTCGACGTACACGGCCAGGTCGAAGGGCGGCCACCACAGGTGCAGGTACGTGCCCTTGGTGACGGCCTTGACGGTCGCCCTGGGGATGGCACCGCGTAGGGCGGTGTGCAGGTGCGGTGCGAGGCGGCGTTGTGGTTCGACGCAGGAGAAGTGCTGGACCTTGTACCCGGCGCCCCGGCGCAGGTTCTGCACCCACCGGTCTACGAGCTTGGGGAAGTGCAGCGCGTCCAGCGCGGCGCGCCGGTAGTCATACCGCCCCGGGTGCACGGGGACACCGCGACCGGGGATGACCTTGCCGTAGGAGGGCAGGGTGAGGGTGACGAACATGCTCGGTCGGTATTTCACCCCCGATGGTGCGGTGAAGGTACGGCCAATTGTGCGGTCCTGCACCGGGACCCGTGGCAGGTCGGACACGTCCTGGCGGCGACGGGTCGAGCGCACTCGACGCTGCTCGTCATCAGCGTCGTCGTCTTGGTCCTGGTCGTCGTCCTGGTCGGTTTCCTCGAGATCGGCGTCGATGTGGTCGGGTTCTTCGGGTTCGTCGTCGCGGTGCCAGCCTTCGGCGCATTGGGTCATCCGCAGCCACCGGGCCTTCGTTGCACAGGCCGGGCAGCGGGATTCACGGGTTGACCCGCACGGGATTGCCACCGTTGTGGTTGCCCCGGTGGCGCGGTCGGTGACCCGGCGCAGTACCGGCCGCACGCAGACCGACTCGTTGACCGCCAGGGTGCGGACCATCTGCGTGGTGATGCTCGGCGGGACCGCAGTTGTCATGCCGCACCACCAAGTCCACCCAGACCGCCGAGGCCGGGCTGCGGGTCGACGGCCCACCCAGGACCAGCGAAGAGGTTGGGGACCTCGGCGTCGCGGTGCCTGCCTGCCCAGAACCCCGCCGTGACCTTCTCCCTGCTGGCGCACCCGGCGCAGTCGGTCCGCACGGGGCAGTTCTGGCACAGTGCGCCCATGGTCAGCCGCTCCCAGGCCGTGGTCTGTTCGGGCTCGGCGATCCAGGGCAGGTCGCCCCGGTCGAGGCAGACTCCCCGGCTCATCCAGGCAAGGCTGCCGGCTCGGGAGCGTCGCGCTGTGGTGGTGGTCATCAGGCCACGTCCTGGACCGGGCCGGCCACAGCTATGAGCGGGCGTGGTGCGTAGCGCTGGGTCAGCGCGGTGATGTCGTGGTCGGTGACGTGGGTGAAGCGGACCCGGACCGGTTCGCTCATCCCGTCCTGGCCGATGTAGGCCACACCGGGGGTCGCTTCGTCGATGAGGTCGGCGCGGGCTCCTCGGTCCCTGGCTCCTTGGCCAAGGGTGAGGGCGACGTGTTCGGGTTCGGTGACCCGAAGCAGGATCCGGGTCGGGAACAGGTCCCGCATGGACACGACGTCCTTGCGGGGGTCTTGGACCGCGCCCACCACCGACACCCCAACCGCCCGGCCTTGGGACAGCAACAGGGAGAGGGCGGCGGTGATCCGTCGTTTGGCGTCCCGGTCGACCACGTACGCGGTCAGCGAGGCCAGCTCGTCGATGACGACCACGATCAGGGGTTCGGCCACGGTCGGTGTGTGCAAGCGGGTGCGTCCGCGCAGGGTGACTTGGCGGCGGCGCATCACGAAGGACCGCGTCTTCTAGGACGTGGGCGAAGTCCAGCTCATAGAGAGTGTTGTCGTCCCCGTCGTGGGTGTCGCCGTAGACGAACCGGGTGAACAAGGCCCGGCCGGGTGCGAGCTCCATTCCGCCCTTGGGGTCGACCGCCCAGACCTGGACCAGCCCGTCCCGGATACCCGGCGCCAGCGCGCAGATGAGGGACCAGATCACGGAGCCCTTGCCGGACCCGGTCGCACCGACGACCAGCAGGTGGGCGCCCAACAGCCGGACCCGATGGACCAGGCCGTCCTCCCCCACCGCGACGGGCAAGGCGGCCAGGTCGGGCACGTTCGCAGGGTCGAACGGGGCCACCGGGGCGGTCAGTGGGTCGGTGCTCAGGAACCACAGCGCCAGGTCATGCGCCCGCCTCGGCACGGAGCGGACCCGGCAGTCCACCACCCCGAAGGTCTGCGCGAGCCGTGGCGCGTTGGCGGCCCAGTCGGCCAGGGTCTGACCGGGCAGCATCCGGACCCGGACCACATCGACACACCCGGTCGAGCGGACGGACACGAGTCGGGGCAGGTACTCGGTGCCCTCGACCCGGACCGCGAGGGCGGTGGTGATCATGGCTGGCTGCCACAGGTACCGGTACACCGTTGCGGCCCGCCACGTTCCGCGCACCCGCCAGGCCACCAGAGCGGTGAACGAGGAGCCGTGAACGTGCCGCCAGCCCAGCAGCACGAGGGTGAACGCGCTGACGACGGCAAGGACTGGAACCGGCCCGGACGTGACCGTGACCCGCCACCCAACCAGGACCACCAATGCGGCGACCACGGCGAAGGGGTGCCGGAGCAGCCACCACCCGCCAGCGCCCAACCGCCGACCGGCCCACGCTGCCAGGACCGCCGACAGGGGCACGTGGACCTTGGCCACATTCAACCGCACCGGGGTCAACCCGCGGGGGGTGCCGCCGAGGCGGCTCACAGCGCGCTCACCTTCGCCCACACCCAGGACCCGCCCGAGGACAGACCCTGATTGACCGCAGGACCGGCCGACGTCGCGCCCAGCACCAGCCCGAGAACCACGCAGACCAGCCCGGAGCCGGCCTTGAGCTGCTTGGTGCGGACCAGCAGCACCACCAGGGCGGACAGGACGACGGCAACCGCGACCACGCTCACGACCCCACCCCCGCCACACTCGAGCCCTGGCGTGCACGGCCGTAGAGGCTGACGTAAACCCCGGGCTGTCGGTGGCCCGAACGCCAGTAGAGGCTGTCGTCGCAGCGGACCGCGCCCTCGCCCAGGCCGAGCAGGTCCGCCGCGTGGTCGACGTCTTGCGCACCGTCCAGATGCACCGACACCGTGACCGCAGCCGAGGTCGACTCGTGCGGGTACGTGCCCCGGCCCTCCAGGCCCAGGACCTCCACCGGCTGCCCGTCCAGGATCAGCGCCACCGCCCGCACCGCGCCCGCCAGGTCCAGCGGCCCAACCCCGGCCATCACGCCGCCTTCGAGGACGAGTGTTCGGACTTGCCCGGCGCGGTCGT
>DHJN01000099.1:10321-28263 GCA_002404345.1 Actinobacteria bacterium UBA4719 | reverse complement strand
CGTCGGACTTGCCCGGCGCGGTCATCGCCTCAGCCTTGAACGACCACACGATCCGGGAGAACTTCCCCGCGTCATCGATGTACGGCAACGCCGACAATCCCTGGAACACCACCGGACGAAACGGCAACCCAGGCAACGCATCCGGAGGCACCGGCTGCACCTTCGCCGCGATCTTGACCGTCACCGTCTTGGACTTCTTACCCGCCTCCGGATCCGCGTCCAACACCTCCACCGACCACAACGGCAACCCGTTGTCCTTATCGACCTGCTGCACCTTCGCGTCCTTGCTCGACTTCTCGAAGTCAAACACCGGACCCACCTCAGCCACCAGATACGCCCCGAACGGGAACACCTCGTCGTGCCCGATCTTGAACCGCCGCGCAATAGCCATTTCATACCCTTTCGTTACCTGGCCAGCCTGCCTAGCCAGGTGACAACCTACACAACCTGCCTAGTCAGGTCAACACGTGGCTAGGCAGGCTGTGCCGCTTGAGTGATACTGAGTGCATGACGTTGGACCCTGACGACCCCCGCCCGCCTTACCTGCAGGTGGCGTCGTCCCTGCGAGCCGGAATCCTGACCCGGCACTTCACGCCCGGGGAGAAGCTGCCATCGGGTACTGCCCTGGCTGCGCACTATGGCGTTGCGCGAATGACCGTCCAGCAGGCAGTCCGCCTTTTGCGGGACGAAGGTTTAGTGGTCTCACGCAGCGGCAGCGGGGTGTTCGTTCGTGAGCGCACCGAGCGCCCGGTCGGGCTGCGCCCCCACATCGAGCGAGCGTTCGAGGCCGAGGACGTGACTCTCGATTTCTTCGGCTTCTCGGGCGAGACCCTGCAAGGGGCCATGCAAGAGCCCTTGGACAAGATCCGCGCCGGGCGGCTCACCCCGCGCAGCATCAGGGTTCGCGCCCTTGTCCCGGATGGTGAGAAGCCTTGGACACTGCCCTGTGACGCCAAGACACGAGAGGATGATCCGGCCTTCCGGGCACGATCTCACGGGATCATGCGGCGACACATGGAGCCGCTGGTGCATTCCGTTACCGAGCTGGCTGAGCTAGGACTCGTGGAATCGGCCACGGCAGAGGTGCGATCGCAGCCAGCCTCGCCCCTGTTCAAGCTCTACATCATCAACGGACGCGAGGCCTTCCATGGCTTCTACCCCGTGCGCGAGCACGCAGTGAAAATCAATGGAAGCATCCACAAGGTGTTCGACCTGATGGGCAAGGACACCACGCTGTTTCAGCACGAGGCCTCCGACGACCCAGAAGCCGTTGGATCGCAGTTCGTCAGCCAGGCCACCACCTGGTTTGAGTCGATCTGGACCAACATCAGCAACCAAGTCACCCTGTGACGTCAGCAGCCGATCTCGTTTCCCGAGCGCATGTGGTCCTGTTCGACTTCGACGGACCTATCTGCTCAGTCTTCGCCGGTTATCCCTCGGTGCGCGCGGTCAGCGTGACGCTCCGAGCGCTGGAAGCCGCCGGATTCGACATTCGCCCTGAGTGGCTGAACCTGGAAGATCCCCACCAACTTCTGATCGACGTGGCGACTCAAATACCCGAGGCGGTCGGCATCGCAGAAGACGCCTTGACCCGCTCAGAAGTTCACGCCGTCGATTCCGCGCAAATCACGGTCGGCGTGACAGACCTGATCGACCAGGTCACCGCCAGGGGCCACCAATGGGCAGTGGTCAGCAACAACTCAACTGAGTCGATCGCGCGATTCTGCACCCGGAAAGACTTTGCCCGGACGCCTAGCCTCACCGTCGGCCGCCCCAAGGGCGAGCCACACCTGATGAAGCCCAATCCCTACGCGCTCCGTCATGCGCTAGAGATCCTGAGAACGCCGGCACGGGACGCGGTTTTCATCGGCGACTCAGTCTCTGATATTCAGGCAGGCAGAGCCGTGGGAATACAAACCGTTGGATACGCCAACAAGCCCGCCAAACCCAAGCTCCTTGCTGCGGCCCTGGCTAACGTGGTCATCAACAGCATGGATGACCTACTCAGTCACGACAGCTGACTTTCGCGCCCCCATTCGGGTTGGATCTTGCCGGGGCTACCGCGCGTGATCGAAGAGCCTCGAATGAAGCAACGCCTCACAGGGTTACAAGCCTCAGGGGTATTCATCTGAGCGGACCGGGCGCAAGATGTAGTGCCTACAAGCGGCCAGAGACGGGACAGGTTGTGGTTCACCGGACGGGCCACGCGGCCAAGTCCGCTCAGCTGAATACCACTGACAAGCCTAATCAGCTGAGTGATCGACCCTGGCCGCTCCAAGTCGAAGAGCCGCCTGGCGCGCACGAACAGAGAGCAGTGACCTTGCCGCATGTGCTCGGCCAAAATGGCCCTCGTCTTCCGCTCCCGTGTCATCGGTGATCCACAGATCGTCCAATCACTACGTCCCCATGATCGGCCAGGGGTTGGGAGGCCGCACGCAAGACGTACTGTCGGATCTGATCGGCGCACCATTCAGGTCGCAACTTGAGTTCGTGTTCCCACAGCCGCAGGAGAACCCATCCGACCTTCTCCAAGTACAGGGCCTGGCGCCGATCGTTGAGTCGATTCTTGGCCACCATGGGGTTCTCGTGCGTCTTGGGGTCGTATCCGTGCCAGTAGTCGCCGTCGGCCTGTATGACGAGTTGAAGGTTCGGAATGGCCGCATCAACGGTCCACTTGTCGAAGACAAGGTGCTGGCTAATCCAGTTGCCCTCGCCCACCACGTTGTCTAGCAGTGCGTACAGGTTCCGCTCTGGAGCGGTAGGGCAACGTGATGCCAGGTGGTCACGTTGCATCTGCCTGACCCGCGCGACCTCAACGGGGTTGTTACGGCGGGCCTCTGTGCAGCAGTCGCGGGAGCAGTACAGCGCTGCCGTACTTGCGATCACGCTGGCTGGTTTTTCGAAGACGGTGCCGCACACAACGCACTCACGTTTCACGCGGTTCCGTCGGGCGAGGCCACGACAGTCGATCGAGCAGTACTTCCCGATCTCGTCGGTGGCTCTGGAAGCCACAACTTCGAAGGGTCGGCCGCATGTGATGCAGACCCTGTCGACACGAGTGCGTCGGCACTCGTTGGAGCAGAACCTGCCCCAACCCTTCGCGATCTCGCTGCGACTTGCCGTGAACGCCTTGCCGCAACGTTCACAGGAGCGATCGACGGGGCCAGGGAACGCGCAAGCCCTTGAACAGTGGAGGTCCTTGCCCAGGGCTATTCGCCCCCGCTCCGCCTCATATGAGGCCCCACACACGAGGCAACGGCGCAGCGTTCGGGTGCGCCTCCAAATCCCTCCGCACGTCTTCGAACAGCAGAAGGTTCCAGGGTGTTTGGACCAGAACTCGCGACCGCAAACAGCACACATGCGTGTCTGAATCGCTTTGGCCGCTACTCGACATTCGTCCGTGCAGTAGGCCCCACCGCCCTGGGCGATGCGTCCACCGGCGATGTCAAAAGCAACGCCGCAGTGGCCGCAGATCCGCTGCTCCCAGGCTCCGGCCGCGCGCCTGGCCGCTGTCCGGCAAGCGATCGAGCAGTACTGCCTCTGTTGGGAGGGCGCGCAGGTGAAGTCAACTCGGCAATGCGCGCACGTAACGGCCATGGGCATGCTGATTTTATAGCAGCTTGGGCCGACGGGCCGGACTGTGCAACGGTGGTCGTCACATGTACGCCCTAGCCTGAGCCCATGGATCTATTTGTTGTCCTGGTCTCCGCACTCGCTCTCGTGGTGTCAATCGGTAGCGCCGTCTACGCAAAGCGCGGCGCCGACGAGACTCGTGAACTGCGCGCCATCGAGTCGCAGAGACGGCATGATGAACGGACCCCAAGGCTGGACGCCCAGATCGAAACGCTGAACGAGGGGCAGTGGCACAAGCTCTGGCTCATTCTCCAGAGCGCCGAATCGCTAGACGCCTTCAAAGTGGACATTCTGGATGACCCGGACGTTTGGTTTGGGGATGGTCAGACAGGCGTCGAACCAGGAGTGGGAAGAACGCGGACCGCCAACTGGGGTGCACTCCCAATCGGCAAGCGTGAGGCCGCTCTGCGCGTCGTGATCGGCAACAAGGCTCCGGGAGAAATGCGTCTTCTGGTGACCTGCACTATCGGAGATGACCGTTGGCCGGTGGTCTGTACGGTGGATCTGCCCTCGACGTACGACCTGCTGCAGTCCGTCTACTAGAACGCGAGCCTGTTCCGACGATCGCCGAGGTCCATCGACGCCCACTTCAAAGGCTCCGGACAACCTTTGCTCGGCCCTCGCAGCAGTTCCATCCGCGTCCGCATCGCGCCCCACCAAAGTGCTTGCACCTGCGACCTCGACAGCAGCCGTCACCGCGAACTGCCGGTTTGACCTCTATGAGATCAAGGCGCGCCTTCGGCGCGCATACGGCCTGCGGGCGGCGCTAGCGCGCCGTCCTCGGCCACCCGTGGGGTGGCAGCGTCACAAAAGGGGACGAGCCAGCAGGTTCGCAGGCCAGATCAGCGCTGCCAGGTCACCGACTTAGAACTTAGGGGCGTCTGCACTGCTGACTTGCCGAGCAGTCGCGTCTCGAGTCGTTCCTCAACCGCGCTGTCACCCTCGCGGCGGACAATGTACGCTCCCTTGCCCGCCTGTTCGCTGACCGCCTCGACGAACTCCGTTCCGCGGTAACGCATTCCGACTCCGTCGTCGGTGCAGTGCGTAGTGCCCAAGGTTCCGTCCGCAACGAGCCGGTGAACCAGAGGGCGTCGGCGGTCCTCACTGTCGTAGTGCACCCCGTTGCCATAGGGCAGGAATCCCAAACCGTTGGTGACAGCCTGCAGCTCCGGACCGAAGGAGTCCGTCGTGCCACCGTCGAACCAACAGATCGAGCCGGCCGAGACGCCAGCCAGGACAACTCCAGCCGCCCAAACACGTCGCAGGATCTCATCCAGACCGTGCACCCGCCATACGGCCAGGAGGTTGGCTACCGAACCACCGTTGACCCACACAACGTCTTGGGCCATGAGGTGCCCCTCGATGTCATCCAGGTTCGGCATGGAGAACAGGCTCAGGTGGGTGAGATTGAAGCCAGCCAACCGACCGGCTTCGGACATGTCCATCTGGAATCGCGGGTCGTCGCCGGAAGCCGTGCCCACGTTGCACACCTTGGGGACACCTGCCGAGACCCCGGATAGATCAACGGCGTAGTGGAGTAGGCCGGCGAACTGAAAACGGAGCCGGTCGTGCTCCCGGTAGCCCCCAGAAGTGGCGATGATGGTCGGTGCGTCAGTAGCCATGTCGAGAAGAATAGGAGGTCGCCCAGGCGCTGCAGATCTCGCCTTGGCTCCACTGGTCGATAGCCGGGCAGCACACTGCACAGGCAACCCCAGAACGCGAAGGACCGAACAATGTCGCCTCGCTTACAAGCGCTGGGGACGAGGGGGGAGGGGGTCGGCGCAGCCACCTTCCGCACGGCCCCCAGGCCCTTGGCTTTAGCACTGAAGGTGACTAGAACCCGCGCGGTGTCCATGGCGACGCAGGATGCGGAGAACAGCTGCTCGGCTCTACAGATGCTGGGCTACCACCAGCCCCGAGACTCCCACGTTCACGGTGTCACCCCAGGCTCGCGTGGCCCGTGCGTTCACCGGATCTGAGAACTGAGTGACTAACTGAGTGACACCCGGCTCACATCTGGGTGGATTCACCTGGACTCAGCCGGAGCGTTTCAGCACGACAAGTGAGAATTCTGCGTGTGGATCTGAGTCTCCACGAGGCTTCGGGACGAAGAGACCGCACTCCATTCAGGGAACAGTCCGAGGCGACGTCGCCAGCGACTGGAAAAGCGATGACGGCGCCAAGTCAATGCGTTCATTCGCCTGATTCGAGAACCCTCAAGCCCATACCCTGCGCATATGGGCTCAACAGGGGGAACAACATCCGGTGCGGTGAAGGTCTTAGCGTTGCGACGCGCAGGAGTCTGTGGATGCGGCACGCATTTGGCTGTCGGTACACGGGCCGGTTGGGACCGTGTACTCCGCGCTGTGGTGTGTATGGACTGTATTGACAAGGGCCTTCGTGGCAGCGTGGGTTTAGTGATAGTGGAAGTCGAAACGTCCGTCGCCACAATCTATTGACCTGGCGGGAGAGATGCGCCTCATCTTGGGCGAAGCACGTCAAGCCGCAGTACGATCCGGCCACCGACACACACAGCCACAATGAGGGGCGCCTTATGCACAAGATCACGCCAGTCCCAGGTGGTCTCGGCGGTCGACCAACTCCCCGGTTCGGGCATTCCACATCCGCTGGTCCCCGACGGTCCTTAGTGTTGAATCAGCGGTCGATTAGCCGCTACCCAGTCTGGTTCAGGTGGTTGCTAACCATGAAGAAGATCATCCGGTCGATCGCCGTTGTGTTGACTACCACCCTGTTGCTGTCCAGCTGTGGTGGTTCCTCGGATGGCCCTTCGACTTTCGTCAGTCACGACCAGTCAGGCGCGATGACCATCTCGTGGACCGATGACGACAACGGCAACCTTGCGGGGTCGCTTCAGAGCACCACGCCGAATCCGGACGGTACTGGGGAACTCGTCAAGACGGTCAATGCCTCTTTCACCGGGACGCTGCACGACGGCCAGATCAGCATCGTCACCCATGGCTTCCTGGGAGACACATCGACCTGGCCGGGGAGTCTGTCCGGAGACACGCTTATCTTGAACATTCCGCAGCAAGATGGTTCCATCGCGCGAGCCACCTTCGCCCGGGGCAAGGTCAGCGATTACAACTTGGCGGTTTCAGCGTTTCAGGACCAAGTCACTCAGCAACGCGCCAAGGTGGCGTCCGACGCGGCCACCGCCGCAGCCCAAGCGGCATCCGCTTCAGCCAGCGCAGCCGCCGCCGCGGCACTGGCTGACGCCGACAAACAGGTCTCTGATGGCGGCGCCGCCTTGCGGGGCAGTCTCTCTTCCGGTTTGTCGTTTGCCGCGTTTGACGCGGACATGACCACCCTCAACACCGACCTCGCGACGACGCGCTCCGACGCACTTAAGGCCACAACAGCCGGGGCGGCAGCTCGCGCCAACATGGACGCATGCGGCGATGCCAGCACCGCACAGGGTGACGCCAGCACCGTCGGCGGAGACGAGAGCACTATCGGCGGCGATGCGAGCACCGCGCAAGCGACGATCGACTCCGTGGCCCAGCAGGTCGATAGCCTGCGCAATGCCCAGACCGCCATGAAAGCGACCTACCAGCAGCAGGGCCTGACCCCATCGGTCTCCGAGGCGCCAGTCCTCGATCTCCTCAGCCAGGCTGATACCGCGATTAAGTCGTGGAAGACCAAGGTTGACGACTATGTGGCTACGGCGCACCAACTTGCCACACAGGCCACGACCACAGCTGACGCCGCCGCCAGTGCTGTGTGTTGAATGACTGATTGATTGGCACAGAGAAGCCCGCCGACCCCTACGACCGGTAGCGGGGTGGCGGGTTGATCTCGCGAGACTGGCGGCTAGCCGCCTTGCTGGGAGCGTTTGGGCAGCGGGGTCGGGCGGGAAAGTCAGTCGACCCGGTCAGCAAGCATCTGCATGTAGATGCCGTGCTCGTAGTCCTCCTCCGTCCCCGTGGAGCCGTCGCCGAAACTCCCAGACTCGAACTCATCCACTTGCGGGTGGCACCACGCTCTCGTCTGGGCGAATAGCGATGGCTGCCGCGCCTTCCAGGTTTCGTCGTTGTCGCTTGCACGCAATGGCGGTTCGTGGTCCACCCGTGCCAGGAAGGTGTCGCGAATGACCTTGTCCCCTGTCGTCATCGGCTCAAAGCGTTGCGCGGTTTTGTCGTGATGGCACTTGTCGCACAGACCCTGCAGGTTTTCGCGGCTCCCGCTGGGCCCATCGATATGGTCAACCTCGGTCGACGGTTGCTTGTTGCAGAGGCAACACAGACCGTCGTTTGCCGCTAACACAGCGGCGTGCATCTTGGGCTCCAGGCGCCGCTGCTTGCTGTTGTACCCGCCCACAACGAGATGAGCCATGCGCATATTCAGAGCCTCACGGACGTCTGGGTCCCCCATCCGACCGTGTCGACGGCAGGCTCGGAAGTAGCGAACATCCTTCGCATATCCCTTGCACCGCTCGGAGCAGTAGAGCGTTGGTGGGGCACCCTGGTCCAAGGGTTTGTCGCAGTTGGCGCAGTGGCCGAGCGTCCATTCGTTCATGGTCCCGAGCATGGCAGCGTGCACCGACGTTCGGAAATGATTTCGCATTATTACCGAGCCGTGGCCCTACGAGCCTTGCTGGAAACGTCTGGGCAGTGGGGTCGGGGCGGGCGAGACCGGTGGTTGAGGCTGAGAGGCTTCTGCCCGTGCCACGGCTGTGCCAGTAGCACGGTCCATTGATGAGCACACCAGGCCACTCAGGGACCTCCGTCCGCGCACGGTGGAGACCCACACGATTGGTGGTCGGCGATTTGCAAGCAGGAGGTCCGGGGTTCGATTCCCCGTGTCTCCACCCAGGTCAGAGGCCCTTTCCGTTCGACCGGAAGGGCCTCTGCCATGCCGGTACCCCAGAGAGGTCAAGCGGACCTCGACTGGGGGGATCAGGCCCCGCGCTAGCAGCTCGTCCGGGCCGGACAGTTTCGTGGCATAGGCTTCGGCCGGCAATGACCATGGTGAGCATTCCGGAGTCCGGATCCACGCCCTAGCTGAAGGAACACCATGAGTGGTCAGCACCGCCGAGCGCTATCGCCGGAACGACTTCGGCACTGGCGGATCGTACGGTGGCTGCTCGCCGCAACATTTGCCGGTATCGGTGTCGCCTCATGGTGGCTCGTGGCCGCGGCCGACACTCCTTCGAAACCGCGAGCGCGTTCGGGCGGAGTGGCATCGCATTGGCCGTCGGGAGCCCCGACTGCGACAACGACCGCCCCGAAAGCAACAACGCAGTCCAGTGGGCCTCTCAGCTTCAGCACCTCTGGTCCAGGCTGGCTGGCCTCCGGATCCGACCCCTCCAGGTTGCCGGGGCCAGTCCTGATCGCGGACGAGAAGAACGACCGGTTGCTGATCATCGACCCCAGCGGTCGGACTTTGTGGCAGTACCCCGGCCCCGGGGACCTGGCCGCGGGGCAGACCTTCAAGACCCCCGACGATGCGTACTTCACTCCGAACGGCAAACAGATCATCGCCACCCAGGAGGACGACCACGTCATCCGCGTCATCGACATCGCCACCCGCAAGATCGTCTACTCCTACGGCACGCCTGGGGTCCCTGGTGCGGGCCCCAACCAGCTGAACCAGCCCGAAAGCGCACTAATGCTCCCCAGTGGTGACATCGTGGTCCCCGACATGATGAACTGCCGAATCAGCATGATCTCCGCTGGGGCCCACGCGATCACGCGACAGCTGGGCCGCACCGGGACGTGTACGCACCACCCACCACAGACCGTCGGCATCCCCAACGGCCTGTTCCCGATGGCCAACGGCAACTACCTGGTCACCGAGGCCGCCGGCAGTTGGGTCGACGAGATGGATCTGTCCGGGCGCGTCGCCTGGAGCGTGCAACTGCCCGGCTTCACGTATCTGTACGAAAGCAACGAGATCGGACCTGACCGCTACCTGACTGTCGACCACGCCAGCCCAGGCCAAGTCGTGACCTTTGACCGCACCGGAAAGGTGTTGTGGCGCTACGCCCCGACCGGGAGGGCGGCCTTGAACAAGCCATCACTGGCGCTCACACTGCCCAACGGTGACTTCGTGGTTGTCGACTCAGCCAACCATCGGGTGATCGTCGTGGACGCCCGTACCAAGGCCGTCGTGTGGCAGTACGGTCAGACCAAGGTTGCTGGCACACGCCCCGGACAGCTGAACAAACCCACCTGCCTTGACTTCCTCCCACCAAGCTCGCTGCTGATCAAGAGCGCCGCAACCATGGGCAAGATCCCGCGCTGACGTCGCTTGACCTCACGGCGCACGTCCCTCGGCGTGGCGGCGATGTCGGCGGCAGGGAGCAAGAACACCGGCTCCACCCAGTCGAAGCCGAACGCTGCGCCATCGAACAATTCCGCGTCATGGGCTACACCGTCACGCTCGAACGGACCGGGTAACCAAAGGGCCCCTGACACGAGTGAATCTTCGCGTCAGAGACCCTTTCCGTTCGCCGGGCCTCTGCCATGCCGGTACCCCAGAGGAGTACTTCAACAGATCGGTGAGGGCGCCGGATGCGCCGACGGCGCTGTCGCCCGGACGGGACGACAGCGCCGCTGACACCTGGCCTGGCGGGCTACCGCGCGGTGACCAGGTTGGACCTGACCGAGGCGACGCTCAGACCCAACGCATTGCGGGCCTGGACCGTGAACCGGTAGTTGCCCGCGGTCAGGGTCATGATCAGCCCCCTTGCGGTGGCAGGCTGGACGGCCGACGTGGTCCGGGCAAGCACCGTACCAGCGGCGTTAAGCCGCAGGGCCACGACCACGTAACCGTTGATGGCGAGCCCACCGTTGGACGCTGGCGGCGTCCAACGGGCCAAGGCGGTGATGACCCCGCCGGGAGTCCCTGACGCGGCGGTCCCGATGACCGGTGCACCAGGCACCGTCGCCGCAGTCAGGTTCCAGGTCCAGGCCAGGAACCTGGCGGCAACGAGTGCCTTCTCGGCCCTGTCTGTGGCGGTGACCCCGAGCCAGCCACTACCGACAGGATCGTCGGAGCGCCAGGCAGGGCGGGGTTGGTCACCGTCGCGGTGGCGGGCACCGAGAACGGACCAGCTGCCGGGGTGGCCGCGGCGTTGACCGCCTGGACCCGGAAACTGTAGTTGCCAGCGGCCAGCGTTGGGACGACCAGGCTGGTCGCCGCGCCGTCCGTGGTGGTGACGGTCTTGACGAACGCGTTGGTGACCGCGTTGGTGACCTCGACGTTGTAGCTGGTGACAACCATCGGCACGTTGTTGCGCTGCGGCGGGGTCCAGCTCACCGTCGCCTCGCCGACGCCGCCGATCGCGGACACGGCGGTCGGAGCGACCGGGGTGACCGTGTCGGCGAACTGCAGGTTCTCGATGTTCCACAGCGTGTCGATGCCGTCGCCCTTGGCGAACAGGGTAGCGGCAGCGATGTCGGCGACCGTCGTACTGCCGTCCGCATTGTTGGTGACGACGTACTGGTCCGCTGTCTTCGAGAACAGCGCGGTGTCGCAGTTGACTGGAGACGGGGTGCCGCAGTCGCTTGGCGTGGCTCTATTGGGCGTGGTGCCCATCCCGGTGATCTCGCGCACTGCGACGAGATTGCCAGGGTCGACGAGGCTCGCGAACACAGCCTGCTGCAGCGTCATGCCGATGGTGCCGGCGCCGAAGGTGCCGGACGTGGCCGTGTGCTCCATGAGGTCAGTGGTGCCAGTCTCGGTGGCCGGGTTGGCCGGGTCGGTGCGGACACTGATCCGGACGGTCAAGGCGTGGTCACCGTCGATGATGTCGTTGTTGCCACGACCTTCAAGCAGGTCGCTGCCGGCACCGCCCGAGCAGGATGTTGCCCTCAGCCCAGACGTTTCCCGATCCGGGATCGGATGGCGTTCCACCCGCGCCCACCAGGGGGCAATAACGATTCACCGAGTTGTCGATGACGGGCTGCAGCGGGGACGGGAATGACGTCACCAGCTTGTTGAGGCCGGTGATCCGGGCGGCACCCGCTGGATCCAGCGCGTCACACCCTGCAAACCCGCCGGGACCAACGACCCTTTCAAGGTCGTCACCACGGATGACGTCGTTGAACGCGGATCCGGAATTGGCTTCCGTCTCCTGCCAGCGGTCGCGGTTGACGACCAGCTGGATCGGGAGGCCGACCAGCTGCTGGTTGATCTTCATGTCGTCGTTGGCCCCGACGGTGTCGTACTGGTGAATAGCCCAGTCGAACCCACCGGCACCGGCGAACCGGTCGATCGCCGCGTTGGCGGTCATGATGTCGTCGCCGCCCTCGGCGTCGTAGTCGTTCTCTCCCACCTGACCGATCATGATGTCGTTGCCGGGCTTGGCCTGCGCCGGGTCGTCGAAGAACGGCGCACCGTGGTCACCCTGCAGCAGGTCCTGTCCGGAGCCGCCCTGAATCCAGTCGTCTCCACCGTCGCCGAACAGGGCGTCGGCGCCAGCGCCGGCGATCATGAAGTCGTTGCCCGGACCGCCGAAGCTCTCGTTGTCGTTGGCTCCGCCGTTGGTGAAGTCCTGACCATCACCTCCCAGAATGAGGTCATTCCCAATGCCACCATCGAGGGCGTCGTTGCCGGGACCACCCTTCAACGTGTCGGCACCAGCCAGGTCGGTGATGATGTCGTTGCCGTCGCCACCGAGGGAGACGTCATCGCCACCATTGCCTTCGATGACGTCGTTGCTGGCGCCACCCCAGAGTGTCGTTGTCGTTGCCACCCCAGATGCGGTCGACAAGGGGCGTGCCGTTGTAGACGGACTGCCCGTTGATGCCGACCGGGTCGACGGTGTTGACCTGGCGGTACTGGATCGTCCCGTCAGGCTTACGCAGCAGGAGCTTGGACTCGTCGCAGTCCGTTGTGGTCGGATCGTCGGCCACGGTGGCGCCGAAGGCCGTGAAGCCTGCGGGCGTCCCAGCCAGGTTGCTGAGCTGGAACTTGCAGTCGGCAGTGGCGAACGCGTCGGCCTTCAGCGTGTTCGTGCCTTCGGTGTTGCGCTGGATCAGCTCGGCGAACGAGTTGCCCTCGAGCTGGGCCCGCAGGTTCATGCTGGGGGTGCGGGCCAGGTAGTACAGTCGGTCCCCGTTCTGCAGGTCGGTCAGCTGGTTCTCGAAGACGTAGTTGAAGGTGCTGCCCAGCAGGCCGCCGAACAGGTTCGTGATCTCCGCGAGGCCGCCGACCCAGAGGTCGACGTCGTCGAGACCTGTGGTGGTCACGCCGGCGGCGGTGCTCGCCCAGGCGCCAGTGCCGAACATGAAGTCAGCCGCGTCAGCCGGCGGGACATCCGCCGTGATGGGCGGTACAGCGGTTGGATTGGCTGGCCGGGGGTCCACGATGGCTCGTGCGGCGTCGCGCTTGGCGACCAAGGTCGTGGCGCCGGTGATGCTCGGGTGCTTGCCATAGGCCGCCACGAAGTTGATGAGCGACTCCGGGTGCTTGAGGTGCTGACCGTAGTCCGACCAGCTCGTGTAGGGCTTGAGCTGACCGTCGTTGGTTGCCGCGAAGATCTGCCTGCGGACGTCGTTCAACGGCGGGATGCCCGCGTCGCGGGCACGCGTCAGGTTGAGCGTGGGAAGGTCCAGAGGCAGACCCAGGAGGTTGTTGCGGAGTGTCTCGGTGACGAACTCGTCGAGCTCGTTGCCGACCTGGTCCGAGGACCCCATGACGACGCTGCCTGCCGCCTGCTCAGGATTGAGATCGCCGGCCGGACCGCCGTTGAAATACTCGGGCGGGTTGAGGAACGCCGTGAGCAACGGGATCGAGTTGTCACTGGTCTTGACGGTCGCCGTCACGTACTGAGGTAGCCCACGAAGCGCACCGGGGATGAACTTGCCATACGCGTCCGCGGCGATCATCGGGATGTTCGTCACGTCCTTGTCCACGAGCCTGAGCCCGAGCAGGGTCGCGGCCTGAGCCTTGACCGAAGCCCACGTGGCCATGCCGGTGGCCTTGGTTCCCTGACCACCGAGGAGCATGCCGGTCGAGACCGGCCTGTCGTCGGCATTGCCCGCGATACCATCCGCGCCGGTGTTGTTCACATACTCGCGCAGGAAGACCTGGTGCGAGGAGTGCGAGGTGTAGGTCTGGCTCTGGTCGACCCAGGGCGAGTCAGTGTTGTTCGCGTTCTGGATGTTGTCGGCGCTCTCATCGACCGCCGTCGCCGGGTTGTCGCCCAGGATTCCGTCGGGACCGGGCTGGTTCTGTGCCCGCGTCAGCACCATGAACCGCAGCTGGGGCGGCAGGTCGTCGGCGTTGCCGAGGATATGGTCCGGACCGGGGATCAGCGGGTCGTCGGCGTGCAGTGGGACGAACACCGTGCCGCCGCTCTTGACGGTCTGGTCGACCCCATGGTCGAAGAACTGGCCGAAGAACGTGAACAGGGAGTTGTACGGTGGTGAGAGGCCCACGTCAGTGGTCACATTCGGGATGAACAGGGTCTGGTGCGACGGCACGCAGCCGGCAGGAACTCCGGCGGTCGGGGTCGGGGTAGCCAGTGGATTTGGATCCGTGGTGCACGGGAAGAGCCCAGGGTCGCCCTGGGTCCGGACCGGGAACGCGGCCGCCGCCACGGCAGCCGGGTTGGTGGACGTCTGGTCATCGATCAGGTTGCTGATGACCCGCGGCTGCGAGTCGAAGACAAGCCCCTTCTTCTGCGCGTACGACGTTGGTCCGGGAGGACCGAAGCCCGTAGGAACGTCCTCGGCGGCCCTGAACACCGGGGTCACGTGCCGGGGGAACGGCTGGTCCGCAGCGCCGAAGTTCTCCCGACCGGGGATGAGGTTGTTGCACGAGCCGTCGACCGTCCGCAGACCGTATGAGGAGAGGGCATCGGGGATCTGGTTGGGACCGGTGCCGACGAGTGCTCCACAGGGGCCGGTCGCCGACGTGGTGTTGGCCACGTGCGTCTCGGCGATCTTGATCTGCTTGAGGATGAACGCCAGGTCGGAGGGGGTGACGGTGAAACCCTGGCCCACCGGCGCCACTGCGGCATTGGCCACGATGGCGGGCAAGCCCAGGACCACCGGTAGGAGCAGGGAAGATGCGGCGGCGACGAGTCGGGTTGGTCGAGCGAGAGCCCCCCTCGCCGCTGTCCTGGACGCCGGGGGCGACGTGTGCCCCTCTGCCCCCCGGCAGTGGTTTGATCGGACAAAAAGCTGAACTTCCCAGCAAAGAGATTCATAACACACCTGTATCTGGGAGGGTAAAGGAACCCGCCCACGGTGTCAGGGTGACCTTACGAAAATCTTGCGTGCTCTTGACTAGCGCGGCTCTCAATTTTGCCTATCTATATGCCCGTTCCTGACCAACTTGAAGGTCCCTGCAGGTGGCGATGGGTGCAGGAGCCCACTGGAGCCACCTGGCGGTAGTGGCTAGCTGGAGCGGTAGTTGGTTCACAAGGTGGCGGAACGGGATTACGGTCGCTGCCATGACGGCAGCAATCACGGCTTCCCACCTGACCAAGTGGTTCGGCGCCACCAAGGCCCTGGACGACCTCGATCTGCATGTGGCGACCGGCGAGGTGCACGGATTCCTGGGTCCCAACGGCGCCGGCAAGTCCACCACCATCCGGGTCCTGCTCGGGCTGCTGCACCCGGACGCCGGTGAGGCTACCTTGCTCGGCGGCAACCCTTGGCGCGATGCCGCCAGCTTGCACCGGCGGCTGGCCTACGTCCCCGGCGACGTCAACCTGTGGCCGAGCCTGTCCGGCGGTGAGGTCATCGACCTGCTGGGCCGGCTGCGCGGAGGCCTGGACGAAGGGCGGCGCAAGACACTGCTCGACCGCTTTGACCTCGACCCGCGCAAGAAGGGCCGGGCGTACTCCAAGGGCAACCGGCAGAAGGTGGCCTTGGTGGCGGCTCTGGCCTCGGACGTGGAGCTGCTGATCCTGGACGAACCCACGGCCGGGCTGGATCCGTTGATGGAGAGCGTGTTTCGCGAGTGCATCCAGGAGGAGCGGCCCCGTGGCCGGACCGTGCTGCTGTCCAGCCACATCCTCTCCGAGGTCGAGCACCTGTGTGACCGGGTGAGCATCATCAAGGATGGTCACACCGTCGAGACCGGGACACTGGCCGAGCTTCGACACCTCACCCGAACCCATGTCGAGGCGGTGCTGTCTGGGCCTGTCCCCGGCGAGCTAGTCACCTTGACCGGTGTCCATGACCTGGTCGTCGACGGCCCCAAACTGACCTGCGAGGTCGACACCGCCAATCTCGGCGAGCTCTTGAAGCGTCTGACCGCCGTGGGGATCAATACCTTGTTGAGCGCCCCACCCACCCTTGAGGAGCTTTTCCTGCGGCACTACGCCGCGGGAGCCTCACCCAGGCAGATGTCGGCGTGAGCACCCTGACCACCACTCGCGATACGGCGACCGGAGAACCCGCCACGGTCGTCGCGTCAGCTGGCACGCTGACCGGGTTGTGGCCGCTCACCCGGCTGGCGCTGCGCCGCGACCGGATCTGGTGGCCCGCGTGGATCGTCCTCATCAGCCTGCAGGTCCTGGCGATCGCGGGAGCCTATGAGTCGATCTTTCCCACGCAGCAGTCTCGGCTCATCCTCGGATCGACCATGGGGAACAACACGTCGTTGCGGGCGATGTACGGCCCGGCGTTCGACCTGACCAGCGCGGGTGGGTTCACTGCCTGGCGCATCGGCGGATTCGCCGCCGCGTTCGTCGCGCTGATGAGCCTGCTCGCGGTCATCCGGCATACCCGCGCGGAGGAGGAGGCCGGGCGCCTCGAGCTCCTGCGTTCAGCAGTCGTGGGCCGGCACGCACCGCTGGCGGCCGCTCTGCTGGTCACCGTCGGCGCGAACGTCGTCCTGGCCGCGATCATCATCGTCGGCCTGATTTCGGAGAATGTCCCAGTGGCTGGCGCGGTGGCGTTGGGTGTGGGATTCCTGGGGTGCGGCGTCGTGTTCGCGGGGGTCAGTGCCGTGACTGCCCAGATCAGCGAGAACGCCCGTCCGGCACGAGGAATGGCGGCGGCGGTCCTCGGTGTGGCCTACCTGCTCAGGGCGGTTGGGGACAGCACGCAGAGCGCAACGTGGATGAGTTGGCTCTCGCCCATCGGCTGGGCCCAACAGGTGCGTCCCTTTGCCGGCGAGCGGTGGTGGGCACTGGCATTGCCGCTGGTCGTTGGCGTCGCCCTGATCGCGCTGGGCGTGTTCCTGGAGGGCCGACGCGACTTCGGCGCCGGGTTGCGTCAGTCTCCCCTTGGTCCGGAGCGTGCGGCGTCGGGTCTGTCCACGGCGGCAGGGCTGGCCTGGCGGCTTCAGCGGGGGTCGTTGCTCGCCTGGACCATCGGGGTCGCGATCTTCGCCGGCGCCATCGGGTCGGTGGCCAACGGGGTGCTCGACATCTTCAAGGGCAATCCGCAGCTCGAGCAGATCCTCCGGCAGATAGGTGGCGGGCAGTCGCTGATCGACGCGTTCTTCGCCGCAGTGCTGCCGGTCATGGCAACGGTGGCCACGATTCACTCGATGCAGGCCATGATGCGGCTGCGCTCTGAGGAGACCGAGACGCGTGCGGAACAGGTACTGGGAACTGCCGTCACCCGGACGCGGCTGTTGGTCAGCCATCTGGTGCACGCCGTGGCCAGTCCATTGATCTTGATGACCACCGTAGGACTGTCAGCCGGTGGTGCGTATGCCGCCTCCGCCCACGACGTGAGCAAGGTGTGGGCCGTGCTGGGCGGGGCCCTCGTCCTGGTACCGGCAATGTGGGTCCTGACCGGGGTGACCATGGCCCTGATCGGTACGGCGCCAGAACGCAGTGTGCTGGCCTGGGGAGCACTGATCACCTTTGGCGTCCTGGGTCAGCTCGGTCCCATCCTGAAGCTCCCGGAGAAGGTCCTGCGGATCTCACCGTTCGCGAATGTGCCCCAGCTGCCCGGTGCGCAGCTCGAGATCCTGCCGTTGTTGGCCCTGACCTCCATCGCCTTGCTCCTGACTGCGTTGGGTATCAACGGTTTTCGCCGACGCGACATCGGCTGACGCAGGGCGGGGTGTTACGGGCTTGTTGCTCCCAAACCACCGAATCAGGCCCGATTCGAGGCCCAGACGGTGGTTTCGGCGCAACAAGACGGTGGGTAGGGGGGTGAGCGAGACAGTGGGTAGGGGGTGAGCGAGACAGTGGGTAGGGGGTGAGCGAGACGGTGGGTAGGGGGGTGAGCGAGACGGTGGGGGTGCCGGGGCAAGGGAGGAATGGGGGCTGCGTAGCCCATCAAGGGAGCCTGCGAGCAGGGCCAGCAGCCCGCATTCCTCCCGCCGCCACCTACCAGGCGGCCGGCTCGTAGTCCTTGACGAAGCAGCCG
>DHJN01000099.1:0-10088 GCA_002404345.1 Actinobacteria bacterium UBA4719 | reverse complement strand
CAGGATGGCGTCGGTCTCGAGCATCTCCTGAGCGCTGGTCCGGGTGAGCATGTTGAGCGCCGCCTTGGCCATGTTCGTGTGCGGATGACCCGGGCCCTTGTAGTTGCGGCTGAACTGGCCCTCCATCGCCGAGACGTTGACGACGTACTTGCGCCGAGCTGTTGAGGCCGCCATCGAAGGACGCAGCCGGCTGATCAGGATGAACGGGGCTGTGGAGTTGCAGAGCTGAACCTCGAGCAGCTCCAACGGATCCACCTCCTGAACATGCTGCGTCCAGCTGTTCACGTCGTGCAGGTCGGGCACGAGGCCGCCGGCGTCGATCGCGGTGCCGGCCGCCATCCTGGCGGGGGTCGCTGAGCCGGCACGCAGTGCGAGCTCTGTCAGCCTGGTGAGTTGGTGGGGGGCGGTCGCATGTGCCGTCGGGTGGGCTTCCAGCGCTCCGGCGAGGGACGTGGGATGGGCGTCGCTGACGTGGTCGAACGTGATCATCTCGGGCAGCGGGCCGTGGGGCAGCGGCTCCGACTCGGCCTCGACCAGCGGTGCATAGGACCCCGGCGACCGGCGGACGGTCTGGGCGGCGTTGTTGATCAGGATGTCCAGCGGTCCTTGTGCTGCAACGGAGTCCGCGAGCGCGACGACCTGGGCCGGGTCGCGCAGGTCGATCCCGACGATGCGCAGCCGGTGGATCCAGTCGGCGCTGTCCTCCATGGCAGTGAATCGGCGAATCGCATCGGCCGGGAAGCGCGTGGTGATCGTCGTGTGGGCGCCGTCGCGCAACAGCCGCAGTGCGATGTACATCCCTATCTTCGCGCGGCCACCGGTGAGCAGAGCGCGCCGGCCGGTGAGGTCAGCGCGCGCGTTGCGCTTGCCGCGGTTGAGGGCAGCGCACGGCGGGCACAGCTGGTGATAGAACGCGTCGACGTCGACGTATCGGGACTTGCAGGTGTAGCAGGAGCGCGGCTGCAGCAGCTTTCCGGCAAGCGCGCCGGTGGCGTTCGATACCAGCTGCAGGCCCTGGGTCTCGTCGTCGATCCGCTCAGGGGCGCCGGTCGCCGTCAGGGCGGTGATGGCCCGGTCGTTGGCCAGCACCTTCTTGCGGCGCTCGGTCCGGCGCTTTTCCTTGACACCCTTGAAGACTCGCGCCGTCGCTCGCCTGATCGCCACGGCGTCAGGGTGCTCGGCCGGTAGCCCGTCAGCCTGGGCCAGGACCCGTAGGCATTGCTCCAGATCAGCAGTCGGTATTCCGGGTTGTCGAGACGCTGGGTCGGCCTCCATGGCCGGAGGCTGGTCGCGATGCGTGGGCACCCCGCAAATGTACGCGAGGCGAGCGCCCCGCCCTTGCCCTCGAACGTGAGCACCACGCGGGGGCACGACGAATGATTCGACAGCTATCTCTGCGGGTCCGTCCTTGCGAACTATGCGCGCGGACCGTCCTCTGTGCCGTTCTTCTCGTCAAGGTCGGCGTCTGCCGTTGGTTCCAGTGGGTCGGGTACGTCGGTGTCGTCCAGGGAGTCGATGAGCTCGGACTCCTCATGAGTCGCGGCGGTCGCCGCATCGGCCGGCCCAACCGTGGAGTGCCGACCGTTCAACGGTGCGACATACGGGTCTGCGAGCGGGGTTGCCCATGGGTCGTCCTTGGGCGCGGAGTTCTTCATGAACGCCACAACGGCCGCGGCTGCGGCAGACATCAGACCCAGGGCCAGTAGCACCCGGCCCTTCCTCTTGCGCTTGGGCGAGGCGACCGCGTCGCCGGAGATGACGGCGGCAGCTCCGTGGCCGCGGGACACCGCCTCATCCCTGGCCGCAGTGCTCGCGGCCGCCCAGGCGGTGATCGCCTCGGTCACGCGGGGCAACAGCTCGTCCACGATCTTGTCCCGTGCGGTGTCCACCTTTGGCGCGAGGCCGTTGAGTGCGGACTCCAGCCTGGGCGCCGCGACCTCGATACCGTGCTCGACGCGTGGCCTGGCCCAGTCTCGAGCGGCCTCGACCCGGGGCTGTCCCCACTCCCGGGCGTTTTCGGCGGCCTGACCGACCGCGGGAACAACCCGCTCGCGCAGCTGGTCGGCCACCGTCGCCGCGGTGCCCGCAAGTGACGCCGACTGGTCCTGAAGCTGCTCTGTCCTTTTCCTTCTACGAAACATGAGGTCCTCCACATGTGATGACATCGGCCTTTCATGCCCATCCTGCACCGTGCTGTCGGGCCTGACCACCCAGCACTGGCAAGGACCTGTCTTGTCTCTCTTGCCCACACCGGTGAGACTGCCTATCCGCATGCGAGGATGACGGCATGAACGTCACCCTTCACACGACCCTCGGCGACATCAACATCACGATGTTCCCCGACCACGCACCCAAGACTGTTGCGAACTTCGTTGGACTCGCCCAAGGAACCTTGGACTACAAGGACGACGCCGGCCGTACGAGTCCGACTCCCTACTATGACGGTCTTGGCTTCCACCGCGTCATCCCCGGCTTCATGATCCAGGGCGGGTGCCCCCAGGGCACTGGCATGGGCGGCCCGGGCTACGCCTTCAATGACGAGATCAGCCCCGACAAGAACTTCAGCAAGCCCTACATCCTGGCCATGGCCAACGCCGGCACCCGCGGCGGCAAGGGCACCAACGGGTCGCAGTTCTTCATCACCACGGGCCCGACCCCGCACCTGCAGGGCAAGCACACCATCTTCGGCGAGATCGCCGACCAGCCCAGCCGCGATGTCGTCGACAAGATCGGTGCTGTCCGCACCGGCGGCGGCGACAAGCCGGTCGAGCCTGTCGTCATCAGCTCCGTCACTGTCGACGAGAGCTGAGATCACCTGTTGCGCAACGGTTCTCAACTGATTGGTGAGCGTCCCGCATGAGTGAGCCCTCGCCATACCAGCAGGAGCCTGTATGCCCGCGGCACCCCGATCGGGTGTCGTATGTGCGCTGCCAGCGCTGCGGCCGGCCAACCTGCCCTGAGTGTCAGCGGCCGGCCGCGGTCGGCATCCAGTGCGTCGACTGTGTCCGTGAGGGCCAGAAGAGCATCCGTATGCCGCGCACGCAGTTCGGTGCCAAGGTCACCCAGGGCGGCCGGCCGGTGGTCACCCAGGCGATCATTGGCATCTGTGTGGCCGTGTGGCTGGTCCAGAAGGTCTCACCGACCTTCTCGGCCGCCCTGGAGTTCTGGCCGCCGGCGGCCCGGTCCGAACCGTGGCGGTTTCTGACGTCGGCGTTCGAGCACTCCCCAGGTCAGCTGCTGCACATCCTGTTCAATATGTACGCCCTGTGGGTGCTCGGACAGTATCTCGAGCCCATGCTTGGGCGGCTGAGGTTCGCGATCCTCTACCTGGTCGGTGCCATCGGTGGATCGGTCGGCTACCTCTTGCTCACCTCACCCCAGCTAGACCCGGCAAGCGGTTACGTCTGGACCCCGGTGGTGGGCGCCTCGGGTGCGGTCTTTGGGCTGTTCGGAGCCCTGCTCGTGCTCAACCGCCACCTTGGCCGTTCGTCAGGTCCGATGTTCGGTGTGCTCGCGATCAACGCGGTGCTCGGCTTCGTCCTGCCGGGCATCGCCTGGCAGGCCCACCTGGGGGGTCTGCTGACCGGAGCCGCGATGGCCGCGCTCATCACAGCCACCGCCCCGCAGGCCCGGCGCAGGTTCCAGCTGCCGGCTCTGGCCGTGGTCCTGGTGCTGCTCGTCGTGGCGGCCAGCGCAAAGTATGCCGTCACCAGCGACTCGATCCTGGGCTCCATCGTGAGCCTGGGCTCTTACTGGGTGTGTCCCATTTGGTGGTGACTGCCGTCGCCGGTTTGGTCGGCACCGTGTGCGGCATGTCGTACTCCAGTGACCTGACCGACGAGCAGTGGGCGCTGCTGCAACCGGTGTTCAACGCGCCCAGCAAGCGCGGACCCAAGCACGCACCGGACCTCCGGCGGGTGGTGGACGCGATGCTGTACGTCTCCCACACCGGCTGCCAGTGGCGCTACCTGCCCGAGTCGTTCGGGCCTTGGACGCGGGTGTGGTCGCAGTTCCGCCGCTGGTCACGCAACGGAACCTGGACGCGGGCGCTGACGGTGCTGCACGCGGCCGCCCGCGAGGCGGACGGCCGGGCCGATGCGACGCCGTCGATGGTGGTCATCGACACCCACCTCGCCCGTGGGGCGTCCAACGGCGGGTTCACCTTCCACGACCGCGGCGGCCCGTACGGCCGCACGAAGGGCGCCAAGCGCGTGGTGGCGGTCGACGTGACCGGGCTCCCGGTGGGTGCCCTGGTCGTGCCGGCCTCCACCCATGAGAACCGGGCCAGCGAGCTGATGCTGGAGCACCTGACCCAGCAGGGGGTCACCGGGCGGCTTGAGCTGGTCCTGGTGGACCGTGGGGTCACCGCGGCCGCTGCCCGCACGCTCGGCAAGCATCACGACCTCGAGCTGCGCCGGGTCGGGTGGGACGACAAGCAGCCGGTGTTCCGCCCCATCCGGCACGCTTGGCGCGTCGAGGTCGCCCACGGCCGCCTCGGACGCTCCCGCCGTCTTGCGAAGTCGTTCGAGAACACCACCACCTCGGCGACCGGCTGGCTTCAGGTCGCCTGCATCGCGACCACCCTGCGCCACCTGTCACGGGTACGTGCCCAGCGTGTACTCCCGCTCGCAGCGTGACCGGGGGGCGGGTCGTCGCGCGGAATGCGGCAAAGATAGGACGTGCGGCGTGGTCCTAACCAGCGTCCGTGAGTCTGCGGATCACCAGCTGGTTGATGCTCACCTGTTCCTCTGCAGCTTCGAGGGCGAGTCGGCGGTGCAGGCTTTCGCCCACGCGTAGATTGAATTTCCCCGAGTACCTGCGCTCGGACAATGGTTGGGGAACGGTCTCTCCCTGTTCCTGCATGTCTGCCACGGTCTCGGCGATCAGATCGTCGAGGCCAGTTAGGGCCTCCACCTGGGACGAAGCCAACCAAGACAGGGAGGGGAACTCAACGCACGCGGCGACGAATTCGTCATCCTCGCTCGACCAGGTCACGCGATACGTGTAGTGCGAAACGTCGGGCCGGGAAACGGTCTGCATCACTGTGCCTCCTTCATGTCGATTGCCGCGAGGACCTGCCGCACCTGGTACGGCTTGGCCTTTCCTTTGTCGTTCTGGATGTTCACGCGAGGGTCGCCGGGCCAAGGCGTCTTGAATACGGCATGGGATCCGCCCGTGGTGCTCGGCGGGCCGAAGTAATGTTCACAAACCTTGTTGAGGTCCTCGTAGCGGACGTTCTTGGGGTTGTCTCTCATGCCAGAGACGATCTTCTCCACGGACGCCACCCATTGATGGTACCGCGGGCAGTACCACTAGACAAGGTCATCGCTCGGCCTCGGCGTCGCTCTCCTCAGGTGCCGGAGGCCAAGGGTCGTCCGCACATCGGCATGAGAGCGCGTTGCGCTCCCAGGCTCATCGGTCCGGAGAAATGGGACACACCCAGTCAGAGGGTGTGTCCCTAATCGCGACTGCTGCTTTGTCGGTGGCGTCTGGCACCATCAGCTGTGTGCCCATGGATGTCGCGGTCGAGAAGCCCAGCCTCGTGCTGGTCTCCCACACAGGTGTGCCCTTGTCGCGGTCTACGACGTTCCGGTTCACCCTGGACCCGAACCGCGAGCAGCACCAGACCCTCCTCGCACACGCGGGCGCCGCCCGGCTGGCGTACAACCACCACCTCGGGCGGGTCAAGGCCAACCTCGGCCAGCGTGCCGCCGAACGCTCCTATGGGGTGGCGGAGAGAGACCTCACACCGACGTTGTCGTGGTCGAGGGTGTCGTTCATCAACCACATGAACGCCTGGAAGGATGGCCGCGCCTCCGATGCCAGCGTCAGTCTCGACGAGGCCGGTAACGAGGTCCGCGGGCTGCCGTGGCGAGGCGAGGTGTCCACGGACGTGTTCGAGTGCGCGTCGGTCAACGCCGCCCGCGCGCTCGCTAACTGGTCGAAGTCCCGCAAGGGCGAACGGGCCGGCAAGGCGGCCGGGTTCCCCCGGTTCAAGAGCCGACACACGACCGCGCCGGCGTTCCGGCTCCGGTCGAAATCCAGGCCCGGGCAGACGTCTCCCGTGCGGGCAACCGGTCCACGGGGCCTGCGGTTCCCGAAGCTCGGCGGGCTTCGAGTTCACGAGCACACCGGCAAGCTCGCCAAGATGCTCGGGTCCGGCCGGTTCCACGTGTACGCGGCCAGCTTCCGGTTCGAGCGCGGTCGTTGGGTTGTCGCCATCACGGGTGTCGCGGCGCAGCTGCACCACCAGCGTCGCAGCCCGAAGAACGGACGCCGAGCTCCGGTGGGTGTGGACCTCGGGGTCAAGACACTCGCGGTCGTCGCTGATGGACAAGGACGTGTGCTGCACACGTGGGCGGGGGTGAAAGCACTGCAGTACGCCCAGGCACGCCTGAAGCTGGCCAACCAGTCCTACTCGAGAACCAAGAGGGACTCCGGTGGCCGGAATAAGGCAGCACGACGCCTGGGCAAGATGCACGCCCGGATCGCTTACCTGCGCGGCAACCTGCTCCACAACATCACCACTGAGCTCGCCCGCGGGTACACGTCCGTCACGATCGAGGATCTGAACGTGGCCGGGATGCTTCAACTGCGGGCACTGGCCCGTCACGTCTCCGACGCCGCGTTCGGGCAGTTCCGGCGCCAGCTCGAGTACAAGGCCACCTGGTATGGCACCGAGGTTGTGGTCGCGGACCGATGGTTCCCGTCGTCGAAGACGTGTTCCGGGTGCGGGACCATCAACGCCGCCCTGACGCTGTCGGACCGGGTCTACGCCTGCGGCGCCTGCGGCCTGGTCATCGACCGGGACGTGAACGCCGCAGTGAACCTCGCCCGCTACATCGCACCACCGAAAGCCTCGCCGCTACCAGCGGCCGCCTGACGCGCGTACCGCGTCTGCACCTGGATGAGCCGGGTCAAGAGCCGACTGCCACCTCGCTACACGAAGGGGCCCTGGGTCGGAACCAGCACAAGATCACCTGCAAGGTCGGGTGGCGGCTGGAAGGCAACCAAGTACTACCTCCGCGGCAGTGGGGGTGGTCAAGGGAAGCCGGTGAGTCCTGAATAGGGACAAACCCAGTTAGCGCCAAGGCTCACGCTGACGCAGGAACCGCCATCCTTCTGGACGAGGAACTACACCCTTGTCATTTATCCCCATTGGGGACAACGCCTGTGGATAACTCGGTTCAGGCTGTTGACTGCACCCGCTCAGCGCCAGCGCGTGGTCATCAGGAATCCGCTGACCATGAGGCCGAAACCGATCGCCAGGTTCCAGTAGTTGAACCCGGGGACCGGGTAAGCGGCGGCGGTGCTCGAGGCCGCCGCGGTGACGTAGAAGATCACGACACAGAGCAGGCCCAGGAGCATCAGGCCGAGCATGACGGGCACAAACCACGGCGGGTTGGCCATGGTCATCTTGCCACGGCGCGGGGGCGGGGGGGTGTGCGTGGGCTTCGCGCGTCCCTTGGACTCGGGCACGGGGTAGCTCCTTCAATGGGCGGTTCATCGTGCGACAGGTATTTGCCCTAGCGTAGAGGCTCCACACCCCGAGTCGCAGGCAGGAGGCCCCAATGGCTGTACACCTGCACCTTGGCAGGCCATGGTGGCTCTGGGGCTGGGCTGCCGTCGTGCCGGTGGTTGCCGTCGGGGCGGGCCTGTTGTTTGCGACCAGCGCACAGATTTCGCAGGGCACCGACCTGCGCTCCTCCGGCCGCTCCGACCTGGTCGATGTCGTTCGTGCCCAGGACCGGGCGGTGCGCGAGCGTGCGGCGTCCGTGCAGCAGTTGCAGGGTGAGGTGGACGCGCTGACCGCCCGGGCGGCTCCGGGCAGCGCCCGGGTGGCCCGACTGCGCGCCGAGGCCGCCAGGCTCTCGCTCACCGTCGGCACGCAGGCGGTGACCGGCCCAGCGCTGTCAGTCACCCTGGATGACGCCAAACGCACCGCGGCGAGCCTGCCCAAGGATTTCACCGCCGATGACATCGTCGTGCATCAGCAGGACGTCCAGAGCGTGGTCAACGCGTTGTGGGCCGGGGGCGCGGAGGCGATGATGTTGCAGGATCAGCGCGTCATCTCGACCAGCGCCGTGCGGTGCGTGGGAAACACCTTGATCCTGCAGGGTCGGGTCTACTCACCGCCCTACGTCATCCAGGCGATCGGTGACGTGTCGACCATGCGCGGCGCGTTGGACAAGAGCCCGCCGGTCACGATCTACCGCCAGTATGCCGACCTGCTCGGGTTGGTCTACGACGTGAACAGCAAGGATCGGGCCACCTTTCCGGCATACGCGGGAAGCCTGGGTCTGTTGAACGCGAGGGCCAAGGAATGACGGGACGACAATGAAGGTGCTGCGCTGGGTGGTCCGCACCCTCGGCGAGGTGCTCATCACTGCCGGTCTCCTGCTGTTGCTGTTCGTGTCGTGGCAGCTCTGGTGGACTGACGTGACCGCCAACCGCGAACAAGCCGGCACCGTCCAGGCTCTCGAGCGCGGGTTCGGTCAGGCGGATGCTCCCGGGCGCTCGCTCGGGCGCTCCCTCGGACGGGCAGGTGGACCGGACGCGATCTTCACCCTGAAGAACGTCCCCTTCGGCGAGGCTTTCGCGATCGTGCGGATCCCGCGTCTCGGCGCTGACTACGCCCGGCCCGTGCTGGAGAATACCGATCACGACACGCTGACCAAAGGCGTCGGACACTACCCCAACACGGCCATGCCGGGTCGGGTCGGCAACTTCGCCGTCGCCGGGCACCGCACGACATATGGTCGGCCGTTCCACAACATAGACCTGCTCCAGAAGGGGGACCTCGTCGTGGTCGAGACCAAGGCCGGCTACATCGTGTATGCCGTCGACCGTCACGTGATCGTCACTCCGGACCACGCGGACGTCATTGCCAGTGTGCCGCAGCACCCGGGTGTCCAACCGACGCAGGCCTGGATGACGATGACCACCTGCCATCCAAAGTTCAGCGCGCGCGAACGTTATGTCGTGTTTGCCAAGCTCGTGAAGCGCATCCCCAGGGCCAGTGGTCTTCCTGCGTCGTTCATGGCTGCTCCGGCGGGGGCGGTGGGCTGAGATGTACGGACCCCTGTGGCGCCTGCTCCCCGGCCCGTGGCAGGTCAAGGCCTTTCTGTCGCTGATCCTGGTTGGCGTCGTGGTCGCGGTCTGCTTCCTCTGGCTGTTCCCCGCGATCGCACCGTTCATGCCGTTCAACGACAACTCCGTCCAGTTCGGACTGCACTCCCCCCGACTCAACTCCCCCCGACTCACCACCTCTGCCCCGTGAAGGCTGCATCGAAGTGAACAACAACAAAGCAATGAACAGCCGCGCTGCTGCCCCGCGTGCCCCTCGCATCCTGGTGGTGGACAACTACGACAGCTTCGTCTTTACCATCGTCGGCTATCTGCAACAGCTCGGTGCCGACTGCGAGGTCGCACGCAACGACGCGCTTCTGCCGGCCGATGCCGCCGACTTCGACGGAGTCCTGATCTCACCCGGTCCCGGCACCCCGCAGGAGGCCGGAGTCTCGATGGCGATGATCTCCGGTTGTGCCGAGCGCAACCAGCCCATGCTCGGAGTCTGTCTGGGACATCAGGCGCTCGGCGTCGTCTTCGGTGCCACGGTCAACCGGGCGCCGGAGCTCCTGCACGGCAAGACCTCGGTGGTGCGCCACGACGGTACCGGCGTGCTGCAGGGTCTGCCGTCGCCGTTCACCGCCACGCGCTATCACTCGCTGACCATCGACCCCGCCACCATCACCGATGACCTGATCACGACGGCGCGGACCGAGTCCGGGGTGATCATGGCGGTCCGTCACCGCACCCTGCCTCTGGAGGGGGTGCAGTTCCACCCCGAGAGCGTGCTGACCCAGGGCGGGCACCGGCTGTTCGCCAACTGGCTGCAGACCTGCGGCCTGGTGGACGCGGTCAGCCGGTCGCAGGGACTGAGTCCGCTGGTCCACGATGCAGCCGGTGTGGCCAGGATGGTGGCCGTGACCTAGCCATCTCGGTCACTCATTGGCGGTGGGTCCGGCCAGCTTTGCACTCGCGTCGCCCACCCTCTCAGGGTGCCGCTGTTGGTGCGGTGGTGGGTG